>NZ_MWPH01000004.1 GCF_002177135.1 Natronolimnobius baerhuensis
CAGAGCGGCGAGGTGCCTCCCGTACCCATCCCGAACACGGAAGATAAGCTCGCCTGCGTATCGGTTAGTACTGGAGTGGGCGACCCTCTGGGAACGCGGATTCGCCGCCCCATTCATACTTTCATATCGCTTCACAGAGCGACGGCAGTGCTCTGTGGAGCTTTTTGTATGCCTTTTGGGCAGTCGTTTTTGGAACGTCGATACCGCGAGATCCCGTTAATTGAGAGAAAAGCGTTGTTCACAGAACTCCGATGAGTTTGGCGAACAGTACTGTTCTCCCAGTTCCTACTGAGTAAAAAACCCGATAGCGTCAATCGGTTTTGGCCTGCAGTTCAGGGTCTGACTGGCTAGACCAGTTGGATAATATTTCCGTTCGTCGTCGTATGGAGGTCTTCTCCAAGTGTGTATCCCTTGTCCGATGCGAGATCGACATAGCCGGAGAACCCGCTGAGGTCCTGATGCGCAGGAATGATGTTCTGTGGCTGGAGTGCCTCGAGCATCGTGTAATGGCCTTCCTGACAAAGGTGGCCGGAGACGTGGATATCGGAGTAGACGCGTGCGCCTTGCATGCCGAGGAGTTTCTCGGCTTGATATCGTTGCCCTTCGTTGGTCGGTTCTGGGATTACGCGTGCGGAGAAGACTACCTTATCGCCCTCATCCAGTTCGTAGGGCGTTTCGCCACGGGCCATCCGGGTCAACATTGCGCGTGGTTCGCCCTGGTGACCGGTGACGACTGGCAAGTAGTTCTCTTTCCCATCGTTCATGATCTGCTCGAGTTTCTGTTCGATGGCGTGTCGATAGCCGACCATCTCGACATCCGATGGGAAATCGACGCCGATTCGTTTCGCCGTCCCGGAGTACGTCTCCATCGACCGCCCGAGCAAGAGCGGTTCACGGCCAATATCTCGCGCAAATTCGATGAGTGATTTTACCCTGGCGATATGGCTCGAGAACGTTGTGGCGACGATGCCGCCATCGTAATCTTCCATACTGTAGAGCGTGTCCCGAAGGTGCTCTCGAGCGACGCTTTCAGAGGGCGTGCGCCCTTTCTTGTTCGCGTTGGTACAGTCTTCGATGTAACAGAGAACACCGTTGTCTTCGCGGCCGAGTTCACGAAATCGCTCCATGTCGATTGGATCGCCGATGACGGGCGTGTGGTCCATCCGCTTGTCCAACCCGTAGACGATTGCGCCCTCGGGCGTGTGGAGTACTGGATTGATCGCCTGGATGATCGAGTGGGTGACGTTGACGAACTCGAGTTCACAGCCCTCGTCACCGATTGTCATCGTTTCGCCGGCTTCCATCTCGATGAGGTCGCTATCGGTGTCGAATTTCTGCTCTTCCTCGAGTTCGCCTTTGACGAGTTCGAGCGTGAACGGAGTTGCGACGATTGGTGCGTCGTACCGATGTGCGAGTTTACTGATTGCGCCGATGTGATCGAGGTGGCCGTGTGTCGGAACGATTGCTTGGACGTCACCCTCGAGGTCGTTCATGATCCGATCATCAGGGATTGCACCCATGTCGATCAGATCGAGGCTGTGCATTCCTTCGGTTCGAAGGTTATCGTGAATAAGGACTTTTGACAGATTAAGCCCCATGTCAAAGATCACGATATCAGAACCTGCACGGACAGCAGTCATTTGCCGGCCGACTTCTTCATACCCGCCGATTGTTGCAATTTCAATTTCCATTGATAGATCCGATCAGAGCTGTCCAGACGACGCAGCCGGTACGGCCACGAAATAGTGGAACGGGAACGTTCGTGAGATGTACACGCCGGGTATGCCCGTCGATGGGACTCACTCTAAAACGTCCGTCCCAACTGCATCGAGGACGGCGCTTCTTTCGGTTATCTGAACAACGGTCCTCCGCACCTAAGTATCCTCAGGTTATAGGCAGGAGAGACAACACCCGCCAGAACTGCGACCCTCGAGCAAACGAAGTTGTGATCCGCTCGAGGCTGACCAGTCAGCCCCTCCTTCTACACCGATGGACTCGAATGGTAGTGCTGCCGAGTCGCCACCGTTGTCAGAGGCACACACCCCGACTCGGCAACCGTTCACTATCGTAGCTATTGAAACTCACTGCACACCTGATCGCAGGATAGCGTTGCGATCTGTGTGTAACTCGTTTCAAAAGCTATGCTCTGCACCCAGATGTTTGCGGACCCATTGTGTGTGTGGTCCGTAAGCATGTGGGTGCGTTCGTCATAGGATCATCGACGAGTTGCTTTTTCGTTATAGTATGATAGTATGGAAAACGGAAATGGGAGGCCTTGTACTAGGTAGCTTATCTATTGTTGCTGGAGGATAACTGCCATGAGTATTCTATCCGGCTATAGCCCGTATTTGGACAAGTTCAGTTACCGACGTTGCGTTGGTTCATCAACCAAGAGAGACAATATAGTAGCCACTGCAAGGCAATGCATACCAGACCGAAGGATACCATGAGATCAGTGTATAACTCGTCTCAAGAGCTACTATCGCTCTCCGTGGACAATAGAGGACTCCGATCTCCTGTACGCCACGAACAACTCGATCTCTTGCAGCCATCGAACGGTTGACGACCCACATTGCTCCCGGACAGTGGTCATGCTCGTCGCTACAGTATCAGTTCTCATAGTAGGGGAATATATATTTTCAATAATACTAATATATAGGACATGTCCGTAGAACTGATGGGGCTGCCGAAACGGATTTCGAGTCGGCTACCCCACACATGCTGTACCACGCTGGACGCCACAGACTGCGCCCCGACAATGAAGTCCACCACGTTTTGCATTGTCTTTCATACTGCCGGACAAAACGAGTGGCAGCTGTTCAACCGAGCGGGGGTCGAAAATCGTCACTGACTGTTATGCAGTCGTATCACCATAGTCATGACTGGAATTAATCACACACCGCTCCGTTTCCGCCCCAGCAATCGCTTCTTTTATCATCTATGTGTGGGAATAGGAGCCATACATGGCTGATGCAACGGTAACCGTACACAGTGAAGCAGTTGTTGGGCACATTAATCCAGAGTTCCACGGACACTTTTCGGAACACCTTGGGCGATGTGTTTACGAGGGACTCTGGCACAGCGACAGCGCTGATGAGGATGGCTACCGTGAGGACGTCCTCGAGTTGATCAAGGATCTCGACATTCCTGTGCTTCGGTGGCCCGGCGGCTGTTTCGCGGATGACTATCACTGGGAAGACGGTGTCGGCCCGCAAGAAGACCGGCCACGGCGACGAAACCTCTTCTGGGCACAGGGTCCGGAGGAAGTTCCCGAAGAGTCCAACGCCTTTGGTACCGACGAGTTCCTGCAGTTCTGTGAAGCTGTTGGCACGGAGCCCTATCTGGCTGCTAACGTTGGCTCTGGCGATCCACAGGAGGCTGCTGACTGGGTCGAATACTGTAACTACGATGGCGACACGGAACTTGCAGACCGTCGACGAGAGAACGGTCACGACGACCCCTACGAGGTGAAATACTGGGGGCTTGGAAACGAAAACTGGGGCTGTGGTGGCCGGATGAGTCCTGAACAGTACGCCCGTGAATACCGGCGCTTTGCCACCTACGTCGGTACCCAGTCGGGACTGATGTTCGAGCACGACCTCGAGCTCATTGCCTGTGGCTTCGAACACCACGAATGGAATCGCCGCTTCCTCGAGGAGATTGCAGATAGTTCGTGGGGACCAGAGTTCCCGCTTGACCATCTTACCCTGCATCACTACTACGGCCAGACAATGACCGTCTCCGAGTCAGACGAGGACGACTACGATACGTTCCTCGCTGACGCACTCGAGACTGACGGTCATATCGAAGCGATTGCCGGCGCGATTGACGCTATCGCGACGACCCGTGACATCGGTGTCATCGTCGACGAGTGGGGTGCCTGGCATCCCGAAGCAGTCTCGGAAAACGGCCTCGAGCAGCCAGGGACGGTTCTCGATGCACTCTCTGCAGCGGCTGTCCTTGACATTTTCAATGACCACAGTGACGTGGTGACGATGTCGAACATCGCGCAGACGATCAACGTCCTCCAGTGTCTCGTCGAGACCGACGAAGACGAGGCGTGGGCGCGCCCAACCTACCACGTCTTCGACTCCTACGCGCCGCACAAAGGCAACGATGCGATTCAGACGTCGGTTAGCACGCCGACCCGCGACGTCGAGGATGATCGCGAACTCCCACTCGTGCAGGGATCGGCCTCAACTGATGGCGACGAGACGTTCATTTCACTGACGAACCTCGATTGCCGTGAGGAGCAGACAGTTGCAGTGACTGTCGAAGGCACAACGCCAGACGCGGTTGAAGCGACCCTGCTGTTTGGTGACCACGAACCGAGCGCAACGGTTACCCCGGACAACGCTGCCGAGTTCGAACCGGAAGCAACCGACGTGGATGTCGATGGGAACACGATTAGCGTCGACCTGCCGCCGGCGACGGTCGCGACGCTTACGCTCTCGTAGCGACGGCAGCGCTCGATTCGAACGCGAGTATAGTACAATTTATTGTCTTTTTCTATCAAATATATCTATTTTATAAAAAGTGTGGCACCTCCAGCATACGTCTCTATTGTGACGCTATTCACCTCACAATCAATTTCTGTGAATGAACAGTCGACTTATGCCGGTCGTCAACCCCTTATATACTACCACAATGTCCCGTCGTATCCTCACTCGAGTCATGAATCAGTTCACTGCCTCGAGAACGGTCGATGAAACGCACCAAGAGCCGGCAGAGTCACAACCAGTAACTGAACTGTACACCTGTACAACCTGTGATGAAACCTATATTAAATCCGACATGGAACAGTGCCCACAGTGCGACGAGGCGGTTGAGAAGACGCCAACGTTCGCTGAGTTGGGGCTTGGACCTGACTCCAGAACGTGATTGATACTGGGAATTTGTACTCGAGAGCGACAACGTCGCGTTCTTAGCATCGGTTTTCTGACTCTGTCTCAGTCGAAATCTCGAACCGAGCGCCACCTGTCGACCCGTCGGTGATCGTTAGTTCCCAGTCGTGTGAGTTGATGACCTCGGCCACGATATGGAGTCCGTAGCCGGTTCCATCGGCTGCCGTCGTATAGCCCGCATCGAAAATGTTGTCTCGAGTCGTCTCGGGAATCCCCGGGCCGTCGTCTTCGACGTAGAACCCCGTCTGCGTGTCGCCGACAGTGATTGTGACGTCCTCACCAACGTGTTCAACCGCGTTTCGGAACAGATTTTCGAAGACCTGCTGGAGTTGTTTCCGGTCGGCCTGAATCGTCTTCCCTGTCTCGGTAGTGAGCGTGGCTGTCTCCGTTGCGTTTGTCGTCCAACAGTCTTCGATGACCGACTCGAGGCTCACGGATTCGATTTCCATTGCTCGATCACCGACCTGAGCGAGTGCAAGTACGTCTTCGATGAGGGCGTCCATTCGCGTGAGTGCGTAGTCGATATCCTCTACATGCTCACTCTCACACTCGTCTTTGAGGAGTTCGAGACGACCCTGTGCGAGTTGGAGTGGATTTTGAAGGTCGTGGCTGACGATGCTCGTAAAGCGGTCCAGCCGTTCATTTCGCTCGAGGAGTTCCTGCCGTTGGGCTTTCTGTTCGGTGATATCGCGATCTATTGCGACGAATCGGTCGTTTCCCTCCAGATCGAGTCGGATAAGATGGATTTCGACGGGCATCGTCGTTCCGTCTGCACGCTCGAGTTCGCCTTCGAAGCGTCGTGGCGAATTCGTCGGGAGGGAGTTCCAGAACGGTTGCCCTCGCTCTGGACTGGCAGTTGGGTCCAACTCCCAGACTGCTTTGCCAATCAGTTCCTCCGCTGTGTAGCCGAGTTCGTTGCACAGTCGCTGGTTGACGTCACGGATGATACCCGCAGCGTCGTGGATCGCAATCATGTCTGGCGAGTGCTCGAGGAGAGCCTCGAGGCGTGCTGTTTGTGCGCGTAATTTTGATTCGTGGGTTTTCTCCCTCGTCACGTCGTTCTGGAAGCCGACGAAGTATTCGATCTCGCCATCGTCATCGAACAACGGAGCGATTCGGACACGATTCCAGAATTCGGTGCCGTCTTTTCGGTAGTTCCGAAGGTCAACAGTAACCGGTTTCTCGGCGTCGATTGCATCTCGGAGTCGACGTCGCGGCTTGTCGGCTGTTCGCTCTCCCTGCAGAAATCGGCAGTTTCGACCGAGGACCTCGTCTTCGTCGTAGCCGGTGAGAGTGGTGAACTCGTTGTTGACGTAAATGAGTGGATTGTCTTCGGCCGTGGGGTCGGTAAGTGAGATACCAATCGGGGCTTTGTCCATTGCACGTGTCTTCACTGTCAGTTCTGTTTCGACGGCTTCGTCCGGCGTTGGATCCGAGAGCGTGCAAATGAGCGACCCATCATCTGTGTACGACAGGGTGTGCTCAACAGTGATTCCGTCTCCATCGCGTCGCCGTAGTCTCGTCTGGCCCTGCCAACGCCCTTCTCGTGCTGCAGGGAGTACCTCGTTGTAAATCTCGTCGGTGTTATCATCGTAATAGAGTATCTCCCAGTGTTCACCGACGAGGTCCTCGCGTTCATATCCAAGCAGGTCTGCATACGTCGAGTTCAGATACTCAATTTGGCCGTCTTCGCTCAAAATTGCGATGCCGTCATGAGCTGTCTCAATTGCCTCAAGTCCACGATTGAGGTGGCGATCAGCCCAGTAGTGTTCGACCGCGTTCTGGATCCGATTGGCAAGAACGGTGTACTGTTCAGACCCACCGCCTTTCTGGAGATACTCCGTGACGCCGGCAGTGATCGCTTCACTTGCAATCTCTTCCGAGCCTTTTCCCGTAAAGAGAATAAACGGCAGTTTCGGATTCTCCTCACGAACATGATGGAGTACCTCGAGTCCGTTCAGTACCGGCATATCGTAGTCACAGACAACGCAATCAAACTCGAGGGCTCCCGAATGAAGTGTTGTGAGCGCCTCCTGTGGGTCCGTTTCAGTGTGGACGGTAAATGCCTCACGTTCGCGCTCGAGGAACGTTGCGACGAGATCCGCAAAGCTTTGATCGTCTTCGATGTGCAGGATGTGGATATCTGCGACGTCAGGGCCGAGAACTGAGGGGGTGGGTGAGAAGTTCGCACACATAGGAACGTGACTGATAGTGTGAATACTTGCAACAGCAATATAAATGCCTTGCCTCACACAGGTTGACTCCGGTTAGAAAACAATCACAAGCGGTAGCTGGCAATTTCATCGGAGTTACAGTGTGGACACGACTCAGTCTCGGCCTCAAGGGTTGTCCCACAGCGTCGAACTCACACAGGCTCGTGGCCTCTCGTGCTCCCGTCAACCGCTGTTTCAGTCGGTGAAACAGATTGGTGTTCAACTCGTGAGCGTCTCGACCGGTCGATATAGTAACAACTGCAACGAGTTACACACTGTTCGAACAACTGTCGTGCGATTAGGTGTGCACAGACTTTCAGTGGCTAGTATAGTAGTGACGATTTCGATGTCAGACTTATTTGAATAGAATAAAACCAATCTGATATAAGTTTATATTGGAGGGGTTTTGTGCTCGAGAGAGTTGACAGAATTCTCCAATCAAAACTCGGAGGAAAGTGAGTTTAAGTAGTGTTTGTATATCTCCATCTCAGAGTAAAACATAAAATATTCGTTATTTTTCTAATTATGCTATATTTCTTAGCAATACCTGCTGTATCGACTGGGGAAGCATAATCGATACGTATTCGTGTCGCCGTCGCGGTGTACGTAGCGGATAGCGATCAGTCGATGGAATGGCGATATCGTGAGACTGTGCTGGCGCTGTGTACGCTTGCGTTTTTCGTGACGATGGTCGGTCGGCTGGCGATCAGCCCCGTCCTTCCCGATATCGTCTCCACGTTTTCGACGACAAACGCGGTCGTCGGCCTCTCGTTGACGGGAATGTGGCTTGCCTACGGACTAGCCCAATATCCGAGTGGGTTGCTGGCTGACCGATACGGCGAGCGACTGATCATCCTCATCGCCGTCGGTGGAACAGCGGGTGCGGCCTTGCTAGTCGCACTGGCACCCGCGTTGTGGCTGTTTTTCGGCGCGACGGTCCTTCTTGGCGGCGTTGCTGGGTTACACTACAGTGTGGCAACTGCCTTCCTCGCTCGCACCTACGAATCGGTCGGCACTGCAATCGGTGTTCACAATGCCGGCGGGACCGTCGCTGGCCTGGTCGCTCCGATTGCCGTCGCGTGGCTCGCCGTCCAATTTGGCTGGCGCGTGGCGGTGGGAACCGTCGCCATTGTTGGTATTCCCGTCGCCGTTGTCTTCGCCTTGAAGATTCGCTCACCCGAGCCGCGGTATCCCGAGACGCCACTTCGAAAGCGAGTTGACCCAGAGACTGCCAGCGCAGTCCTCACGCGGCCAGCGGTTGCGTTCACCCTCCTCATCTCCATCGTCGGTGAGTTCGCCTGGCAGGGGACAGCATCGTTCCTCCCGACGTTTCTCATCGAGCACCACAACGTCTCAACCGCGCTCGCTGGAGCGATTTTCTCGGCGTACTTCGTCGTTCAGGGCGTTGCCCAGATCGGCGTCGGTGCCGTCTCGGATCGGGTTGGACGAGACGGCACTCTCGCCGCCTGCCTGTTCGCTGGTGCCGTTGGCTACGGTATTCTCATCGCGATGTCTGGTCTCGGATGGCTGCTCGTCGGCGTCGCACTGCTGGGTGTTGCGATGAGCTTCGATGCGGCGTCGATGCCCCGCTTTTTCCGTGCGTTTTCGACGGCCGAACGAAACACCAGTTTTGGTCTCGTTCGAACGATCTACATGATCATCGCGGCGACTGGGTCAGTCGTCGTCGGTGCACTGGCCGATTTCGCCGGCTGGTCCATCTCGTTTGGTGTCCTCGGTGGACTCCTCACGCTCGTCGGCGTCGCAATCGTACTCAACTGGCTGTTCGACTGGGGGTACTGACCCGCCCAAGCCCATTCGAGAGGCCAACCGACTCGAGCAGGCACGTCCCTGTCACGGTGACTCTCCGTGCATCTCCTCGTACCGCCATTGGTATGAGTCGGGCATCACCTCTCGGTCGCCGTCGAAGAAGGGCTTGGGATCCGTCCCGCACTGGATGATGACGTTTCCCCAGGGGACGTACGCGCCGGTCCGGACGATGGCTTTCGCCTCCGAGCCGTGAGCGAGCACGTCTTCGTGTGGAATCGTCTCGAGGTCGGTCCCCGTGTCTCCATAGAGGTCCTGCAGGCGCTCGTCCATCTCGGGATTGTTCTCCGGGACGGCGTCTGCGTAGGTGACGGTTTCGGGGATCAGTTCGCCGTGGATCGCCTCGAGAACCTCGTAGAGACCTGGAACACCCCTGGTGAGCGCGAGGTCGATCCGCCAGGCGTCTTGCGGGATGGGAAAGCCCGCGTCGGTGACGATGAGGGTATCCGTATGCCCCATACTTGCGAGTGCGTGATTCAACTCCGCGTTGAGGATGCCGTGTTCGTCTCGTTTCATGTTGGCTCTTCTCACGATATATTGTGCCACAGTCTCCTTGAAGCTATTCCCAGGCAGGGCTGCTGTCGCCGGTGTGGGTTGCTATCCCATAACGTTTTCTCGCTTCACCGAATTGGAGTAGGTGTTCTATGCCAAGAGAGCCAAGCGACGTGGCCGGAACGATTCAACACACCAACGTCAACCCGTCCGCCACTGAGGACGATATCCGAACGCTCTGTGAGGAGTGTCTCGAGTACGGGTTCGACGGCGCAATGGTGCAGGCGTGTTGGGTGCCGTTCGTGCGCGAGCAACTCGCCGGGAGTGACGTCACCGTCTGTTCGGCAGTCGGGTTTCCGATGGGCGGCGACAGGCCGCTGTCGAAGGCGATGGCAATTCGCGACGTCGTCGCTGCCGGGGCCGAGGAAGTCGATGTCATGCCGAACATCGGCTTCGTCAAGTCCGGGCGCTTCGATGAGGTCGGCCGCGAAATGGAACTCATCGTCGAGGCCAGCGGCGATGCAACGTGCAAAGCCATGCTCGAGCTCGGCGCGCTGACCGACGATGAAGCCGAACAGATCGCTGACCTCGCAATCGACGCTGGCTTCGACTACATCAAGAACTCGAGTGGCTGGGGAGATGGCGGGAAGGCAACCGTCGAACGAATCGAGTTTCTCAGCGAGCGCGTCGACGACGACACCCGCGTCAAAGCGAGCGGCGGCATCAAATCGCTCGAGGATGCAACCGAACTGCTCGATGCTGGGGCGGCGCTTCTGGGGGCCTCGAGCGGCGTCGAAATCGTAAGCGGAGGGGTTGGTGATGGGGAGTACTGAGTCGGCCCCGGAGACGCCGTCCATCGCGGTTGTCGGGAGCTACAACGTGGGCCTGACGATGCGTGTCCCGCAGTTTCCCGTCCCCGGCGAGACGGTTATCGGCGAGGGATTTGCCGAGGGGCCGGGCGGGAAAGGGTCGAATCAGGCAATCGCTGCGAGTCGGCTCGGCGCGGATACCACGTTCGTCGGACGTGTCGGAACCGACCGCTACGGCGACGATGCGTTCGATCTCTGGGAGCGAGAAGGAATCGACACCGCGCAGGTCGGCCGTGATCCGAACGCGCACACGGGAGCCGGCTTCGTGCTCGTCGACGCCGACGGGGAAAACGAGATTACGGTCGCACCCGGCGCGAACGCCGAACTGTCTGCCAAACACGTCGATGATGCCGCCGATGCTATCGCCGCCAGTGACGTCTTGCTCGTCCAGTTAGAGATCGAGACCGATCCCATCGAGCGCGCACTCGAGGTCGCCGTGACTAACGATGTCGAAATCGTGCTGAATCCGGCACCCGTCCGTGACATCGACCAGGCACTCCTCGACCGGGCGGAGTACGTCACACCGAACCAGAACGAGGCGCGGTCGCTTGCGGGGATCGATCCGGACGACAAGCATACGGACCGCGAGGTTGCCAAGCGGCTTGCCGACATGGTCGATGGGACGGTCGTGATGACTGTCGGGAGCGACGGCGCACTGGTCGTCGACGAGACGGTCCAGACCGTCGAGGCACCGTCGGTCGAGCCAGTCGACACCACCGGTGCGGGTGATGCGTTCAACGGCGGGTTCGCCGTCGGACGTGCGGAAGGGATGACCCAGAACGAGGCGGCTCGCTTCGCGTGCGTGACGGGCGCGCTGACCGTGACCGCGTCAGAGGTCGTGCCCGGATTACCTGTACGGTCAGCTGTCGATGACCGACACTCCAGTTGACGTTCCTCGTGCGCTTTCAGCTAGGTATCACACACAAACTTACCTAAAGACTCGTGGTATCAACACTACTTGTCGTAAAATAAACGGCAAACAGTCGAATTTCCTTCGTTGTCTATAGGTAACGTCTATAGGTTATCGGCAGTCAACTGTGATAATAACAATATTTATTATGATAGTCCCGGTTGTCTGTGCTATGCCACCGGATGACAAGAGCCGGGTCAATATACGGCTCGGGAAGGGAGTGTCTCGGCGAGATATCATGCGTCAGGTCGGTGCAGCGAGCGCAGTCGGGGCAGCTGCTGGGCTCGCGGGCTGTACAGACCTCGTCTTTCAGGAGGACAGCGACGACGATGACTCGCCGGCGGGCAGCGGTGGTGGGAACGGCAACGGCGACGTCCCAGACTACCAGCTCGTCGAACTGATTCCGCCACCGACAGAGCTCGACTACGAGAGCGAGTGGGAGGAGATGGACGTCAGCATGGTCACCCACGATGCTGCCACGTCGTTCTTCGATCCTGCAATCGCCGGTTTGCACGACGCCGCCCAGCAACTCGGCTGGAGTGCAAACTTCACCGGCCCAACTGGCGGCGAAGACGTCGAAGAACAGGTTCAGATCCTCGAGTCGACAGTCGACGCGGGGCCGGACGTGATCATCACGACGGTGATCGACGAGAACGCCTACGACGCGGTGATTCAGGAAGCCCTCGACAACGACATCGTCGTGATGTTGTACAACACCAACGCCTGGACGGTCGACGACATGCAAGATCGGTTCGACCGAACGCTGCCCTACACGGGACAGGACAACTACGCTGCGGGCTACGTCGTTGGCCTCGAGGCGGCTGACCGACTCGAGAGTGACGACGGGCAAGTGACAATCGCAACCTGTTGTCCCGGCCACTCTGCGCTGGGTGATCGAGCCGATGGTATCGAAGCCGCCCTCGAGAACGAGACGGATGTCAGCACCGAGGTGCTCGACATCACGGACGACTCCAACGAGGGTATCACCCGACTTGAGGATCACATCACCGCTGAAGAAGACGTTATAGCGATCCTCGGCACCGACGCCTACACGTGGTTTATCGCAGAGGCGCTTGAGGCCCAGGGTGTCGAAGACGAAATTATGGGCGGCGGATTCGACCTCGAGGAACCGACGATGGAGGCCATCGAAAACGGAATCATGGAGTTTACCATCGGACAGGACCCGTACTCGCAGGGGTACGTCCCGACGATGCTCGCGTGGCTCTACATGGAGCGGGGCATTCCGCCCAAAGACTACCGAACCGGTGCGGAAGTTATCGACCAGGAGAACATCGACTTCGCCTTAGAGCGCGATGACTGGTCGACGCTGATGAGCTGGCAGGACGACAACTACTAGCGCGTCCGCCAGATTTTATCTCAGACACCTATAACATGAGTTCCAATTCACCCGTTATTCGGACGAAAGGGCTGACGAAAGAGTTCGGCACGATCACTGCCGTCAACAACGTCGATTTCAGCGCCGAGGAGGGCGAGATCATGGCAATCGTTGGCGACAACGGTGCTGGCAAATCGACGCTGATCAAGATGCTTTGTGGCGTCCTCGAGCCGACCGCGGGCGAGATCTTCGTCAGAGGCGAGAGCGTCTCCTTCGACGATTATAATGATGCACGACAGATGGGCATCGGCACGGTCTATCAGGACCTCGCATTAACACATAGCCAAACCGTTGCCTCGAACGTCTTCCTCGGAAACGAACCGACCAGGGACGGCATCGCCGGTCGGTTCGGGTTGGTTGACAAAGAGCGAATGAACAGAGAGGCCGCGGAGGCACTCGAGAAGGTGAAAATTCCAGTTGATCCGAACTCACAGGTGAGAAACCTCTCGGGCGGCCAACAGCAGGCAGTCGCAATCGCTCGCGCGCTCCAGTTCAATCCGGATATCCTGATCATGGACGAGCCGACGAGTGCACTCTCGATTGAGGGTGTCAGAAACGTCCTCAACGTCGTCAACACGCTTCGACAGGAGGGTATCTCGATCATCCTCATCAGTCACAACATCGAGGAAGTACTGGGGATCGCCGACCGGATCTCGGTGCTCCATCAGGGCGAACTCATGGGCGTGCTCGATGCGAAAACGTCCGACCGTGAGGACATCGTCCTCAAGATGATGGGCGGCAAAGAATCGAGCCAGGCAGCCCCACTCGAGGACATCAGAGACGATGGGAGGTCAACAGCATGAGCGAAGAGACCAGCAAGTCGGGCGGCGGTGGTGGCGGGTCACCCGCAACCGCACGCGGCCCGTCGTCGATTCTTGGACGGATCACCGCTCGCCGTGAAGCCGGTGTGTTGTTCGGCTTTATCGTTCTCTATGGCATTATCGCAGTGAGTCGGCCGGATATCTTCTTTAGCTGGGGAGATATTTCGGGTGTCACGTTCCGATTGTTCCGAACGGCATCGATCTACATCATCATCGGCATCGGGATGAGCTTCCTCATCATCAGCGGCGAATTCGACCTCTCGGTGGGGTCGATGTTCGCCGTTGGCGGCCTCTCGTTTGCCATGCTGATCCAGGACTTCCAGCTGACCGTCTTCGCGGCGATGGTCGTCGTCCTGTTGATCGCCGCCGGCGTCGGCGTGACCAACGGCGTGATCGTCACAAAGATCGGCGTGCCATCGCTGATCGCAACCATCGGGATGCTCAGCGTCCTCAGAGGGATTGCACTCTCGATCACCGACGGCTCCTGGGGTGTGCCGCGAGATAACGCCGCGATTAGCCTCCTCGGCGGCACGACCGATATCTTCGGCGTGAGCGTCGCCCATCAGGTGTTCTGGGCGATTTTGCTGGTAATCGCCTTCGGGTTCGTCCTTCATCAGACCCGCTTTGGCTACCACATCTACGCCGTCGGGGACGACCAGGACGCCGCCGAAAAGACGGGGATCAACGCCGACCGAGTGAAGATCCTGAACTTCGTCATCGTCGCCATGCTGGCGGCGTTCGCGGGGATGATCAGCATCTCCTACTACGGGTCGATGTTCGCCTCGAGTGGGGCGACCTACGAACTGCTGATCATCGCTGCGGTGGTCATCGGCGGGACGAACCTCTTCGGTGGCGAAGGGACGCTCTCGGGGATGGTCCTCGGGGCGCTCGTCATCGCCATCATCCCGCAGGTGCTCGTCTTGAACGGGATGAGCGTCGACATCCAGGAACTGCTGACCGGCGTCATCATCATCGTCGCCGTCGTCCTGGATATCATCTTCCGCGGGCGCTAACGCCCTCGGTCACTCGGTTTATCCACGCTGCAATTCATGGCTGCATTCAAACTCAGGCAACCGGCCTACACCGGCAAGAATCGCTGTGGAGCCTGCACCGCCGTCAACCTCGCGATCAGCGTGCTCGTTGGCGGTGTGCTCGCAACGATCTGGCCGATTGCGGGGCTCGCGTTCGTCGCGCTCGCACTCGTCATCATCTATTTGCGGGGCTACCTCGTCCCTGGGACACCGACGCTCACACAGCGGTACGTTCCGCAATCCGTCTTGAGCTGGTTCGGGAAACAGCCCGCCGTGGCGACCGAGGACGACTCGACGCTCGAGCCGAATCCAGACGGTAGCACGAGTGTCGACTCGGTTCTCGAGTCGGTCGTCGTCGACTGCGAAGAGATCGACGATCTCTGTCTCGAGGAGTCGTTCCGAGCCGACTGGCGCGAGGAGATGGCCCGACTGCGCCGAACTGACGGCGGGACGGCACGCCTCGCGAACGAACTCGAGGTCGATCCGGACCGCCTCGAGACCGAGACGACCGAGAATCGATTCGCGGTCTCAGTCGATGGCACACAAGTCGCCCGTTGGAACTCGCGGCCGGCGTATCTGGCTGATATCGCCGCAATCGGCGTGCTCGGCGAGCGCGTTGCCGGTTGGGAGACGCTCGAGGAGGCCGACCGCAGCCGCACGCTTGCAACGCTTCGGTCGTTTCTCGAGCGCTGTCCCACCTGTGACCAGCCGCTGAACGCGGCCGACGAAAGCGAGCGATTCTGCTGTGGCGGCGAGCAAACGCTCACGCTCCAGTGTGAGACGTGTGAAGTTGCCGTCTTCCGGACGACGCACGCCTGAGACGGGACGGTAATCACTCCGCTGTGTCGTCCGCGTCGACGGCGATCACGTCGTTTTCGACAAGTTCGTCGACTTTTTCGTCCGTGTAGCCGCGCTCGAGTAAGACCGCACGCGTATCCTGGCCGAGCGCTGGCGGGGAGTGACGGACTTCACCGCCGCTTTTCGAGAGCGTTGCGGGGAAGCCGGTCGTCTTGAACGACTCGCCGTCGGGGCGCTCGAGGTCGAGTATCATCCCGTTGTGCTGGATCTGCGGGTCCGATTCGACCTCAGTTAGCTCGCGTGCGACGCTCGCCTGCACGTCGGCATCGACGAGGTTGTCGACGATTTCGTCGGCAGGGTGGTCGGTCGTATAGGTCTCGATTAGATCATGGATCTCGTCTCGGTTCTCGAACAGTTCCTGCTGGTCCTCGTACTCCTCGAGTGCGGGCAGGTCGAACGTCTCGGCGAGTCGATCCATGGGGGACATGCCAATCGCGACGTATCCGTCGCTGGCCTCGTAGATGCCGTAGGGCGGGTACAGGTAGGCGTGGCCATGTGTTTTGTCGCCGCGCGGGAGGTCCTCCTCGAGGTTCATCGCGAAGGTGAGTTCGTTACACTGGAGGTCGACGGCGGCGTTGAGCAGACTCGTCTCGACGCGCTGGCCCTCGCCGGTTCGTTCACGGTGATAGAGCGCCTCGGCAGTATGGAGCGCGGCCAGCGTGGCCGTGTGCTCATCGACGACGACAGTGCCGGCAGGCGTCGGCGGGTCGTCGCTGCGACCGGTGTAGGAGGTGAGCCCGGTCATCGCCTGATAGATGAGGTCCTGCCCCGGCCGGTTTGCGTACGGTCCCGTCGAGCCGTAGCCAGAGATTTCCACGTAGATGATGTCGGGGTTCAACTCGGTAACCGCCTCGTAGTTGAGCGAGAGTCGCTCCATCACGCCGGGGCGGAAGTTGTGGATCAGAACGTCTGCGTCCTCGATGATGTCCGTCGCAATCCCGTGGCCCGCGTCCGTTTTCAGATTGACAGCAACGCTTCGCTTATTCCGGTTCATCGTCAGGTAGCCCACGCCAGTTCCCTCGAGTGTCTGGCCGCGGTAGCTCATCGTCCGCTGTACCTCGCCGGCGGGATGCTCGAGTTTGATTACGTCTGCGCCCATATCTCCGAGCTTCTGGGCAGCCCATCCACCGGCCATTAGCTGCGTGAAATCGGCGACTGTAATATCCGCTAACGATTGCATACTGGTACTCATTCACATGCAGAGTGCTAAAGCATTGGGGTCTGCCCGAATCTGCCGTCTCGAGGCTTCAATTATCGACAAACGTGAATGCTCCGCGTTTGGGTATTCCAAACGATTATATGGGGAGTTACTGTCTAGCACAGATATGAGCGACGAACCAAAGAACCCGGTCAAGTCGATCCAGCGGGCGGTATCACTCCTGCACATCCTCAAAGAGACAGGGGGAGCGCGGATCGTCGACCTCGAGGAGCGCGTCGACCTCTCGAAGGCGACGATTCACAGCTATCTCGCGACGCTCGAGGAGGCGGGGTTCGTCCGGAAAGACGGCGTTACGTACCGGCTCGGGTTCGCACCGCTGACGTTTGGTGGGTACGTCCGTGATCACGATCCGCTGTACGTTGCGGGCCGTGATGGTGCAGACGAGATGGCCGAGCGAACGGGCGAACTGGTCGCGCTGATGACCGAGTGGAACGGCCGGTCGACGTATCTCTATCAGACATCAGGCGATCAGGCACTCGCGATGGATTCCCATCTTGGGGTTCAGTTGCCGATGCACTGTACCGCGTCTGGAAAAGCGATTCTCGCCGAATTACCTCGCGACCGCGTCGAGTCGATCATCGACCAGCACGGGTTGCCAGCCTGGACCGGCGCAACGATCACCGACCGGGAGCACCTCTTCGAGGAACTCGAGGACATTCGGTCACGCGGGGTCGCGTTCGACGACGAAGAGCGAATTACCGGGCTTCGCGGGGTCGGCGTGCCGGTCACCATTGACGACTCATTGCTCGGTGCCATTGCACTCGCTGGCCCTGTTAACCGACTCCAGGGGACACGCTACTGGGAAGATCTGCCGGAACAACTGACCAAGATCGAACGAATGATCGAGGTGAAAGCAATGTATCCGCCGGGATAGATCCATATTTGGCTATACCGAACGACTCCGTTTCCGTTTGCGATCTCTGCGACAACCTCGTACAGAATTACATCAGTACACATGTAATTGATCCCATCAGCGATGAGTGTAATCATCTGTTGTTCGGCTATTCCAAACGTCGTGTCATGGGTGTGTCCTTTTTATCCATGGGGCGCGAGTAGACGCGCATGTCTGCTCGCCGGACTGCACCGCGAATCGATGATGCATACACCTATCACGGCATCGACGCCGTTCTCCTCGAGAATTCTCAGCTTCGCATACTTGTCGTGCCCGGCAAAGGTGGAGATATTCTCGAATTCCGTGACAAACAGACCGACGTCGACGTTCTCTGGCACGCCGACCACGAGTGGACGCCACCCGATGCCGGGACGATTCCGGAGCCTGAATCTGCGTCTTGGCTCGATCACTACCCCGGTGGCTGGCAACTCAATCTTCCAATCGCTGGCACCGTCGCGGATGACGACCTTCCCTACGGACTTCACGGCGAAAGCGCGTTGATTCCGTGGTCGTACACGACTAACACCACCGACGATGCCGTGACCCTCGAGTTACAGACCGACCTGCTGCGCTACCCGTTCTCGCTCGAGCGCACGCTGACGCTCTCTCGCGGCGAGGCTGCACTCGAGATTACCGAGCGCGTGACCAACGAGGGTGGCGTCGACCTCGAGTACATCTGGCAACAGCATATTGCGCTCGGGCAGCCATTAATTGGGCCGGGAGCGCGACTCGATGTGCCGACTACTATGGGTCAGGTCGCGGAGTACCGGCCGGGCCACGAGAACGCGCGCCTGAAGTCCGGAGCAACCTTCGAGTGGCCCGAGGCACCCGGTACCGACGGCACGATGATTGACCTCCGCCAGTTCCCGCCGCTCGATTCAACGATTCACGACGTGGCGTACGCGACCGACCTCGAGGCGGGCTGGTTCGCCGTGACGAATCCCGACCTCGATGTTGGCTTTTGTTTCACGTTCCCCACCGATCCGTTCGAGTGTCTCTGGTACTGGCAACCGTTCGGCGGCCACGCCGAGGCCCCCTACTGGAATCGCAACTACAACGTCGGCCTCGAGCCAACGACTGCCTACCCAGCGGGCGACGTACCCGCCGCCCAGCGAGACAATGGGACGATGAAAACCCTCCGGGCGGGAGAGACGCTCGAGGCGTCGTTCGTCGCTCGAACCTATCATGGCGTGGAATCGGTGAGTGCAGTCGACCCCGATGGAACGGTCCACGAATGACTGTGAGACTGTGGCATAGATTGATTACGTTCGTCGGCGTAGCCTCCCTACCAGAGTTTCTGGTGTGTTATCATGACATGGACTGTCGCCGGCATCAACTTCGCTCACTTCCACATGGGCGATAACCTACGACTCGTCGAAGACCACCCCGACGCCGAACTCGTTGCCATCTGTGACGAAGACCCCGAAGAGTCGACGCTCGGACTCGAGGACACCGCACAGGAGTTCGACATCCCCGACGACCGCGTGTATCGAGATCATCAGGCGTGTCTCGAGGAGACCGATCCCGATATCGTCATCCTCTGTCCCGTTCCCTCGGAGCACGCTGACTGGGTCGAGAAAGTCGCCCCCTACGGCGTGAACGTCGTTCTCGAAAAGCCGTTCGCAACCTCGGTCGAAGACGCCGACCGCATCCTCGAGGCGATGGCCGAGGGCGGCGGCAAACTCGCGGTCAACTGGCCGCTTGCGTGGTACGAATCCCACCGGACGGCAAAGCGCGTCCTCGACGAGGGAGCCATCGGCGACGTTCGCGAGGTCCACTACTACGACGGCAACAAGGGCAGCGGCCGCTTCACGCAGGTGGAGTACACCGACTCGGGTGAACTGCACTTCGCGGGTGACGATCTCGAGGATACCGACGAGGCCGCCGCGACCTGGTGGCATCAGGCCGACCGCGGCGGCGGCTCGCTCAACGACTACCTCGGCTACGGCGTCACTCTCGGCACCTGGTTCCGCGACGGCGAACTTCCGCTCGAGGTGACGACCGAGACGCATACGCCCGAGTGGTCGCCGGTCGACACTCACAGCATCACAATCGCGAGCTACGAACACGGCCTCTCGAAGTACGAGACGCGCTGGGGGACGTTTACAGATCCGTGGGTCCACCAGCCCCAGCCGAAGTGTGGGTTCGTCCTCGTCGGCACTGAGGGAACGATTGCGAGCTACGACTACGAGGAGACCATCCGCGTCCAAGACGACGACCATCCCGATGGCTACGACATCGAGGTCGACCCGCTCGAGGCACCCCTCGAGAACGTCATCCAGTACCTAATTGACCGCCTCGAGAACGATGAACCGGTCGAGTTCCCGCCGTTGAACCCCGAACACTGTCGAGAAGCCCAGCGAATCATCGACACCGCCCACCTGAGCGCCGAGCGCGGCGAGCGAGTAGAACTCGTGGGGGACCAATGAGCGACGACGAGGACACCTACGGCATCGCCGAGATCGCCGATCTCGAGGAGATTGCCCCGCCCGACCTGCCGTACAAACCGACGCCCATCGACGACTCGCCGCCAATCGCGCTCATCGGCACCGGCGGCATCGCCGAACAGCACCTCACGGCGTACCGCGATGCGGGCTACGACGTTCGCGTGCTGTGCAACCGAACCCGCGAGCGCGCCGAGGAGTACCGCGAGGCGTTCTACCCCGACGCCGACGTCACCACCGACTATCACGAGGTACTCGAGCGCGACGATATCGCCGTCGTCGACGTTCTTCCGCACCCGGCCGACCGCGCACCAATTCTCGAGGACGCACTCGAGGCGGGCAAGCACGTCCTCAGTCAGAAGCCGTTCGTCGTCGACCTTGAGTTCGGCGAGCGACTCGTCGAACTGGCCGACGAGCGCGGCGTCAGACTTGCGGTGAACCAGAACGGCCGGTGGGCACCCCACTGGAGTTACATCCGCCACACAATCGCCGAAGGGCTGATCGGCGACCCACACGGCATCCACTGTAGCGTCGACTGGGATCACAACTGGATCGCCGACACCGAGATCAACGAGATCGACCACGCCGTGCTCTACGATTTCGCAGTCCACTGGTTCGACATCGTCACCTGCTTCATGGGTGAGGCCGAGCCGACGCGAGTCTACGCATCCTACGAACCCTCGCCAACCCAGCAGGCCGACCCGCCGCTGCTTGGGCAGGCGGTCATCGAGTACGAGAACGCACAGGCGACGCTGTCGTTCGACGCCGACACGCCCGTTGGCCCGGAAGACCGAACCACCGTCGTCGGCACGCGCGGCACGATCAGAAGCGAAGGACCGGATCTCGAGCAGCAATCAGTTCGGCTCTACACCGAGGAGGGCTACGCGGAGCCCGATCTCGAGGGAACGTGGTTCCCCGATGGCTTCCACGGTGCGATGGCCGAGTTGCTGTCCGCCATCGAGGAGGACCGCGAGCCGTCGAACAGCGCTCGAAACAACCTCCGGACGCTCGAACTCTGCTACGCGGCGGTCGCGAGCGCCGAGGACCACGAGCCGGTAGTTCCGGGGTCGGTGCGACAACTGCGGGGAACCTGACTGCTCACGAGGGAAACAGCGTTGCCCGGTCGAGTTTCCCCGTCCGCGTTCGCGGCGGGTCCTCGAGCACCTCGATCTCGTGAGGCGTCTTGTGCGGCCCGAGGCGGTCCCGGACGTGCTGGCGAAGGTCATCCTCGAGCGTCGTCTCCTCGTTCGCCTCAGCCGGCGTCTCCACGTCCGTCTCGAGCAGGACGTACGCGACGATCCGTTGGCCGCGCTCCTCGTCCGACACCCCGCCGACGGCGGCGTTTGCGACTGTCGGGGCGCGACAAAGTGCGGCTTCGACCGCCGTTGGACTGACCCGGTACCCCGAGGAGATGATCAGGTTGTCGGCCCGACCCGCGAAGGTCACGTAGCCGTCTTCGTCCAGCCGTGCCAGATCGCCGGTGAGATACCAGCCGCCGTCATAGCACTCCTCGGTCGCCTCCTTATCACCGAGATAGCCTGCAAAGAGGACGGGATCAGAGCGCTCGAGTGCGATCTGGCCGACCGATCCCGGTTCGACCGGCTCGAGGTCCTCGTCGAGAATCGCACACTCGTGGCCCGGATAGATCCGGCCCATCGAGTCCGGTTTCGACTCGTAGAGCACCTGACAGTCTCCGATCATCGCGTTCGCTTCCGTCTGGCCGTAGGCCTCGTTGACCACGATAGCCAGTTCGCGTTCGGCCCACTCCTTGACGGGTTCGGGCAGCTTCTCGCCGCCGCACATCACGACCTCGAGTGCGTCGAGATCGCCCGCACTCGGCTCCGTTTCCTCCCGGATCTGCCACATCGCCGTCGAGGGCATGAACGACCGACTCACGTCGAATCGCTCGAGCAATGCGAGGGCGTCGGCGGGGTCGAACCCGCTCCGGCGCACGCTCGAGACGACGGTCCCGCCGCAGGCGAGCGTCGGGAAAACGGCGTCGAACAGCGACCCCGCCCAGGCCCACTCGGCGGGCGTCCAGACGCGTTCTCGGTGCTCGTCGCCGAAGCAGTGAAACCAGCACTGATAGCCCGGCAGCGTCCCGATGAGGTACTGGTGGCGCTGGACCACTCCCTTGGGCGTTCCCGACGTTCCGGACGTGTAGACGATGATCGCCGGCTCGTCCGGCTTCGTCGCGACGATCTCGCTCGAGCGATCACTCGAGACGCGGTGGGCGAACGCGCCGAGGTGTCGGTTGGGGCCGTCGTAGGCTTCGGCCTCGAGGTCGACGACGAGTTCGGTCGGCAGGTCGGCAGCCGCCACTGGCTCTTCGATCTGGTCGTAGACCGTCGCATCGGCGAGCAGCGCGCTGGCGTTGCTATGCTCGAGGCTGTGTGCGAGCGATTCCTGACCCAGCAACACCGAGAGCGGCACCGCGAGACAGCCGATTCGATAGGTCGCCAGATGGGCGACGAGCAGTTCGGGCGACTGGGGAAAACAGAGCGCGATCCGATCACCGGGCTCGAGGCCGGCCTCGCGGAGCTGTGCGCCGAGTGCGCTCGCGGCGTCGTCCAGTTCGGCGTAGGTGAAGCGGTGCGCTCGGCCGTGATCGTCTCGATGCACCAGGGCGGTCAGGTTCCGCGCCTCGCCGGTTTTGTGCGCGCTCTCGGCCAGGTTGTAGGTTTCAGGAAGGTCCCACTCGAAGTCGGCGTGCACGTCCGCGCCGGTGTCGAGTGACTCCGCGCTCGGAAACGAATACCCCACAGGCATGCCAGCAGCGTACGACGTAGTGCGGTATGTAGCTTGCGTCCGGTCGGCCCAGACCTGTCCTGGGTGCGTCAGCGCCGATGGCTCTATGTACCATACTGACAATGCACACGTATGGAGGCAGACCACCTGTTACTCGAGCGAGCGCCACCGATCCAGCGAATCACCTTGAACCGGCCTGACCGGTTGAACGCCCTCGCAACGCAGACCTGGGCAGAACTCCGTGATGCGTTGCGCGAAGCCGACGAGGACGACGAGATACGGGTGATCGTCCTCGGCGGGGAAGGCCGGGCGTTCTGCTCGGGCGACGATATCGCCGACTTCGAGTTCGAGACGACGGCGGACGCTCGCGCCTACGCCAGACACATCATGTCCTGCGGGCTGACCATCGAACGGATCGAGACGCCAGTGATCTCGAGCGTCCACGGGCTTGCCCACGGCGGCGGCTGTGAGATCGCCGCCCTCGCCGACGTGACGATTGCGAGCGAGGAGGCGACGTTCCGGCTTCCCGAAGCGCTCGTCGGTGCCGTCCCCGGCATCGGCCTCGTTCGCTTTCCCGAACTCATCGGTCTCAAACGGACGCGCGAACTCATGCTGACTGGCCGCGAATTCGACGCGACAGAGGCCCACGACATCGGGCTCGTCAACGAGGTTGCCCCCGCCGACGAACTCGAGGATGTCGTCGACTCGCGGGCCGAAGACGTCGCTCGAACCGCACCCGTCTCGGCCCAACTGATCAAGCGCATCCTCAACTCGAGACTCGAGGACGAAGCCGAAGCCGTCAACGCCCTCACGCTGATCTTCACGATGGACGACGCGGTCGAGGGGATGGAGGCCTTCTTCGACGGCCGGGAGCCAGAGTGGTCAGGGAACTGAGACGGACTGCTGAGAACTGACGGACAACAGTTCGTGTACCGCTATGGCCGGGTCCAGGCGACTCGGCCGTCGCGCTCGACGGTCTCGAGGTCGCCCCGCTCAACCAGCTCGCCGTAGTGGGCGGTGAGCGGAAACGCCAGATCCGCATCGAGGCCGAAGCTTCCGCGCCGGTCGACGACGGCCTCGATTGCCTCCTCGAGCGTGACGGGCCCGAGATCCTCGACGATCTCGAGGGCAAGCGTTTCGATTTCGGCGACGAAGTCCAGCGATTCGGCGACGAAGTCGTCAATCTCGTCGCCGGTGAGCACGTCGTAGTGGGTAAATGAGAGCTGGTCGGGCTCGAGGGAAGCGACGAGTTGGATCGTGTTTTCGTACTCGGGATAGAGGTAGTACGGCGGGGGCTGAAGGTACTCGCCCTCGGCGTCGTAGAGGCCGCGCCCAAAGAAGGCGTCGCCGCCGATCACCAGGTCGTACTCGGGGTCATAGAGTGCGAGATGGCCCTTCGTGTGTCCCGGTGTGTGAAGCACGCGAAGCTGTCTATCCTGAACGCGAATCGATTCACCGCCGCGCAGGCGAAGGTCCACCGGCTCGTCCGGCCCCATCATCCCGGTGAGCCAGTCGTAGACCTTCTGCTCGTAGGTCAGGTCGTGCTCGTCCGCGAACTGGCTGTAGCGCTCCTCGAGAATGCGGTCGACGCTTTCCATCAGCGGGGCGTCGGCGACGTGTCCTGCAATCGTTACGCCTGGACTGTGCTCGCGGAGTTCGTGGTTCCCGCCGAAGTGGTCGGCGTCGGAGTGGGTGACGACAGCAAGGGAGACATCTGCGAGTGACCAGCCCAGATCGACGAGAAACGGTTCGTAGACGGTCGTCGGCGCGTCCACGTAGCCGGGATCGACGAGAATCGGCCCCGTCGCCCCCTCGAGGACGTGATAGCCGTGGATCTTTCCGTCGGTGATCGTTTCGACCCGGTGGATGCCGGGTGTGAGTTGCGTCGCCTCGATGGTGGTGTCGGGATCGGCGTCTGGTGCCATGCAAATCTCCTCGTCGCGGCTTCGACACGAATCGTGATAAATGTATGTTCACACGGCACTCGAATCTGTTGCTCTCGCGTCTGTGCCCTCTCGAGCCGTCCGCGAGCGCTGCGTCTGGCTCGCGACGAACAGTTAAGTCCCACTGTGACGAAGACTCACGGGGATGTCGATTATTGATAGCACACAACACGATGGCCGGACGGTGATCGTCACCGGCGGCTCGAGCGGAATCGGCCGCGGAATCGCCCTGGCGTTCGCGGAGGCCGGCTCGAACGTCGTCATCGCCGACGTGACACGCGAGCCGCGACAGGGCGAGCGCTACGAAACCGACGTGACCAGACCCACCGACGAAGTCGCACGCGAGGAGTTCGGTGTCGATGCGACGTATCTCGAGACGGACGTCAGCGATCCCCACGCAGTCGAGGCGATGATCGAGATGACACTCGAGGAGTACGGCCGGATCGACGTGCTGGTGAACAACGCCGGGATATTCATCGAGGGCGGCTCACAGGACCTAACCGTCGAGGAGTGGGACGAGGTTATCGGCGTTAACCTCGACGGGGCGTTTTTCTGCGCGAAGTACGCGATTCCATCGCTTGTAGAGACTACGGGGACGATCCTCAACATCGGCTCGGTGAACTCCGGTGAAGGTGGCGGCGGCCCACCCTATGCCAGTTCGAAAGCCGCACTCGTCAATCTCACGCGCGATCTCGCGGTCGAACTCGGTGAGGACGCGGTAACCGTCAACGCGATCTGTCCCGGCTTCATCGAGACGGCGATTCAGGACTACCAGACCGACGAGAGCATCGCCGAACAGCTCGGACAGACGCTCCTGCCTCGAGCGGGCACGCCCGAAGACATCGGAAACCTGGCCGTCTTTCTGGCGAGCGACGAAGCGTCGTTCATCCACGGCGAGGAAATCTACATCGACGGCGGCTGGACCGCCCACAGCCTCTGACCACCATGACAGACACTGCCTTCGACACAGACGCTGCACTGGCCGATCTCATCGACCGCATCGGGACGAGCCTCGAGCAGACTGGCTCGGAATTTCCGTACGTCGCTGATCCAGCGACCGGAACCTGGGAGACAACCGACGACGGCAACTGGTGTGGCGGCCACTGGGTCCACGCCCTCTGGCTCGCCTTCGAACACACCGGCGAGAAGCGATTCGCCGAGGCGGCGCGTGAACACACCGAAATCCTCGTGGACTCCATGGTTCGCCCATCCATGTTCTGCGGGATGAACTTCCATTACGCCGGGTTCAGGGCCTACGATATCACGGGCGAGGAGCGCTACCGGGACCTGGGTATCGAGGGGGCCGACGAGATGGTCTCGTACTACCACCACGGCGCGCGACAGATCGCCCTGGGCACCCTCGAGATCGAGGGCCCCTCGAGCGAGTTTCGCGGTCCCGAATCCGACGAGGGGCCATCCGGTGACTCACTCGGTGCTGTAGACGCGATCTACACCTCGCTGCCCGTTCTCTGGCGTGCCTACCACGAGACTGGCGACCCGGTCTACCGTGACACTGCGATCTCACATGCCGACCGCCACCTCGACTGGTACATCCGCGAGGACGGCAGCACCTGGCACCACGCAGAATTCGACCTCGAGACCGGCGAGTTGCGCCGGCAGTACAACGAACTCGCCTACTCCGACGAGACGTGCTGGGCACGCGGACAGGGCTGGTGTATCGCCGGCCTGGCCCGCGCCTACGAGGAAACCGGTGCCGAGCGCTATCTCGACGCCCTCGAGCGAACGACCGCGTACTATCGCAACCACGTTCCCGACGATCTGGTGCCGTACTGGGATTTCGAACACCCCGACCGGCCGAGCGTTCCTCGAGATACGAGCAGCGCGGTGCTCACCGCCTACGGGCTGACCCGACTCTCAGAGACGCCGGAGACGACGCAGTTGCGCTCGTTCGGCGAGGACGTCCTCGAGTCGCTGTGTCGGAACTATCTCACGCCAGTCGACAGCGATGACGAGCGCCATCCTGGTGTTGTGCTCGAGGGCTGTTTTAACGGCCCGTCGGGCTATGCAGACCGGCACGAACTTATCTGGTCGATGTACTATTTGACGTTCGTCCTTTACACGATGAGCGTAGAGACGGGTGAGTAGTCAGGGAGTGTCTCACTGGTGAGAGCATCCGCTCGAGTAGCCTGAATCGGAGCCATTCGCACCCCGTGTAATGCTGAATGGACATATAAGCATATTTTAATCACCATGTTATTAGCAGCACACTATTGCAATGTAGTACAATATTCTTCCGTAATACATCTACGTGTAGTTTTGCGCACCAGATGTGGGAGTATGCTTTCGTTCTACGAAGGCGATACTGTTGGGTATTATCGGAGATATTTCGGATATATCTCGACTTGTGACTACACTATCATTCCCGATGGTATTTCGCCACTCTACATTACTGCCATACATCAATTCTCTGTCTATTCGTGATTGTTCCTCGCTTTCATGAGCGCGTTCGATTTTTCATCTGTATCATCGATACCTCCTCGAGACACGGTTCAGATCCCGGGTCAACGGTCTGCCTTGGTCATAATCTCGAATCGGGCACCGCCAGCAGCGCTGTCACACACCGTAATCTCCCAGTTGTGTGCGTCGATCACATCGCGGACGATAGCGAGGCCAAAACCCATTCCGTTCTGGCTCGTCGTCTGGCCGCGTTCGAAGACAAATTCCCGCTGGGCTGGCGGAATGCCAACTCCGTCGTCTTCGACGACAAACCCACGGTCGGGGTTGCCCTCGAGATGTGTGATTCGGATGGTTACTGGCGACGCATCGTGCTGTGTCACTGTTTGGTCGGTCCCGTTGGCAGCGGTCTCCTGTCCGGACGCAGTATGCGCTCCGCCGTGTTCGACAGTATTGCGAAAGAGGTTCTCGAAGACGTGAAGCAGTTGCGTCCGATCTCCGACGACTGTCCACTCCGGTTCGAGTTCGCACTCGAGTGTAACTTCATCCGTCTGGGTGATGCTCCAAGCATCGGTGATCACCGACTCGAGGTCGACCGGTTCGGGGTCTGTCAGCGTTGTTCCGGCCTGAGCCATCGTCAGCAGATTCGTGATCATCTGTTCCATCCGGTCGTGAGCGTTGGTAATCGCCTGGAAATCGTCTGGATCCGCGGACGATTCAGCGAACTCAGTGTACTGTCGTGCAATGCGCAGTGGCGTTCGGAGGTCGTGACTGATCACGCCCGCGAACTCCTCGAGTCGACGGTTCGTTCGCTCGAGTTCGCGCTCGCGGTTGTTTCGCTCGGTAACGTCTCGAGAGTTGATCACGACGCCGCCGACAATATCGTTGTCGCGCAAGTCAACGGCCACTCCCTCAAGGACGAGACAGGAGCCGTCACGATGGCGGACGCGATACTCAAATCGCCGCTCGGTTTGTGGCCCATCACACAGTGCGTCGAACTCTGTGATTGCTTTGGCCCGGTCCTCGTCGTGGATTATCCGGAACAACGACTCGCCGATGCGGACGTCGGATCGATAGCCGAGAATGGTCTCGATAGAGGGGCTGGTGTATGTGATGATACCGTTTTCGTCGACAACAGTCACAATATCGGAGACGTTCTCGATAAGCGCCTGGAAGCGTTTTTCGGCGCGGCGCTGCTCGGTTACGTCTCGAAGCATCAAAACAGCACCACTGCTCTGGCCATCCTCAACCACCGACACGCTCGCATCGACAATGGTGCCGTGTTTCTCGAACGTCGTTTCCTGTACCGCTCCCTCGAGCAGTGGCAGACACTCCGGGAGGACGGACGTGATCGGGTGTCCGATCACCTGCTCGTCGGGAAGGAGTGACTCACTAGCCGGGTTCCGGTCAACGATCCGTCGTTCGTCGTCAACCACGACGTAGCCGTCACGCATCTCGTCGACGACAGTATCACGAGCGATGGGGAGGAGGTCGAGCCACCGGTACTGGTAGAGCGCAACGGCGATGAGGATGCCAGTGGCGCCGAACCCCCACACTGAGTAGTTGATCTCTGTGATGCCGCTGAACGCGAGGACGTTCGCCGTGCCGGGGATCAACGGTGCCAGGACGACCAGTCGCGCCTGTTTCTGGTAGACACCGCTCCCGCGGGCCTCGAGATATTCGATGAAAAACAGGAAGATGCCGCCGGCAGAGAGCGACCAGTTCCAGAACACGTAGAGCCAGTAGCCGGCGTTTTGGTATTCGACGACCGGCAATAGCACCTGTGTATACTGTATTGGCTGGTGCATCCAGTTGTGAAGTGGATCAGTCAGGATGACGATAAGCCATGCGCAGGTCCCGAGGTAAATGACGCCGAGTCGACCCGGACGGAGCCAGTTGGTCCGTCCCGTGTACGCGAGCGCAAAATGAAAGAGCCCCGTCGCCATGATGACCGCCCCGGCGTTGATCACGACCGACAGCGCCAATCCGATTGCCGGGTTTGTGACGAGAAGCAACACTCCCTGCGGAAACGTCCAGAGGGTTATCCCGCCGAGAAAGCCACTCAATGGGACGACGTCGGCTTTTGCCCGCGTCCGGAGGACGAGAACGGCGAGTGAGAAATTCAAGAGTCCGATGAGTACGAGGCTGACCGCGTGTATCATCGTGAACTCGTGGGGCACATCTCCTCGAATGCAGGGCAGCGTCAAATACATTCCGTGTAGCTGGACCGTCACTTTCGCACAACGGAATTCCCACGAAAAACGCAGCCACAACGGCCGTTCCCGTCACCCTCGAGGACGGCCTGTGGATCACCAACTGGCAGGCCCACATCCACCCTCCACCCTCATTTTGCGTCGCGACGTCACTTCCGATGAACTAATGTAAGTGTTGACCAGAGATAGTATACTGCGACGCTGGCTCCACACACGTACACAGGTGACTCCGAATGTCCATCACCGATCCCACCGACGCCGTCGAGTTGCTCCTCGTTGAGGACAATCACGACGACGCTCAGTTCATCGAACGGCTGATCGACGAACGCCACGCTGCCCTCGAGCGGGAGGGAACTGACGCACCGCTCGAAATTGCTGCCATCGACCACGTCGACTGCCTCGAGGCGGCGCTCGAACGGATACGGACGGACTCGCCGGACGTCGTCCTCCTCGATCTATTGCTTCCTGACAGTCGGGGCCTCGAGACGATTGAACGCGTGGTCGAATACGCGCCGGATTTGCCAATCGTCGTCGTCACCGGCCAGAACGAAACCGAAATCGGCGTCGAGGCGATCCAGTGTGGAGCACAGGAGTACCTCTCGAAAGGGACCGTCACTGGAGAGACGATTTTGCGAACGCTTCGATACGCTATCGAACGCTCGCGACACCAGCGCGAACTCGTCGACCGGAACCATCGACTCGCCCTCCTCAATCGGATCGTCAGACAGGATATTCGAAACGATGTCAGCATGATCGTCGGTCTGGGCGACCAACTTCGACACGGTATCGACCCGAACGATGAACGGACACTCGAGTTGCTGTTGGATTCGGCCGGTCACGCCGTTGACCTCACGGATACGGCTGCGGCCGTGATCGACGTGATTGCCGCTGACGGTGTCGAAGACGAGCCGTGTGAGTTATACGCGATTCTCGAGGCCGAGATAACGCAGATCCGGCGCGACCACGATGTCGAGGTCACACTCGAGCGAGAGGACTCCGCCGACGGGCCGGTGATCGTCCACGCGTCACCGATGCTCGGATCCGTATTCGACCATCTTCTCGTCAATGCTGTTGTCCACTCAGATCAGTCACCGCCGCAGGTGACGGTGACGCTCGAGACCACTGAGACGGACGTCACCGTTACAATCGCCGATGACGGAATCGGTATTCCGGATTCACAGAAACAGGCGCTTGCCGATCCGAACACTCGGTTCTCTGCCCGATCAGGGATGGGTGTCGGGCTGTATCTGGTGACGACGCTCCTCGAGTCCTTTGGGGGCCACCTCGAAATTACCGATAACGATCCGCGCGGAACGCAAGTCGCTGTGACTCTCGAGCGTGAGCCACTGTAGTCTCCCCGGCATAGTACCTCTTCAACCCCGGGCACGGTGGCCCGGGGAATCCGCCTTGATACCTGTTTGAAACGCTTTACACACTGATCGCAACGTCATCTTGCGATCAGGTGTGCAGTGACTTTCAATAGCTACTATAGTGTCCAGCGTCGACGATTCGCTCGCTCCACACTCGCGACGTGTCCTCGAGGGGCCGCGAGAGCGTGCAGTCGTAGCGGATGAGGTCCAGTGGTGTAAGAATATAGTGATGGACTGTCCAAGTGGTGTATGGACAGACCCGATGTGCATATCCCACCTGCTGATCGGCTCGCACTCGATGCTCTCTCGTTGCTCTCGAATAAGTGGGACCCTGTGGTGATAGCCGTCCTGCTGGAGTCGGGTCCGCTTCGATTCAACGAACTCGAGACTGCCATCCCCGAAATCTCGCCGAATATGCTCACGAAGACACTCGAGTCGTTATCGGACCACGAACTCGTCGACCGGCGTGTGGTCACTGACTCACCACTTACAGTCTCGTATGAACTCACAGACGCCGGCCATGACTTGCAACCAGTGTTCGATTCGCTCACGGCGTGGGGGACTGAACACATCGATGCCGTCCGACCAACGGTGGTGCTCGGCGACCGTGATCGCCGACTCCTCGAATTGTATGGCGAGTGGTTGGACGACCAATTTGCGGTCATCACTGCCAGCGGCCACACGCAACTCCAACAACACCTCACGGAGGCACCTGATGTCGTGCTGTTCGATCTCGAGTTGTGGGATGACGAACCGGAAACGTTCAGCCGGCGCTGCCCTGGCACGACCCGCCGTATCGGTCTCAGTAGTGCCCGACCCGATCCGTCGCTCTGTGCGTGGCCATGCGATGCCTTCCTGCGGAAACCACTTCGCAGAGACGACCTGATCGCTGCTGTCGACCGCCAAGTCGAACGACTCGGCCAACCAGACAAGCCACGCGAGCGCGAGGCCCTCGAGTCGACGCTTTCCCTCCTCGAATCGACGTACTCGAAGCCGGTCCTCGAGCGGGACGATCAGGTCACACAACTCTACGAGCGATTATCATCACTCGAGGCAGACCCACTTAGGGAAACCTAAGTGACCGACTCCCTCCCCCCTAAGCTGGATATTATTACGGATTGAATGTACTTTCCCTCATGGTAAACGTGGGACGCAAGATGGTCCGGTGGGAATCGGCCGTCTATCTCTGGGTTGGAGTTATCGCTGTCTGTGGATTGTGCATCGGTGTGGGTGCAGTCGGGATCGTCACAGCAGACGGTGAGAGCAATTTTTCGTCGGACGGTGTCACACCGACACAGTTCGATAGTACCGAAAGCGACGTGCTCTGGGAGACTGATGCAGACCTCTCAACGGGGGCAGCCCCAACGGTTGTCGACGGCATACTCGTGACGACAACCGGCAGTTCTGGCGGAGACGGGACCGTCACCGCGTACGACGTGGGAACGGGTGAGACACGCTGGACGACCGAGATCCCGGTCGACGGATCACCAACCGTCGTCGACGGGACGGTGTATGTCACCGGTGCGGATGGCGTATGGGCGCTCGATCTCGAACTCGGAACGCTCGAGTGGGAGGTCGAGTTCGAGGAGGGAACGAGCAGTACGCGAGCGCTCGGCGTCGACGGCGAGTACGTCTACGTGGGCGAGTCGCTCGATGCGAGCACGGATCAGTTGCTTGCACTCAACGCCGAGGACGGAAGCGAGCAGTGGTCAACGGAGATGGAGGCCATCTACAGCGGCCCGACCGTTGTCGACGGAACGGTCTACATTGGCACGGCCGATGGGCTGGTTGCAGTCGATGCGTCTGACGGTGAGGAGCAGTGGACATGGGACGACTACGGCGTCCTCGAGGACCGCTCGGCTATCTCGGAGCCGACCGTCGCGGACGGGAACCTCTACGTCAGTCTCCGGGAAGGCGTTCAGTCAGGTGATGTCTACGATGACGATTACGACCGCTCTACCGTAGCGCTCGATCTTGAGACTGGTGAAGAAGAATGGATGTACGAGTTCGGGGACCCATCTGTCGGGGAGGCTATGCAGACGCCCACGACACCGACCGTCTCGGGGGAAGGCGGTGAGACCACGGTTTTCGTTGCCTATGATGGATTATACGCGCTAGATGCGGCCGACGGCTCCGAACGCTGGATCGACGAGACAACGGTATGGGACGCACCAACGGTCGCCGACGGAACGCTGTTCGTTCCGCAGTCGACCGATTCGGAGGCGCTACGAGCGCTCGAGGTGACCGATGGCGAAGAACTGTGGTCGGTCGAGACCGGTGGTTCCAGTGACGTCATTGTCGTCGACGGTATCGCCTACGTCGCGGTCCAGACAGGAGACACGCGACTGCTGGCCATCGATGCCGGTGTCTCGGGCTCCAGTAGCGACGCCCGCGTGATGCTCGGCGTGCAGAACAACCACCACACGTGGACGGGTGCACCAGAACCCGCAGATCCGCGTGTCGTCAACGTCGCGTTCGACGACGGTGTCTTTGTGAATGACGAGATTTCGATCACGGTGACGGCACGAAACGACTGGGATCCGACGGGCACTGCGAGTTTTGACGTCGGGATCGGCGATGAGGCCGAGCCCGCGAGCCTCGAGGTGCCAGCGTACGGGACGAACACCGTCGACTCGTCGATACCCGCACCCGCGGAGGCGGGGACGTACGACCTCGAGGTCGATGACGAGGTCGTCGGGACAGTTACCGTCGTCGACGATGACGAACCGATTGTTCGCTCAGTCCTGCCGTTCGACGAAACGTGGCTCGAGGGCGACTCGATTCAGATCGCCTACGAGGCGACGAACCTCGGAAGTACGTACGTCGATGAGGACGCGACGCTCGACCTCGAGGGGCCGGCGTTTGACGGTCGCGAAGATGTCGCGTACGTGGACGCCGAAGGGCCTGAGCCGGATATGGAAGGACGAACGTACTTCCTCGACACCGAGGGAATTACCGACCCTGGAACGTACACGGCGTTCCTCGAGGGCGAGGAGGTCGGGACGATCGAGGTGGTTTCGGATCCGGTCTACCTGGCCGACACCAACCGACTGCACGATTCGATCATCAGCGGTGTCCAAGCGCCCGTCGATCCGAGCGCTGCGGGCGAGGCGAACGTCGACGTACGCTACGAGAACCTCATCGAGACCCAGGAGAGCGTCGAGAGCAAACTCGTCGCCTACGACGAGGAGGGACTCGAAGTCGCGACCGACACCAGGCACCTCGACGTCGACGGCGAGAGCGCCAAGAGTGCACGATTGCGCGTTCCACTCGCCGAGGCGGGTACGTACGATCTCGAGGTCGACGGCCAGCCGGTCGGTGAAGTTGAGGTGCTCGTCGACGGCGTGCAGGATGGCGACAGCATTCAGGACGCAATTGACGCAGCCCAGCCAGGTGAGACGATCCTCGTCGGCGATGGGACCTACGAAGAGTCACTGACGATAGACAAGGAATTGACGCTGCGTTCGGTGTCCGACGGTGGAGCCGTCCTCGATGGCGGGGGTGACCTCGAGCGTGCGATCACGGTGGACGCAGCGGACGTGACCGTCGACGGGTTCCGGATCGAGGGGTATGGCGGGGACGCGGCAGTCTTCGTCAGCGGCAATCAGTTCACACTTCAAAATACTGCTATCGTCGACAACGACGGTGCCGCACTTTCAATCAACCAGAACAGTGATGAATTCAGCATCGATACCAACGAGATTCGCAGAAACGGTGCTGGTGTCGTCGACGATGATGATTGGTCCCCCTCTGATGACGGTACGATCACGAACAACACGATCGAAGACACCCAGGGTCTCGGGATCGATCTTACAGGGGACAAGCATGATATCGCGAAGAACAACGTGAGCGGCGACGGCGACGCCATTTCTGCAACCGGATCGGGACTCGAAATCCGTCAGAATAACGTAATGGCGACAGACGGCCTCGCCATCCAGGTCCGAGGCGATTCGGTCGTGGCGGACAATACGATCGAGGACGCCGAATGGGGGATCCACCGGGACGGGACGATCTCCATGGGCGGAGCGACCATCGAAGGGAACACCTTCACCGACGTCTCCGAGGCAATCCCGCACGCCGGTGACGATACGATCGTCCATAACAACGAGTTTTCGGGGACCGAAACCGACCTCGTGCTCGACGATGCGATCAACGTGACGGTCACTGACAACCAGTTCGCCACGGGCGTTCGGCTCGACGGCGTTCCCGAAGATCTCGACGAGGAGCCACACGCGATGTCCGGAAACACCGTTGGGGGCGACCCGCTCGTGTACGTCCTTGGCGAAGACAGTCCCGAGATCGATCCGGATGCTGGACAAGTCATCCTCGTCGACGTGGCGAACGTCGAGATCGACGGTCACTCGTTCTCGGACGTGACGGCGGGAGTCCAGATGACACACTCCGATAGCGTCGATATCACCGGCGGCGAGTTCACCGATATCGGCGATGGCGGTGCGATCAGCGTCTGGCACTCCTCGTCGGTGACCGTCGACGAGATCGACGTGACGGACGCAGAACGCGGGGTGTACGTCCACGAAAGCGACGCCGTGACGGTCTCGAACGTGGACTTCACAGCTGTCGGCCAAACCGCAATGTACGCAGACGGCGTCGAGGAGCTTTCGATCGTCGGGAACGACGTCCAGGACGCTAACCGCGGTCTCCACGTCCTCACCGCCGACGATTTGACAGTTACGGATAACGTCGTCGAGGACTCGAGTACTGGGGTTCAGTTTGGTCGGCTCTCAGCCGGCGGTCGATCCACCAGCGAGAACGTCACGTTCACGAACAACACGGTAACCGGAAGTAGTGGCGACGGCGTGAAACAAGATCTCGGGTCGCTCACCGGCGTTGTGACGATTAGCGATTCCACCGTTCGTGATAACGGCGGGGTCGGGATGGACCTCGACGTCGACGGCGTGAGCGCAACGGTCGAGAACAACACCGTCAGGGACAACCACGGTGACGGAGGATTCGACCTCAGCGTCGACGGAGAGACGGTAACGGTCACGAACAACACCATCAGGAACAACGACGGTGACGCCGGATTCGCCATCGACGTCGGGGGCGAGACGGCGACGATCTCGAACAACGTTGTCACCGATAACGGCGCCGATGTCGGATTCGATATTCACGTCGAGACGACCGATGGCACGATCGCGTCGAACACCGTCCGGTACAACGCCGACGGGCTCGTCGTGACCGGTGAGACCGCTTTCGGCGTGAACGTCACGATCACCGAGAACCGCATCGAAGAGAACACGGGGACGGGACTCTCCGTCAGCGATCACTTCGAGACCGTTCTCGTCACCGAAAACTCCATCGCCGGAAACGGCGACGGACTGCTCTACGACCGCGGGGACGACGTGATTCTCGACGCGACGAACAACTGGTGGGGCGCAACTGACGGTCCAGGCGGCGACGCAACCGACCCCGAAACTGACGACGTTGCCGACGGAAGCGGCGACTCGATCACGACCAGCGATCGGCACTGGTTAGACGACGAGTCCGTTCTATTCTCACCGTGGCTCGAGTCCCCACTCATCGAAACTGGGACGATCACTGGCACTGTCATCGATGCCGATTCCGATGAGCCGCTCGAGGGGGCGACTGTTGCGGTGACTGATGACGCTGGAGTTACGGAGGCAGTCACAACCGACGAAGACGGCAAATACGAACACGTTGTTTCTGCTGGGACGTACGACTTGACGGTGAGTGCCGACGGCTACGTCGAGGCCGAAGCGACTGATCTCGAGGTGATAGAAGACAGTGAACTGATACACAGTGTCGAACTCGAGCCGGTCGAATTCGAACCCGAAACAGGAACTGTCGCCGGCCAGGTGACCGATGCAGAGACCGACGATTCTGTCATGAGTGCCCACGTCACTGCCACTGACGGTAGCAATGACGAACTCACGCGCTCTGACGTAGACGGAACTTACGAACTCGAACTCCAGCCGGGAACGTACACGCTCGAGGTGTTCACCGAAGACGTCCCGCCGTTGACCGGAACTGCCGAGGAGGTCGTGGTGACTGACGGTGAAACCACGACGGTCGATATCGTCGTCTCTCCGGAGCCACTCGAGCCGCCGTCGACCAACGTTTCCTTGGAGATCCTCTCTGACGAGAGTACGACAAGCGTCACCGAGGGTTCGGAGCTGACCGTCGTCGCGTCGGTAGAGAACACTGGTACCGAACCAGCCGAGCGCATGACCGATCTGGCCGTCGTTCAGGCGAACGGTCTCCCTGAGGGCGGTGACGGAACGGTCGATTCAGAGATGGCTGCGGATGTGGACCGCGTGGAACCACTGTACGAGTCTGATCTCCGTGAAATCACGCTCGAGCCCGGCGAGACCACCACCGAGACGTTCACGTTCGAGTCAGACCTCGAGTTCGACGGCACCGAGGCAATCGTCATCGCTGCCGAACCAGACGCGGACGAAGTGACCGAGTTCGACACTATTGACCTCTCTGTGTCGCCGGATACTGATGTACCACAACTCGAGGTCACGGACGCAAGCGTCACGCCGACCGAACTCGAAACCGGCGAGGAAGCGACTATTACCGCGATGGTCGAGAACGTCGGCGAGGGCGACGGCGAACTGGTCGTTCCGCTCGAGATCGACGGCGACGTCGTCGATACCGTGACCCGTGACATCGAAGCCGACGAGACAGCCACGGTCGAGTTTACGCACACGTTTGAGACGAGCGGAGCGTTCGATGTCTCCGTCGGCGATAAACCGGCGGGCACAGTTACGGTGCTCGAGAGCGCGGACATCACGATCTTCGGAGCGAGCGTGGATCCGACGGAACTGCTGGTCGACGACCCGGCCGAGATCACCGCCAATCTGTACAACAGCGGTGATGTCGAAGGCGACATACCGGTCGAATTGCATATCGAGAGCGAACAACTCGAGGAGGAATATACCACGACCGAGACGATCACCGCCGAGCCGGGTATCACTCGTGATGCCGTCGAGTTCGAGTGGGAGCCGACTGCCCCACCGTTCGATGAGGTCGACAGCGACACCATCACGATCAGGCTCAACGACATGGTCGTCGAGACGCTGCCGCTCGAGAACCAGTACACAGACCTTCAGGTCATCGCCGCGTCTACATCGGAAACCGAAGTCGTGCAGGGCGAGGAGTTCCATGTAATCGGGAGCCTCTATCAGGCTGGGACGATAGACGGACCAGAGACGATTTCGTTGAACGCGACGGCTCGAGACGGCGACACGGAGGCTGAACTCAACGTCACTGACGATGTTTCACTCCAACCGGGATATTACCACCTCGGGGCGGTCAATCTCTCGGCGTCGTTCGACGAGGAGCTCGAGGCGGGCACGTACGACCTCACGCTTGGTGATCGAGATGCCGGCGAACTCGAGGTTGTCGATGCCTACTCGGATATCCAAGTGATCGCTGCGTCTGCCTCGGAAACCGAAGTCGTCCAGGGCGAGGAGTTCCACGCCGTGGGCAGTATCTACCAGAACGGGACAACTGACGGTCCTCAGGATATCTCGTTGAACGCAACGCATCAGGACGATAGCACCGAGACGGTGACGCTCAACACGTCCGAAGACGTTTCCCTCGAGCCAGGATACTACCATCTCGGGGCGATCAACCTCTCGGCATCGTTCGACAATGATCTCGAGGCCGGCACGTACGACCTCACGCTCGGCGAGCGAGATGCCGGCGAACTCGAGGTAATCGAAGCCACCACAGATATCCAGGTGATCGCTGCCTCCACCTCGGCGACCGAAGTCGTGCAGGGCACGGAGTTCCACACCGTGGGCAGTATCTACCAGAGCGGGACGACTGACGGTCCCCAGGATATCTCGTTGAACGCGACGCATCGAGGGAGCACCGAGACGGTGACGCTCAACACGTCCGAAGATATCTCGGTCGAGCCGGGATTCTACCATCTCGGGGCGATCAACCTCTCGGCGTCGTTCGACGAGGAACTTGAGTCTGGCACCTACGACCTCACGCTGGGTGAGAACGATTTCGGTGAGATTGAAGTCATCGAGGCATACTCGGATATCCAGGTGATCGCCGCGTCTGCCTCGGAAAACGAAGTTGTACAGGGTGAGGAGTTCCACGCCGTGGGCAGCCTCTACCAGAACGGGACTGTCGATGGTCCACAAGACATCTCGTTGAACGCAACACACCAGGAGAACGCCCAGACGGTGACGCTCAACACGTCCGAAGACGTTTCCCTCGAGCCAGGATACTACCACCTTGGGGCGGTCAACCTTTCGGCATCGTTCGACGAGGGCCTCGAGGCCGGCACGTACGACCTCACGCTCGGCGAGCGAAATGCCGGCGAACTCGAGGTGGTCGAAGCCTACTCAGATATTCAGGTTATCGCTGCTTCTCCCTCGGAAATGAACGTCACGAAAGGAGAGTCGTTCTACGTGATTGGAAGCCTCTACCAGGACGGGACTGCTTCTGAGCCGGAAGATATCCCGTTGAATATCTCGCCGACCGATGGCGACGAGATCCATTCGCTCAACGTTTCGGAAGGCGTCGAAATCGAGCCAGGATACTACCACCTTGGGGCGGTCAACCTCTCGGCGACGATTGGCGACGACTTCGAGGCCGGCACGTACGATCTCACGCTCGGCGACCGCGACGCCGGGACGATTGGCGTCGAAGAATCGCCGTCCGACATTCGGGTAATTGCGGGCTCGGTCTCAGAGATCGAAGTCCTCCAAGATGAGGAGTTCTACGTTGTCGGGAGTATCTATCAGAACGCGACGGCAAACGGCGGCGAGTCGTTCTCCGAGACGATTCCGCTGACGGCGACACCAGAACACGAGAGCGGCGATCCAATCGACCTCGACTCGCAAACTGTCGAACTCGAGCCTGGGGTCTACCATCTCGGCGCGCTCAATGTGTCCGGTACAATTTCCGACCCAGGAACGTACTCGCTCACACTGGGTGAGCATGATGTCGGTGAGATTGAGGTCATCGAGACGTACTCCGATCTGCAGGTGATTGCGGCGTCTGCCTCCGAAGACGAGATCGTGCAAGGTGAGGAGTTCCACGCCGTGGGCAGCATCTACCAGAACGGGACTGTTGGCGAACCCGAGAACGTCTCGTTGAACGCGACGCATCGAGGGAGCGCCGAGACGGTGACGCTCAACACGTCCGACGACATCTCGCTCGAGCCAGGATACTATCACCTCGGGGCGGTGAACCTCTCAGCGACCATCGATGAGGACCTTGAGGCCGGCACCTACGACCTCACGCTCGGCGAGCGAGATGCCGGCGAACTCGAGGTTGTCGACGCCTACTCGGATATTCAGGTGATCGCCGCGTCTGCATCGGAAACCGAAGTCGTGCAAGGCGAGGAGTTCCACGTGATCGGGAGCCTCTACCAGAGCGGGACGATTGGCGGGTCGGAGACGTTTTCGTTGAACGCGACAGCTCGAGACGGCGACACGGAGGTTGAACTCAATGGTACGGACGAGGTTTCGCTCGAGCCAGGATTCTATCACCTCGGGGCGGTGAACCTCTCGGCGACTATCAACGAGGACCTCGAGGCCGGCACGTACGACCTCACGCTCGGCGAGCGAAATGCCGGCGAACTCGAGGTTGTCGATGCCTATTCAGATATCCAGGTGATCGCTGCCTCCACCTCGGCGACCGAAGTCGTGCAGGGAGAGGAGTTCTACGTGGTGGGCAGCCTCTATCAGGACGGGACTGTTGACGAACCCGGGGACGTCTCGTTGACGGCGTCGCACCAGGACAGTACGGAGACGGTGACGCTCAACACGTCCGAAGAACTCTCAGTGCAGCCGGGATTCTACCACCTTGGGGCGGTCAACCTCTCGGCGACCCTTGAGGACGGACAGACTGGTTCGTACGACCTCTTCCTCGGAGAGCGGCCCGCCGGGACAGTCACCGTTAGCGAACCGACCGTCGACATCACCGGGATCGACGTCCGTGGACATGCCGGCGGCATCGATCCCGATGAAGAGCACGCAAGCGACGAGGCCACCGTCGACGTGACGGTCGAGTCCGACCTCGCGGTACAGAACGTGAGCGTCTTCGTCGACTCGCTCGAGACGAACTACCTCGTCGAAGTCGAGGCGGACCACGTCGCTGGCGAGGACTGGTCGGCCTCGATTCCGCTTGAGGACCTTCCCGATGATGGCGCGTATGTACTCTCCGTACTCGCCGTCGACGAAAGCGACACGGCTGACTCACTCGTCGCGGACCGAACGCTTGTGATTGATCGAGAAGCGCCTTCACTGGCGGTCACACTCGAGGACATCTCCGGCGATGACGCAACGGTCGTCGTCGAGAGCACCGAACCGCTCGCCGACGTTCCGGACGTCTCCGCGACGTTTACCGACGACGACGGCGCGTCCGAATCCGCACCCGTGACGATGGACGATGCCGGAGCAGGTGCGACGACGTACACTGGAACACTCGAGTTCGACAACTCCGGAAATTACAGCGTTACGGCTACCGGAACCGATCTGGCTGGAAACGCTGGTGAGGACTCCACCTCGGCGGTCATCTACACCGGGTTTTCACTCGCGGATGAGACGATCACAATCGACGACACTGGAACGACGATTGACTTCCACGTTGACGATCCGGAACTGACGTCTGACGATCTCTTCCTCGCGTTCTCCGAAGGCACCGTCAACGCAAATTTGGCGGACGATGAACTCGGTGTTGGCTTCCTGTCTGCCGAACTCGACGACCTCGTCGATTCGTGGTTCGAGGACGGCACCATCGACCACGCGACGATCTCGATGCCACTCGAGGAGAGCGACCTCGCCGATGGCCACACTGCAGCCGATGTCGGACTCTACCACTACGACGAGCAAACCACTACCTGGGACCCAGTCGAGTCGACGGTCACGAACCCAGACAGCAATCCAACGCTCGTCGCCGACGTCGACGGCTTCTCGACGTACGGGGCACTCGTCATCGACGACGAGCCGCCCGAAATCACGGCCGAGACACCCGCCGATGGGGACGTGCTCGATGACGGTACCGACACTGTCACCGTTCGCCTCGAGTACGACGACGCGCTCTCCGGCATCGACGTGGGCTCGGTTCGACTCGAGATCGATGGCACTGACCGTACTGCCCACGAGAACACCTCGATCACCTCGTCGGCGATTGAACACACGCTTTCCGTCGAGGATGATACTGAGTACGATGTGTGGCTCTCAGTATCCGACAACGCAGGGAACGACGCAACACACGAGTTGTCGTTCGAGGTTGATTCGCCATCGGCTGGATCGTCAATCGGCGGCGGAAGCGGATCGTCGTCATCGGATGACGATACGCCCGCCGATGAGGAGGATGCGTCCACTGACGACGAAGAGACGGACGAGGCGGACGATGACGCGTCTGGAACTGACGGTGACAAACCGTCGACTGGCGATGATTCGGCGTCCGTATCGGACGACGACGCGCCGCTTTCCGACGACGATGTGTCTTCGTCTGACGATAGTGACACACCAGCGCCTGCTGACGAGACGTCTGGGACGGATGCTGGCTCTGATCGTGTACCTGGCTTCGGACTCGTCATCACCGTTCTCACGGTGCTTCTGGCTGTCACACTGTTGCTTCGTCGCCCTCAGAACGACCGATAGAGACGGGGCAGGCACTGTCGTTTCAGGTCCTGTCGTTCTTCTTTTATTTAGTGTCACCGCAGTGAACGTACGGAACGTCACACCGAGCAGCGATACGGACTGAGAAAATGCTGCACTCGTCTCCCGCGCTTTACAGTTGCTCGAGCGGTACATCCTCTTCGTCGGGCGTCGTGGTTTCGAACCGATCCAGCGCCGTCGAGAGTTTGTTCGCCCGCTCTGCGAGTTGCGTCATCGACCCCGTCACCTCGTTGAGCGCGCTCGTTTGCTCTTCGGTTGCGGCAGCGACGGTATCTGCACCCGTCGCCGTCTCCTGGCTGATCGTCGCAACCTCACTGACTTCGGAGACGACTTCGTGGGTCGAATCCAGTTGCTGCTCGGTCGCCGTCGAGATGTCTTCGACGCCCGATTTCGTTTCCTCAGCGTAGACCGCGATATCCTCGAGTGCGGTTGCAGCTTTCATCACTCGCCGCGCAGTCGCGTTCACTTCGTAACTCGTGCGCTCGACCGCAGTGGCCGAATCCGCTGTCTGTTCGCGAATCCGTTCGAGACAGCGTTCGACCTCTTCGGCGGCGTCTTTTGCGTTGGCCGAGAGGTCTTTGACCTGTTCGGCGACCGCCGCGAAGTCCTCGCTGTTCCCGCTCGAGGAGCGAACAGCCTCGAGATTAGTGTTGAGTGCGAGCATGTTCGTACGGTCGGCAATAACCTGGATTTGCTCGATGAGCCGGTCGATCTCTGCGACCTCGCCTTCCAGTTGCTCGATCTCGTCGACGGCGTGTTCGGACTCGCTTTCGATTGCGTCGACACCACTTATCGCCTCTTTAGCAGCCTCACGACCGTCTTCGCTGGTGGCAGCGGTCTGGGTTGCGATTTCTGTCACCTCACTCGAGGCGTCGGCGATCTCTCGCGTCGTCTGTGAGAGATCCGAGAGTTCACTCGAGACGTCCTGAAGGGAATCGTTCTGTCGTGCCGCCCCATCTGAGATCGACTGCACGGACGCGGCGACGTTTTCTGAGGCATTACGAACCGTCTCGCTCGAACTCGAGACCTGCTCGCTTGCCTCGGCGACTTCGCCTGCAAAGTAGGTCAGGCGAGCAATCGTCTCCTCGAGTTGCTCGAGCATGCCGTTGAACTCGGTCGCAACGTCTTTCATCGCCTCGGTATCGGTCATCTCGGGGTCCATCCGAACCGTGAGATCGCCGTCTGCAGCAGTCTGCATGACTGCCGCGTATCGGCTCGCTGCCTCGGTGAGGTCTTCGTTCAGTCGCTTCGTGTGCTGTCGTTCCGCTTCGGCATCTGCTCGAGCGCGGCGTGCCTCGTCGATCTGCGTTCGCAACGAGCGGCGCATGTTGTCGAATGCGAGGTACAGTTGGCCGATTTCGTCGACACGATCCGTCTCGAGGTCGACGTCGAGATTGCCGCGTTCCATTTCGGCGGCCTGTTCTCGCAATCTGTTGATCGACCGCGCCGTATTTCGCCCGACAACGGCCCCCAGTGCCGTTACCAGTACCATGAGCCCAGCAGTTGCGGCAAAACCGAGCCACTGCACCGTCGTGACGAACCCGTAGGCGTCCGCCGTTGGCTCATGGATGAGTACGGTCCAGTCTGTTCCTGTGACCGGTGCTGAGCCGACGACGTACTCTTCCTGTGGGAAGCCGTAGGCGGTGAGCAACGCTGGCATCGTGTCCGCTGACACCGTCCGAGACGTAGCTACCTGACTGTCCAGAACGGCATCGTCAGCCCCGTCGTAGGACTGGACGAACTGCTCGTTGTCCTCACCGTAGCCGTCGTCCCCAAACATGAGCGCGCCCTGTCCGTCGAGCACCATCGTCGTCGACCGCTCGTCACTGTACGTTCCGAACTGGGAACTGTACTGCTCCAACTCGACCGTGTAGACGACGCCAATCGCCCCGTCACCGGTCGTCTGGGCGTACGTCACTGCAGGTGTCGCGTCCCCATCATCGAGCAGGTACGGACTCGAGCGATAGACCGAAAACGGTTCGATTACCTCGAGCAGTCCGGTCGCGTCGGGAACCGAGAGTTCAGTGGCAGGTTGTCCGTCGAGTGCCCGATCCGTGCTTGCGATGATCTCTCCGTCGTCGGTGTCGACGATGTGAATCGCGTTCGCCCGTTCTGGATGTTGAGTGTACTGGCGAAGTTCCGTCGTCGAAAGACTCCGGAGGTCCGGGCTCCGCACGAGCGTCTCGACCCGTTGCTCGTTGCTTTCGGACCACGCTTGGAGGCTCCGGGCTTCCTGCTCGGCGAGCGTCGTAAACTCCTCATCTGCCTCGCTCTGGACGTGGGCACGAATTTCCTCGGTTGCAACGAAGCCGATCATGCCGACGGACGCACCGATCAGCAACAGTACGATCCCGAATTTGAGCGCGTAACTCCGGCGGATTCTCGAGGGGACGTTCGAACGGAGCCTACGCAACATTGTGTCGAATACTACTGGTCTCAGTCTTTGTGTCAGTGCTGGCCGCGTTCGCTCTCAACCGGGGCTGCGATGCTGTTACTCGAGTTGTTGTCTTCTCACTCATCGTCAAGTGTGTCCAGAATCCGGTCGGTCGTCTCGTCGACGTCCCACGACTCGAGGAACACTGCAAACACCTCCTCGAGTTCGTTCTTTGCCGAGGGCTCGATCCCTGAGCCGTGTGCAATCGTTGGCGGCTGAGCAGACGACGCCTCGAACTCTTGCATCTGATCCTCGAGAAACGGTGGAAAGGCGTCGGTTGAGACGTCGGTACGTGGCGGGATTGACCCCTTCGGTGGATTAAACCGTTCCTGTGCGTCTGCGGTGCCACAGTAGCTGAGAAACGCCGCTGTCATCTCCGGCGTCGGGTTTGGTTCCGGCATAACGAACGAATCTAGCACCATCGTATAGACGTCGTCCGTCCCCGGAAACGCGACGTGACCCCAGTCACTGCCATACTCGAGGCCGATTGCTCGGTAGTGGCCAGCAGCCCAATCGCCCTGGTGCGTAAACGCCGCATCGCCGTCGATGACCTGCCCGTTCGCTTCTTCCCAGGTTATTGAACTCGTATCCGGACTGAAGGACCCACTGTAGCGCTCGAGCAGCGAAAGTGACTCGGAAATATCTGCCTCGAGTGACTCGACGTCGCCCTCGAGCAGGGAGTGAAACGCGTCGGGACCAGCAATGCCGATAAAGAGCGTCTCCCATAACTGGACTGTCGGCCACGCTTCCTGTGTCTGGTGGGCAAATGGGATGTAGCCGGCGTCTGCAACGGTTTCGAACGCCTCGAGCAGGTCCACTGGATCGTCAATTCCGTGGGGGTCGACGCCGCTGTCCTCGACGACCTCGATATTGTAAAAGAGGTTGTTCAACCGGTGGATGTTGATCGGCACTGCGACGTAAGTTCCGCCGTCGCGGGCAAGTGCCGTGACGCTCTCGATATACGCCGATTCCATCTCGGTGTCCCAGATCTCCTCGAGATCGCCAAAGACCTCGGAGTCGAGAAACGGACGCAATGACTCGCCGGGCCAGATCTGGAACGTACTCGGTGGGTCATCATCTACCAGCCGCGACTGCACCGCCGCGTTCAGCGCCGAGCCAGCACCGCCGGGCGCTGGATTCTCAGTAAGATCAGTCTCGTCGTACTCCGTCGACTCGAGGAATCCCTCGAGCAACGCCTCGAGCGCGTCTTCTTCCCCGCCGGCGGTCCACCAGTGGATGAGTTCGAACGGCTCCTCATGGGCCGGTTCGGGTGTCGGTTCTTCGTCAGTGGACGTGCCGCGGTTGTTCGTACAGCCTGCGAGTCCAACGGCTGCAAGTCCAGCCGCTGCCCCGGTCTGGAGGGCCGTCCGTCGGAAGAGCGTTGGTTTGGCTGAGTTCCCTGTTCCCATCTTCAGGTATGGATACCACGAAGGTGGTGCCCGTTGTTCAGTCTTTCTACTGCTGAGGTGATAGATGAGTGAGTAGATCGAACGGTCTGTAAAAACAAATTTAAGTTTAATTCTATTGATTATACGAGAGAATTCACATTCGAGTATCCGACAGCAGTTACTCGAGGAGTCGCTATTGAAACCAGTCTGAAATCTCCTCACAGGCCACCTCACCACCAATTGACGAGACAGCCCTGCCATAAATTGTTACCTCCATACAATATCTACCCGTCTCCCACGAGACTGTCTACGGCACTACAGTATGTCAGAGTCAGAATATTTCGATAATACTTCACAACAGGATAAAAACAATATATATGTTTATACACGGTATCGAGTACTCTTTTGAACACTCTGTCGTCACGGACAAAGACTTATAGGTGCGACAAAGAGTAATACAACTTATAATGGTATTACCACACTCGAGCAACCCGAACCGAACACCACCACAACCCGCAGCCACCACTCCCGAGGGTGCCCATGTCTGAGGAACCACCAGCCGATGACTCACCAGGTGACGGCGCCGAATACATCGACTCACTCCTCGAGAATGCAAGTGGTGACGATGCCAATGCGTTAGAGTCGTACGACCTCGAGGATCTCGGGAACGTCAAGGATGACTGGGAAGGGATGACGATGTACGTTCCGGAGGACCTGCACAACGCACTCAACCTGGCGTATCGTGAGTTGAGCCTCGAAACAGCACAAGCAACGAACTACGATCTCCAGAAACTCCAGGATTTCTACCCGCTGCTCATTGCTGTCGGACTCAACAACCTCGATCAATCCGACACCGACGATCTACTCTCGATGCTCGAGTATCTCCAATCCGAGTACGGCGAGTAGCGTCAGTCTCCCAGCTGTGCTCAAGCGCTTGGTTTGTTACTCTTTGACAGGACCGGTGGCAGCAAACAGAGATTGTGCTACTCGAGCGGTGAGCACCCCAGTACCAACGGGAACCCACTCAGATAAGCATTACGAGTATTACTTTGTTACTCCCTTCTCGAGTCCGGTTTTGAGTGGTTCACTGCCTCTCTGACCTGCTTTCGAGCGCTCACGGGTACCAAGCGTTCTCAACCGCTCGAGTTCAGATACCTCTCAACACGCTACCCAATTTCGGATAGTGAATTACGTTCATACGTCTGTAAATAAGTTATTCACAGTTCCCGATTCAGGCGACAATCGCGACAAATAGGTGCCTAACCGCGGACAACCCGGTGATAATCGCCTCGTTCGGAGTATAGTAATACTCGTAATACTGTTTTATGCAACAATTGGCATTACGAGTATTACTACTTGTAGACGTTCATAACGGACCCGGCGAGGGAGTCGACACAGTTACGTTCACGTTCGGGAACCGGATACAAACCAAACAGGGTCGATTGAAGGGGAACCTCCGCTGTCTCAATAGCGTTGCAGATCGCGTGGAAGCAATTCAGTCTCGAGGCGGACGCGTGTTCGAATAATTCAGATTTTGCTGATATCGACTTCACAGAGGGGGTAACAACACCCTTCGGCGACATGATCCATTTGAAAATACATACTCTTATATAATGGAAGTTGTATAGTAGCAAGTGTTGCGAAGCCATGACAAGAGAGAGCCCACTATCGAGACGGCAGTATATTCAGATCGCAGGTGCAACTGGTGCAGTGGCACTAGCCGGCTGTGCAGAAGATGAAGATCCTGAAGATCTCGACGACGATTCGGACGCCGGCAACGGCGGCTCCGACGACGTCGATGAAGAACTCGAGATCGTCCACTGGTGGACGGCCGGGAGCGAAGAGGAGGCCTTCAACGCGCTCGTCGAAGGCTTCGAGGAGGAATACGACGAATACGGTGTCGAGGACAACCCGGCACCCGGTGGCGCAGGAGCAGCAATCGACGCCGAGATACAGACTCGTGTGCTCGATCAGGACCCGCCAGGAACCTTCCAGATCTGGCCCGGCGAGGCACTGCGTGACTATCTCGACGCAGACACCCTCGAGCCGGTTGCGGACTACTGGGACGACGAGGACGCCTACGTCGACGGTGTCCTCGATGCTGCCGCACCTGACGGCGACCTCGTCATCGCGCCGATCAACATCCACCGCCTGAACAACGTCTTCTACAACACCGAAGTTCTGGACGACGCAGGCGTCGATCCAGACGACCTCGAGAGTCCCGAGGACCTCCTCGAGGCGTTCGAAGCGGTTGACGACGCGGGCTACGTCGGACTGGCACAGCAGACCCAGGAGCCGTGGGGCGCACTGCAGTTCTGGGAGATGGTCTTCATCGGCCAGCACGGCGTCGACGCCTACGAGCAGTTCCTCGACGGCGAGGCAGCCGAGCTCGAGGCCGAAATCGAAGAGTCCCTCGAGTTCGTCGAAGCGGTCAGCGAGTACCACAACGAAGACGCAGGGACCGTTGCGTGGGACGAAGCGAACAACGATGTCATCACTGGCGATGCCGCGTTCCACCACAACGGTGACTGGGCGGCCGGCGAGTACCAGGGTGCCGACGACTTCGAGTACGGCGACGACTGGGACTACATGGTCTTCCCAGGTACTGAGGGCATGTATGCGATGGTGATGGACGGCTTCGTCTACCCATCGAACAATCCAACGCCGGATGCGACGGAGGCGTTCATTAGTTACTGTACGACGACGGACGCCCAAGAGCGCTTTAACCCGCACAAGGGATCGATCCCGCCGCGGACTGACGTCCCGACGGACGACTTCCCACCGTTCCTGCAGGATCAGATGGATGACTTCGAATCGTCCGACCAGCAGACAGTCTCAATCTCCCACGGGAGCGGATTGAATCCGGCACAGGCCAGCGAAGTCGAGGAGGCGTTCGCGGTCTTTACGGATAACTGGGACGTCGACGAGACGACGCAGGAACTGGTCAACATCTTCTAACCCAGTACAGTTCCATGGGTTTTGATATTGATCGACTTCGTTCTCGTCTTACTCGCCGCGACTCCGATAGCGGAGCAGATGACGAGATTCGGACCGACGGCGGGAGCGAAGCACCGACCGGCGGCGGGACGTTCACACGATTGAAACACAGCGATGCGGTCCAGGCGCTCCCGTTCTGGCTCCCACCGGCGCTGTTGATGGGCCTGTTCGTCTACGGTGCAGCCAGCTGGAATCTACTTATTTCACTCACTGACTGGAGCGGCCTCCTGCAACCGGAGTATACGAATCTCAACCTCGAGATGTATACCCGGATGCTGAGTGATGCATCGTTTATTGCGGCCTTCCGAAATACGATTGTCCTGTTGGTTGCGTTTACGGTGATCTCGCTTGCGGCCGGACTCGTCCTTGCGATTCTCGTCGATCAGAACATTCGATTCGAGAACACGTTCCGGACAATCTATCTGCTGCCGATGGCCCTCTCGTTCGTCGTGACGGCGATTTTCTGGTCGTGGATGTACAATCCCTCGACCGGGACGATCAACGTCGTGTTGAGTACAATCGGGCTTGATGCCTTCACGATGGACTGGCTCGGTGACACCCGAACGAGGTTAGCAGCGATTATCTTTGCGCTTACCTGGCAGTTCAGCGGCTACGCGATGGTCGTCTATCTTGCGGGCTTGCGTGCGATTCCGGACTCGCACTACGAAGCCGCGAAAGTCGATGGTGCGAGTTCGTTCAAGATGTACTGGCGAGTGATCGTCCCACAACTCAGTGCAGCGACGACCTCCGCAGCCGTCGTTCTGATGGTGTTCGGACTGAAGGCGTTCGACTTCATCTACGTGATGTTTGGCGACAACCCCGGCCGATCCGCCGACATCCTCGCAGTGATGATGTTCCGTGTCGCCTTCTCTCGATCCCAGTGGGCATACGGCGCTGCTGTTGCGACCGTCCTCTTCCTGATGGCGCTTGCAGTGGTCGCACCGTATCTCTACATGCAGTACAAGCGAGGTGATCTGTGATGACGAACTCGACGATTCTTCCATCTGACGACTCGAGACGAATCGACCACCCACAGCCTCGAGACCTGGGAGGTGAGCAATAGATGGCGACAGCAGACGGGACGGACCAAAGCGGTCTCGCTGCCTACCGTGAAGAGGTAGACGCCCAGCGCGCTGCGCTGTATGCCGTCCTCGGCGGCTTGATCCTGTTTTACCTCTCGCCGCTGTGGGGCGGGCTGACAACAGCGTTCAAGACTCAAGCCGGGTTCGTCAATACGACGCCAATCGTGCCGCCGACGCCCGAATGGTTCACGCTCGAGGCGTGGGAACTCGCGTTCGCGACGATGCAGGGTGGTCTGATCAACAGCGTCATGTTTGTCGTTCCGGCGACGGTTCTGTCCGCTGTGTTCGGCAGTCTCGCTGCCTACGGGCTCACGAAACTCTCCTGGCGCGGCCAAGTTGGGATTCTCGTGATCTTCCTCGCGGGCGTCTTCTTGCCCTACCAGTCCGTACTGGTGCCGCTGCGCCAGTTCTGGTCGGCCGTCGATTTGGCAGGCCTGCTCGCGTTCGCGCCGTTCCTCGCAGAACGGGCTGACCTGCTTGAGTTGACGATCACGCACACGGCCTACGGGATTCCGATCTGTACGATCCTGTTCCGGTCGTACTACAAGACGATGGACGACGACATGATCGAAGCCGCGAAGATCGACGGTGCGAACGCGCTTCGGATCTACCGGCGGATCGTCTTCCCGCTGTCGCTGCCGATGTTCGCCGTGGCGCTGATCTACCAGTTTACGCAGGTCTGGAACGACCTGCTGTTCGCGCTGGTGCTCATCACGTCGCGTTCGAACTACGTGGTCACACAATCGTTGAACGAATTGCAGGGAGCGATGGCCCAGGACTACAATCTCCAGATGGCCGGTGCGTTCATCGCTGCGCTCCCAACGATCATCATCTACGTCGTCTTCGGACGACAGTTCGCGAAAGGAATTACTGGTGCATCATGATGCGAACCGAACTCACTCACGAACACGAACTCACGCAGAGGCGATACACACATGGCTGAACTCACACTCGACAACGTCACGAAGCACTTCGACGACGGCGGCGACGTCATCACCGCCGTCGACAACGTATCGGTCGACATCGAGGACGGCGAATTCCTCGTCCTGGTCGGCCCCTCCGGTTGTGGGAAATCAACCACACTGCGAATGATCGCCGGCCTCGAGACGATTTCGGACGGCCAGATCGCAATCGGGAACGATGTCGTCAACAACGTGCCCGCACAGCAACGGGACATCGCGATGGTGTTCCAGAGCTACGCGCTGTACCCGCACATGACTGTCCGGGAGAACATGCGCTTCGGGCTCGAGGAGTCGACAACCATGTCGACAGACGAGATGAACGCCCGTGTCGAAGAGGCGGCCGAAACACTCGAGATTTCCGAGTTACTCGAGCGCAAACCCGGTGAGCTTTCGGGCGGCCAGCAACAGCGCGTTGCACTCGGCCGGGCAATCGTCCGCGATCCCTCGGTGTTCCTCATGGACGAACCACTCTCGAACCTCGACGCGAAGCTTCGCTCGGGGATGCGCATGGAACTCCAGCGGCTGCAGGAGGATCTCGACGTCACGACCGTCTACGTCACTCATGACCAGACCGAAGCGATGACGATGGGCGACCGCATCGCCATCCTAGACGCCGGTGAACTCCAGCAGGTTGCGACCCCACTCGAGTGTTATCACCGCCCACGAAACCTGTTCGTCGCCGGCTTCATCGGCGAGCCATCGATGAACTTCTTCGACGTGACACTCGAGGGCAATCGCCTCGTTGGCGACAACTTCGACTTCGAGTACCCGCTCTCACAGTCGATTCAAGACGACCTCGAGGGAACTACGGAACTGGTGTTTGGAATCCGTCCCGAAGATATCGAACTCGTCGATTCGAAGACCGGAGAGCACGTGTTCCCCGGCGTCGTCGACGTCGTCGAGCCGATGGGCAACGAAAACAATCTGCTCGTTCGGTTCCCGACTGAAGACGGAGACGGTGCGACTGAGCAGACGTTCAACGCAATTGCGGATGGAATGCGCCACCTCGAGGAAGGCGGGCAGTACGATGTCGAGTTCCCCGAGTCGGCGATCCACCTGTTCGACCGGGCGACCGGCGAGGCACTCCACAACCGCACGATTGAGCAAGAAGCGGAGTTGCTCGGCACCCGTATCTGAGCTGAGACTCGTTCCCGCTTCCGCTCCGAGCGAACACTCTGCTGGCACGTCCACACCACACAAGGTTAAGACATCGGGGTCACAATGCGTGGCTATGTGGGAGGCGCTCAGGTATCCGTTTCGTGGCGACCACGCCGAGAAGGCACTCCTGTCGGCGTGGCTCTGCGTCCTCGTTCATGCACTCATTCTCCCAGTTCTCGCACTCGTCCCCCTTCTCGGCTACGCGATTCGCGTCCTTGCGACCGGAGAGGACGACACGCCACCGCCGTTTCTCGAGCGAACCGTCCTCAGACAGAGCCTTGGCGGACTGGCGTTGACCGCTGTCTACGCCGTCGTACCGCTTGTGACAACGATTGTGGTGATCTCTCTCTTCGTCGCCGACGGTGAGCCACCGGCGGAGGCCGACGCGATCTTCTTTCTCTTTGGCTCGACAGCAACGCTGATCGTCCTCGCTATTTTCGCATACGTCCTGCCGATTGGACTCGCCAACTACGGGCGCGAACGCACGCTTCGAGCCGGCGTAACGAATCTGACGAGCGTCGCGGGCAACGCCATCTACTTCGTTGGCTGGGCATCGGGTACGATGCTCTTTCTCGTCGGAGTTTCCATCTCGAGTGTGTTGATCGATGCCGGGTCCGTCTTTACTGTCCTCGGCTCGTTCGTTGGTGCCTACGCTGTCATCGTCTCGAGTCGTCGTATCGGGCGCAGTTACGCTGATTCCCAATCACAGTAGTTGGGACGCTGATTCCAGAACGAATCACGGCTCGTCGATTGGGAATGGGACGATATACTCAATGTACTCTCTGTTGGAGAGTTTCGCAACATCACAGTTGTCTATCGGCGCGTCTCTGGGGGTTGAATAGCTTTGAGAGCCTTCAGAATGGATCGCGTCAACTCCGAAGATACGCTCTAACGCTTCTCGCTCGTCGTCCTCGATATCCGCTTGATATCCGATTCCGACGTTGATTCCGTCATCTTCCGGTAGGTGAGGATCATCCCCTGTCGGATCATTGTATTGGCTGTCATCAAGTGGTGCATTGATCTTCTCATCGTTTAACTCATAGTCACATGCTGAAAAGTCGTATCCTCCGGACAGATCTGTTGATTCACTCCCTTCTTCCGTATCGGTTTCTCCACCGTTGGTGTTGGTTCCCTCATCATCTCCCCTCGTACATCCTGAGAGACCACCGACCACAGAGACGCTATAGTAACAATTGAAACTGTTTACACACCAATCGCATAGCCCTCGTGCGATTGGGTGTGCACTGACTTTCAATGGCTACTATAGCCAGAGCGAGCAATGTTCGCCGATTCATGTTAGCCAAACATCCATACTGGAACAAATGTTTTCTGCTTGTTTCTGTTCGTAGTTGAATTGAGGATTACTGGTTCGTGCTGCAGAGAATAGTCGATCTCATCAATATAGTTTCTCACTACCAGTATTGTTCGATCCATACACGATAGGTGATGGAGAGGTATTACCCATAGTTGATTTATTCCGATATATTATTTTCAATGTTCGTTACTAACTTCGTTAGAAAACCATTTTCGGATAATAATCGCTCTACATTGTCCGGTACTGTATTCTTATTGGAAATGGGGTCTCGCTTCTGGGCTCACTCGTCTATAACTGGATTTTATTGTCTGCTATCAGATATACAGACTCATTTCGTTCATAGGACATTATATTGAGTATTGTTTAATATTCCCATTAATATACACAACTATATCGATTACATTGGCAAAATATGTCTGAATGACATAGTGACGTACCCAACCCAAAATCCACGATGATAAGTGATCTCCAACGGCTCCAAGTCGCCCTCGAGCGCTCGCTTACTCGAGGTCCAGGCCAGCCTCGTCGACGAGGCGCTCGCCGGACTCGACAAATCGGTCGAACTCCTCGTGGACGAGCGGGTTCAGCAGTTCGCCGTTGCGTTTGACTGGTTCGCCGTCGACGAGCACGGTGTCGATGTGCGACGGGTCAGACTGGAAGACAACAGTCTGAATCGGCGAATGACATGGCGCAGTCATGAAGTCGTCGGTTCGGATCGTGATGATGTCTGCCCGCTTGCCGGGCGTGAGCGTCCCGATTTCGTCCTCGAGATTCAGCGCCTTTGCACCCTCGATTGTCGCCATCTCGAGGGTGTCGCGGGCTGTCGTCTGGACGCCAGTGACCTCCTCGTCGTTCTCGAGGACTGCCTGATTCTCGAACATGCGCTGGACTTGCAGGCCGATTCGCATCTGGCTGGTCATGTCGCCGCTGATGTTCGAACAGACGTCGACCCCCCAGGCCGGGCGACCGCCGGCCTCGAGCACTTTTTCGGTGACGGGGATGCCGTGGCCCATCTGCATCTCGACTTCCGGCGTGGCAGAGAAGGAGACGCCCTGTTCGACGGCGTGGTCGATATCCTCTTGCGAGAAGTGGTTTCCGTGGGCGATGTTGACGTCCGGGCCGAGCATGTCGTGGAGGCAGCCAAAGCCCTGGTAGTCGTCGCCGTAGACCGAGGAGGGCCACAGCGTCGCTCCCATATGGACGGTTGCGAGGGCTCCCATGTCTCGTGCCAGTTCGAGGTCGCTGCAGGCGGTTTCATCGACACAGAAATCAGGCCCGCGAAGCCCAAGCCCCAGCGTGAGCAGATCGTCGTTACTGATGCGCTCGTCGTACAGTTCGCGGATGTCCTGTTCGGGGAGGGTGACGTCGCTTTCGTACCACCACTTCGCCGAGTCGTCACCCGCCGGGCCGTAGGTGTACACCGCGCGCAGCCCGGTATCCTGCAGTGCGTCGACGGCCCGTTCGGCGTGCTCGAGCGTGTTGGGATACGACCAATCCAGAGCCGTGGTCGTCCCCGTATAGAGTTTCTCGAAGGCGCCGAAGAGCCCGCCGAGGTACATGTCTTCGGGCTGGTAGAGTCCGGTGATGTTGCCGAGCATGTGCTCGAAGTACTCGCCCATGAGCGACCAGTCTCCGGCGATCCCTCGGACCTGCGTCTGTGCGAGGTGGATGTGTGAGTCGACAAATCCTGGCAAGACGATCTGGCCCTCCGCATCGATTTCCTCAGCATCCGAGGCCGAGAGTCCGTGCCCGATATCGACGATTTCACCGTCTTCGATCAGAATGTCGCCGCCATCCAGTTGGCCAATATCCGGATCGAGCGAGACGACCGTTCCGTTACGTATGATTGTTCGTGTCATACACAGTCGTACAGTCTGACTACGAGGATAAAAATTTACCGTTTGGTAAACTGCTGGCTTATCTCGTGCAATCGAATTATATAGCGCTAGAACGGACTGTGGGTATGACCGACTCCGATGACCGAGCCGCCTCGCAGGACACACGCGAGGCGATCATGGAGGCCACGTTCCGTGCGTTGCGCACGCACGGCTATGCAGACCTTCGCATGCGCGACATCGGCGCAGAGATGGACCGCACCCGGCAGGTCATCCACTACCACTTCGACGGCAAGTACGACCTCATGTCCTCGTTTCTCGAGTATATCATCGAACAGTACGAAGGCAGCGTCGAACTGGACGCAGATGCGGATCCCAGGACGGAACTCGACGCCCGAATCGATCAGTGCCTGTTCGGTCCCGAGTTCACCGAGTTCACCCACTGGGACCGGATGAAGGTGTACCACGAACTCTATACGCATGCACAGAACGACGGCCAACACAGAGAGATTTTCGATGCCCACTACGACCGAATCCGCGCCAGTATCGTTGAGGTCGTCGAGGACGGCATCGAACAGGGCGTCTTCCGTGACGTTGATGCCGAACGAATGGGCCAACTCATTACGGACGTCATCCACGCTGCACGCGGCCGACGCATTTCCCTTGGCCACGAAGACGCCCCCGCCGAGGCGCGAACCGCCATCGATGAGTTCATTCTCGAGTCGCTCTATGCCGAACCCGGTGGTTAGTAGCCACTGATACGGTCTGTTGTAACGATTTGAATAGCAAGCGAGCGAAATAGCTTATTCGTCGCTGGACGCCTCGGACAGAAGGATAATCGCGCCGCCAATGAGTGCCAGATTCTTACAGAAGTTAATCTTGTTCGCGTTGCGCTCTTTGCCCTCCATATTCCAAAAGTCATGAATTTTCGGCGTCGTGCCGAGGAAAAACACGATGAGCCCGATGGCAGATGCTCGAGGATACTTCCACAATAGTATCCCGATGTTCGCGACGAGCAACAGCGCGGTGGCCGCTGGAACCATGATCTCGGGCAGGGGAACGCCCTTCGACTCGGCGACCTCAACGCGCTTGTCGTTGCTTTTGAATCCGTCGACCGCCATATACGCTAACACGCCGCTGTAGAGTGCTCGTCCGAGCAGCGACGGTGGCTCACTGGTTGGGGGCTCGGCAGTCATCGATGCTCACACGCGCTGTGGCGTTTCTGAGTGTGCTGTGGTGCCATCGTACGTCATACACTCATGCTGAGTGCATATATGTGTACCGGGGACTCGACTCCCGTCGGCACGTTTCGTCATGAAACTCACTGCAGCCTCGAGCGAACTCGCCGACCGCACTAGACAACTGCGAGCCGACTGACGTTTGCGTCGATGCGCCCGACGGTTTCGTACTCGCCGTCGCGTCGTCGCATGAGTCGGCCCGTCACGTCGTCGCGCTGGTCTGGCACGTCGAATAAGCCGGAGCCACAGAGGACGTCGCCGTCGTGGACGGCCCACGTCTCGATCACTTCGTGTGGTTCTCCGGGATAGGAGACTCGCTCGAAGTCCCGACCGAAGTTCGTGGATTCGAACAGCGCGGTCTCGTGTTCGTCGTTGACCCACGCAGGCGGTGCCTCCTCGCCACCACAGAAAAAGACCGTCCCGTCGTGGACAAACACGCGGCGGATGTACGAGAAGTCATTCCCCGTATCGATTCGGGTCCAGGAGTCACCCGCGTCGGTCGTCCGGTACAGCCCGCCCTCGCCGACGGCGTGTCCAAGGCCGAGATTCTCGAGGTTGTGATCGAGATAGCCCGTTGTGGCCAGCCAGACGTCAGCCGAGATGGGGAGGATCTGGTGAATGTCGTCGATGATCGTGTCGCGGCGGTCCAGCCACGTCTGTCCGCCGTCGTTGCTGAGGTGAATCCCACCCGCTTCGACACCCGCGATAAGCCGATCCGGGCGACCCGGCACGGCCTCGAGTGCGCGCAGTCGGGCGTAGTGGGGATCGATTGGCGATTCCCAGTGCCCTCTCGAGGGTAGTTCTCTGAATCCCTTGAGTTCGCTCCATGTCTCGCCGTCGTCGACCGAGCGGTAGATGTAGGGATCGTTCGTCCCCGCATACAGCGCGCCGTCCGCCGTCGCGAGAATCGACCAGACCTCGCTCTCGCCGGCGTGCCAGAACCGATCTCCGAGTGGCACCTCGAGGTCGTCCCAACTCTTGCCCCCGTCTCTCGAGCGGTAGGCCCCACTCGAGGAGGCGACAAACACGCCCTCGGTGTGATCGAACGTCCGCGCTGCCGTGACGACGCCACAGTCGAGAACCTGCTCGGGGTCGTCGTCCTCGAAGGGGACGTCTTCGACGCGGTACAGGCCGTCATCTGTGCCAATGAGCACTGCCATAGCTGGTATGTAATCACGACCTGCAATAAACGTTCGTGATGGATACCTCGCGGCAGCGACCTCTCTGGCGATGTATAGCCGTATGTCAGCGTGAATTCAGAGGAAGTACAGTAAAACGCTAAGTGTGTGTCGCTCAAATATCGTGATCGACGACGACATCCCGTACACCACATCACCATGGACTCGAGCTATCCGACGAAACGGCCGACCGATGCAACGTACGTCGACGACGACTTCGAACCGCCGACGGAACTCCTCAATCTTCCCTGGATCGACATTCACAACCACGCACACACGCTTTCGTGGGAGGACCGCGAGCGATACGCCCTCTCGGGCTGTGAGGGCATGGTCATGGTCTCGTCGGGCTATCACTGGACGCCGTACAAACCAGTCCGCGCGGACGACGTGCGGTTCCTGTGGGACGATGCGATCAATCGACGGGCGGCAATCGAACGCAACCACTTCTTCGAGGCAAACCTCGGTCTCGGCGTTCACACGGGCGTCCGCATCGAAAACCCCGACGAGTTACTCGAGGCGATGGCCGACTACTGCGCCCTCGAGGAAGTCGTCGCAATCGGCGAGACGGGTGTCACCCCATCCCAGCACGTCGAACGATGGGGACTCGACGAGCAGCGAGCAATCGTCGAAACGCAGATGGAACTTGCGGACGCACACGATTTGCCCGTTCTCCTCCACACGCCGAATCTATCAGCCGATACGAAACGATCCTACCGACCGGAGGTCCACACGCCAGGCTACGAGAAAAACAGCGGTCTCGGTCAGAAACCAGTGATCGAGGGCGACAATCCTGAACTCGAGGCGGTGAAAATCGACGTCGAGGCCGCGCGCGATGCCGGACTGGACGAGGAGCAGGTCGTTGCTTCGCACGCGGATCCGAACAACACCGCGTATCTGATGGAGGAAACCGACTGCTATCTCAGCTTTACCATCGGGCACTCGTGGCTGGTCGGCGTCACCGCCGCAGACGTCGCCGACGCAATCGACGAGTACGGCCCGGAGCGCATTATGATCGATACCGACTGTGCGAACGTCCTTCGAACGGACCCATTCGCGCTCAAACGAGCGATCTTCGAACTGTACCGCTACGGCATCGATCCCGTGGACATTCGACAGGTCGTCGTCGAGAATCCACGAGACGTGTTCGACTTCAGTGCGTAAGCGGCGATTCGACTTTCGCCCTTACTCGAACGCACAGTCGTTCGTCAGTTCACCCAGTTCTTCGACGCCAATCGTCACGCTGTCGCCATCCTCGAGTAAGACCGGTGGTTCGCGGTAGACACCGACGCCCGGTGGCGTTCCCGTAAAGAGGAGGTCACCCGGCTCGAGCGTGAACGCCTGGCTACAGAACGAGACCAGTTCGTCGATGCCGAAGATGAAGTTCGCCGTCGTCGACTCCTGGAGTCGCTCGCCGTTGACGTCGGCCCAGATCTCGAGGTCGTGTGGGTCCTCAACCTCGTCGGCCGTGACGAGTTCCGGACCAATCGGTGCGAATCCGTCGAGGCTCTTGCCGCGGACCCACTGCCCGTCGCCGTGTTGCAGGTCTCGAGCGGAGACGTCATTGCCGACGAGATAGCCCGCGACGTGGTCGAACGCGTCTTCTGGTTCGACTCGTCGCGCTTCCTCGCCAATCACGACGACCAGTTCGGCCTCGTAATCGACCTTTTCAGTGAGGTCGGGGTCCCACGAGATCGTGCCGTCGGGATCGTTCACCGTCGTCGGGAACTTCGAGAAGAGGACGGGTTCGTCGGGAATCGGATTGTCACCCTCCTCGGCGTGATCTCGGTAGTTGAGTCCGACACAGACGACTTTGCCGGGATCGTCGACTGGCGCGTGTCGGGTGACGTCGTCGGCGTCGTAGACGCCGGTGCCGGTCTCCTGGGCGTACTCGAGGGCCAGTTCGGCCTTGCGCTGCCACTGCCACGTCGCGAGGAACTCGCTGCTCGAGCGTGGAATCTCGAGGCCGGCCTCGCTGCCGGCTTCCGAGAGGTTGATGATGGTGTCGTCGTCGGTTGGGACGCCACACCAGGACTGTTCCGCCGTCGTCGTGCTGTATTGGCCAAGTCGCATTGTGTGTGTTGTCGGGTGATCGCTGTTGCGTTCGGTTGTGCGTCACTGTACTGTTTCCCTATGGAGACAAAAGTGTACTCACTCGACCGGCCGCAGTCGGGGCACATCTTTGAGTTCTCCGTCCCGGAGTCGGTAGGAGCCTGCAAAGGTGACCGTCTCCCCGACTGATACCGGGTCGTTGGTGACCTGTGCGATCACCTGCACGCCGTCGTCGAAGCGGACGAGTGCGATCCGATTCGGGCTGCGAACGTCGTCCGGCGATATGGATGCCCGTTTTGGGCGGCTACGAGTCGTCCTCATCACTCGAGCCGAAGGCGCCGGCGTCCTCGAGTTCGTCGAGTTCCGCCTCCGAATAGCCGCGCTCGCGGAACACCTCTCGATTGTGCTCGCCGAGCAGCGGCGGCGCCGACTCGAACCCACTCTCTGCGCCGTCGAACTTCAGCGGATGTTCGATCACCGGAATCGTGCCGAGTTCGGGATGTTCGATTTCGGTGACGGCCTCCCGCGACTCGATCTGGGGGTTCGTCAGCGCCTCTTCGACGCTGTAGACCGGCCCCGCGGGGACGCCACCTTCCTCGGCGATGATCTCGATCCACTCGTCAGTCGTCTTGTCTTCGAGCGTGGCTTCGATTTCAGCCTCGAGTTCCTCGAGGTGGTCGACGCGGTCGGCGTTCGTCTCAAAGCGCTCATCGGCCGGCAGATCCGGTCGCTCGAGCACCTCACAGAGCTCCATCCAGAGCTTTTCGTTCAGGATGCAGATGTTGATGTAGCTGTCTTTGGTCTCGAACGTCTGGTAGGGTGCGAGCACGGGATCTTTTGTCCCCATTCGCTTTGGTTCCCTGTCGGCGAAGACCTGTCCGGCCTGTTTGGTCAACCAGGGAAGCGTTGACTCGAGCATGCCGAGGTCGATGTACTCGCCCTCGCCGGTCTGTTCGCGCCGGTACAGCGCCGTCATCGCACCGAAGCCGGCCCACATGGACGTGATGAGGTCAGTTACGGGGAGGCCAACTTTGACCGGCTGCCGATCCGCCTCGCCCGTGACGCTCATGATACCGCTCATGCCCTGAATAAGCAGGTCGTAGCCGGAGCGTTCGCTCCAGGGGCCGGTCTGTCCAAATGCCGAGATGGCGAGATAGATGATGTCGTCGTTGTGGTCGGCAATCGTGTCGTAGCCGACACCCAGTCGCTCGGCCGTTCCCGGCCGGAAGTTCTGGATGAAGACATCTGCATCCGATGCGAGGTCGTACAGCGCTTCTTTTGCCTGCGGATTTTTCAGGTCGAGTTCGATGCTTTGCTTGCCGTAGTTGACCGTCCAGTAGTACGGCGATTCGCCGTCGATAAACGGCGGGCCGGAGTGACGAATCGCATCGCCATATCCTGGTTGCTCGATTTTGATGACCTCTGCACCCTGATTCGCGAGCATCGCGGAGCAGAACCCGCCAGTTACGAACGTCGAGAGGTCGAGCACCGTTACGCCGTCGAGTATTTTCTTGTTGTCTGTCATATGAGTGGATCTCGAGTGATGTCGTTTCGCGCCCGTGGATCGAAGCGATGACCGTCGTGCGGGAGTCGGCTGCGGTCGTCTTGCCCATCTCGGTAGTCGAGTGCCGGCAGAGCCATTGCGACCGCAACACCGGACTGCGTTCTCGTCGACGGTCTTATTGCCCAGTCCATCTTCTGAACTGGCTCGTATACGATACTACGCTCGTCACAATGTAAACCTATCGCCGACTTGAGCCATGAACGCCGACAACACTCGCGGAAACAATCTGCGATAGTAACAACTGCAACGAGTGACACACTGATCGCCGATCCGTCTGGCGATCAGGTGTGCAGTGACGTGCAGTGGCTACTATATGTGACTTACTTATGGATCCCGTATTTTGGAATAGCCCCTTTTATCGTTTCTACAGGCCTTTGACCGTATCTCTGAGCTAATTACAGACTACTCATGTCGAATTATCCCTCATAATACGGGAGCAAGGTATTACAAACATACGAGTGTAATAATCATCTCTTATGGCGAGTATTCCGTTTCTGAGCCTGTTCGTGCCGGGGTTTTCCATCCCATAATACGGGACTAGTGATTTACAATAGCATATGGGTAAAGTGAGCCATCACTCTTGAGTCGAATTTCTCGATTTTGGTGTTCATGCAGCAACTGGACCTGACAGTTCTGGTGACTGTGATTGGCTACTCGAGCGTTCGATTCTGTCATTCGAATTGAGTAATAGCGAATTACTGGTGTTGCATCGTTCACCGTGCATTGAGACGCTGCCTTTCTGTAATCCGTTCTTGGACCACGGTAACATAGAATTTCGCTGGATGGGAGTCTCTCGAGACACTCCTCTCATGACTATCGAAACTGAGAGGGTCGACAAATAGGGAAAGCGCAGTAGTAGTGAGGGTCACTGGTTGGTATAGTAACAACTGCAACTAGTTACACACTGATCGCACAGCTGTCGTGCGATCAGGTGTGTATTGACTGACAGTGGCTACTATAGTGTGTTTGTGGCTGCCCAGTCGGTGTCCGCCCGCTACGTCCGACAGACTAAGCCAGCGCGACCACCGCTGATCGCAATCCGAATATACGGGATTTATTGTCTCTGAGTGCTATGTCCATCCATGGCAAATCAGATCGGATCGACGGTCAAAACGACGGAGACGTCGTTCGAGATCGTTCGAACCATCCGTGATCGTGGTGGCGCGACAATCGAGGACCTCTCGAGGCAGCTCGGACTCTCTGAAAGCACAGTTCATCGCCATCTCGTCACCCTTCGCAACCACAACTACGTCGTACAGGAGGGTGATCAGTACCAGATTGGCCTCGGTTTTCTCACGATGGGTGGCTATGCCCAGCGACAGGTGACAGCCTATCCAAAAATTAAGGAGAAAGTCGACGAGTTGGCGGCCGAAACCGGGGAGCGCGCCCAGTTCATCGTCGAAGAACACGGCCAGCGTGTCTATCTCTACACTGACGTTGGCGAAAGTGCAGTCCAGACTGGTGCCCACGTCGGCAAACGAGGTGCAATTCACACCAGCGCGGCGGGCAAGGCAATCCTCGCGAATCTGCCGGACGACCGCATTGATACCATCATCGCTGAACACGGTCTCTCGGAAGGTACCACCGACAGTATCTCAAGCAGAGCCGATCTCTATGACGAGTTAGAAACAATCCGAGAGCAGGGATACGCGTTCAACCAACAGGAGACCACGGAAGGTGTCAACGCTGTCGGTGCCGCAGTCCTCGATTCTGACGGCACAGTCATCGGCTCGCTGAGTGTCTCCGGGCCAGCAAATCGAATCAAAGACGACTGGCTCACCGAGGAACTCCTCGAGCAGGTACTCGGTGCGGTGAACGAACTGGAACTCGATATCAAACACGCCGTCTAATCACTCGGGGACGCTTTTTCGCCCTGTCAGTTGGTCAGGATCGAGGCGAAAGTCGTGAAACTCGATTTCGTCTCGCGGCCGGTCGAAGATGTCGACCGTCGGAATACTAACTGCCCACATCCCCTGAACAGCTACTGACTCGGGATGTGCAGTGGCTAACTCCTCGAGCGTCCCCGTCGCGATGACACTTCGCCAGCCGTCGGCGGTTTCACTGTAGGTAACGAACGAAACCGGATTCTCGAGGAGATCCTCTTTGGACGAGCCTGGTGGAAACGAGAGCCGAAAGTAGAAGCACTCATCTGCGTTGTAATAGCCATACGAGACTGGCAGTGATGCGGGTGGCTCGTCGCTGGTCGTCGCGAACGAGAGGACACCCGTCCCACCCGTTCCCAGGAATTCGGTCCGTTCATTCCCAGCGAGCGTCGTCCATCGGAGTCCGTTCATGGGTATCCGTACAACTGCGACGACGAAAAATCCCCCTTGTGAGTTGTGGGGCTATGGCTCGGTAGAACGGTCGGCCGTTAATGACGACTGTATATGTATAAAATAATGGTGGTTAAGATTCAGAGGTTGTTTCCAATTCAATAATACGATGTGAAGTATCACCGATTCAGGCGAGGGTCCGTCCGGTCTCGAGCGACGCTGAATTCTGGTACTGACTGTCAGTGATCGAGGGTGTTTCTTCGGCGGCTAGGTCGCTCTCTTCGGCGACAACGTATTGGACTTCGACGATAACTGGGTCGTCGGTCGTCGTCGCGAGGGCAGTCTGAATCCGATCAGCAAGTCCCGGATTCTCACCCGGACTCGTTCCGGAGACAGTGACGACGACCCGGTCAATCGAGCGCAGCGGATAGTCGTCATCGAGAGTCACCTCGACCGACTCACGCTCGAGGTCCGCGTAGGCGGGTTCAGTGAGGGCTTCGTCGACCGCGTCATTCGCCGTCGAGGTGAGTTGCGTCGCCTGGAATTCGACAAGAGTGACGCCGGCAAGGGGAGCCGCCAGCAACAGCAGCGCAACGCCGAAGAGGACTCCGTACGTGTACGTCGGCTTTCGGGTTGGGGGCACGTCGAACAGCCCCTGTGGACGGTAGCCGGCGACCCACAGCGTGACCAGCGCAGCGAAGTTGATCGAGAGCACGTTGACGACGACGAGCACGAGCGCGCCGAGCGCCGCACCGTACATTCCCCAGGCGGTCGTGATGCCGACGGCCGCCGCAGGCGGGATCAACGCCGCCGCGATCATCACGCCGACGATAGCCTCCGAAAAACCGCGGGTGAGGCTGAGGATGCCCGCGACTCCGGCCCCGAGTGCGACGGCAATCGACAGCAGGTTTGGCGAGACGCGCTCCTCGAGTTCGGCGACAACGACGATGTCGACACCCCCAGGTTCGAACCCGCCCAAGCGGGCGAGGGTCGCAAGACCAATCGAGGCGACGATCACGACGACGATACCGATGGTCTGGTATCGGAACCCCGTCGTCCGTAACTCGTTGTCGCCGGTGACGATCCCGACGCTGGCGGCGAGTGCCGGTCCCAGAAGCGGTGCGATCACCATCGAACCAACGACGACCGCTGGCGAATCCGAGAGCAACCCTGCGGTCGCGACGACCGCGCTGATGAGCAACATGACGAGGTAGATCGTCATTGACGGCGTGAATTCGTCGGCTTTCGTCCGCAACACCTGTCTCGAGGTCCGCTCGCCGCGGGTCCCGCCGTGGCTGTACTCGTCAAGCAACTCGTCGAATTGTTTCGAGACGACCGTCTGGGCGTCGATGACGACGACTCTCGCGTCCTCGAGTCCGGCGTCGGCCAACCGGTCCAGCACGGGCTCGACGGCACGGGTCGGCAGCGGCAGGCGAACGACGGCCGCGTCGGTTGTTCTGCTGCCGGTTGCCTCGTCGGTGACGACGTACTCGATTCCCTCGTCGTCAAGTACATTGAGAACTGTTTCCCGCCGGGCCGTCGGCACGGTGATCTCGAGGTATCGCATCGCCTGATCCGATCACAGGGAGCGGGATAGTTCTATAGTCCCAACTGCAACGAGTGACACACTGATCGCACAGCCGACTCACGGGCACATCGTGCCCGTTCGCTTGTCCGCGGTTCTCGTTCGCTTCGCTTACTCCGAACCGCGCTCCTGTCGTGCGATCAGGTGCGCAGTGACGTGCAGTGGCTACTATAGGGCCGGGCGTTCAGCCGCTCGATCACCGAACGACCGTCATCGGCACCGGCACCGGCACCGGTACGCGCCGCAGACCTGCTTGGCGATGCTCTCGAGCAATAGGCGCGACGAACCACGGAGATCAGCCGCCCGACGTTCGTCTGGGAGGTCGACGCGACCGCTGGCACGACACGCTCAACGTGGTCGTCCTCGAAAACGAGGAGGGTACAGTATCCCGGACACAGGCAGTCATCTACTCCTCTAGGAGCCAGCCGAAACGTTTGTCCCAGAACTCCTCACCCGGTGGTTTCTTCGTTCGACCGTGAGTTTTCGCGTCGCGGATCTGGCGCTCGAGCACGTCTCGCGCCTCGTTGATCGCGTGCGTGGCGCCGTAGCCTTCTCCGGATGCGATGAACAGTCCACTGTCGGTGTAGAGTCGAACGCGAGCGAGCAGGAGCGACCGGCCGCGTCGCGTTTCGTCGTGTTCCTGCAGGTGGATCTTCGCGTCGAGGACGTTCATCCCGTGGTCCCGGTCGTCGAACTTCTCGACCATCGCGACGATATCGTCGTAGGAGAGATCGTCGATCAGGCTGGCACCGTAGAGTTGCACGCCGCGGTTGCCGCCGGCTTCCCAGGTGAGCGAGTCGAGGACATCAGTCTTCGTCACGATGCCATCGGGAGAGCCGCCGTCGGTCACAATCAGCGACGAGGCGCCAATCTCGAACATCTCCTCGACAGCCGTCTCGAGCGTCGCAGTTGGTTCGATGGTCCGAACCGGCGACGCCATGACGTCCCTGATCGGCAAATCGAGCATGTGCTCGAGTTCGCCCTCCCGTGCGCCGAAGCCGCCGCGGCGTGCACGGGCCGTACTCGAGGAAATCTCGCCGCCGAAGGGGTCCACGCCGCCGGCGTCGCCACCTTGGCTCTGGACCTCTGCCCGGACTGTTAGGTTGGTGACGTCGTAGAGACTCAGGATACCGACCGCTGATCCATCTTCGACGACGGGCAGGTGGGTAATGCGGTGTTCCCGGAACGTGTGCAGCGCCTCGCCGAGTCGTGACTCCGGTGTGAGCGAGACCGGGTCTGTCGAGGCGGCTTCGGCAACCGTCGCCGCATCGAGATTCGGTTTCACTGCCTCGAGAATGCCGTCAACAGTGACGACGCCGCGCAACTCGTCGTTCTCGAAGACGGGGAGCAGCTGGGAGTCGCTGTCAATCATTAGCTGCGCGACTTTGCGGACGTCTTCGTCGGCTGTCAGCCGGGGGACGTGCCAGACCAGCGAGCCGAGTTTTTCGTTCGGCTGGCGATGTGACGTGGCCAGTTGTCTGCGGGTGATGACACCCTCGAATTCGTCGCCGTGAACGATGACGCCTCTGACGTCAGCGTCCGCGAACGTGCCGACGAGTTTCGAGACGGTGGTATCCGGGGCAAACTCGACGTAGTCTTCTGAAATGATGGCTTCGATATCCATGATGATCGTTCGTAGAGCAGTCGTTCGGGCGGTACAGCCACAGACGGTCGGTCGTATTCGATAGTTCGGTGGACAGTACCAAATACTCGGTGGTCGTTCCCAATCTCGGGTATGATTGGTGTCTAACAGTTTCAATTGTTACGCCATAGTAGTATGAGTATACAGACCCCCGATTTCTGTGATGGTCGCCGGTACATGACATGGCTATTTAGGTTCGTTCATGATACGGCAGGGCATGGGTTCACAGCGCGGTGTAGCAGGCTACCTGCCATACCTAGCAGCACTCGCGCTTGCGATTCACGGACTCATTCACTTCCTTGGGATTGGGGTATACTTCGAAGCGGTCCAGATGGCTGATCTTCCCTATAAGACGACACTGCTCGACGGTGCCATCGACGTGGGTGACGTGGGAATCCGGATCTTTGCCGTACTGACCGCCGTAGCGGGTGTCGGGTTCATCGTATCGGCTGTTGCGTTAGTGACCAACTGGCGATACTGGCGACAATTGTTGCTCGCAGTCACAGTGTTTTCACTCGTTTGTACTACCTTTGACTGGTCAGTTGCTTCGATGGGGGTTCTGGCCAATCTGGCGATTCTGGCTGTCCTTCTCGTTCAACTGCGGCAAGCTTGATGTTCCTGCTCGGTGGTCGTCCAAGTGCGATGAACTTCGACGAATTCACCGGCGAGATACAGCACCGACTCGAGTTTCCGGACACCGGCCGAACCGTTCGGTCGATCCGAGCAACGCTCATGACGCTCGGCGAGCGGATTCCCGAGGGCGCGGCCGAAGACCTCGCGGCGTCGCTGCCGATGGAAATCAAGTGGTACATGACCGGTGCGGTGCAAGATCACGGCCAGCGATTCGACTGGCAGGAGTTCATCTCGCGGGTCAGCGACCGCGAAGGTGATCGGACCGACCGTTCGGAAGCCGCCTATCACTCTCGGATCATCGTCGACTTCGTGGAATCGCAGGTGCCCACGTCGGACTTCCAGCAACTCCGCGATCAGTTGCCCGAGAGTGCGGACGACGAGAACTGGGCTAAACTGTTCGAAGTTGTCGACAGCGGCGGCTGGGGTGCTGCTCAGGAGGCCCAGACAGGTGGCGGACCACAGTCCGAGACCAACGAGTAAACACCTCGAGCGCCGGCATCACGTGTACCTACAGACGATGAAGACGCGATACGAAAGAACACAACCGAGCAAATCATACGGACCTTACTGTTCCCGTGATACAGCGTGCTCACTCTCGCTGTACAGTGGTACTACCAAATCTCTCATCACCTGTCGACCGTCACCTATCGAATCGACTCACGTCACTCGGTTTTGATCTCGATATCGCCGACTTGTGTTGTCTCGTGATACGTACAGATATAGACCACCATCTCCTCGGAGGCGACGACCGTCCGCCGGTCGATTGTCGACGAGGGTACAACGCTTGGCGGACTCGACCTGTACGACACGATGATTGGCGCGGACACGCAGATTCCGGACAGTCCGTCGAACTAATCTCGAGGCGGCGGTCACGGCGACTCGGCGCTGACCGGAACGCAAAATACCGGCACGTCGGCCTGCCGGACGACGTTCTCGGTGACGCTCCCGAGGAACCACTGTCCGATGCCGGTTCGGCCGTGTGTTCCCATGACGATGAGATCGACGTCGCGCTCGCTCGCGGTCGTGAGGATCACGTCTGCTGGCGGGCCAGTCGCAACCGTGCCGGAGACGCTGACGCCGGCGCGACGGGCGTGCTCTCGAACCGTGTCAATCGCGTCCTCGCCGCTGTGCTCGAGCGCAGCAAGGAGTTCCGCCGGTGCTTTGACTCGGGAGACGCGACTCGTGTCGACGGAGTACACCGCATGAACCAGCGACTCTAACTGGCTTGCCAGTGCGATCCCCCAGTCGGCCGCAATCGCCGCGCCGTCGCTGCCGTCAGTCGGGAGGAGAAACTCGTCGAATGCGACCTCGTCGGATTCGGTCGCGTCGGCGTTCGGCGGAACGGCAAGGACAGGCGTCCGTGCCGTCCGGAGGACGTTCTCGGTGACGCTGCCCAGAAGGACCCTGTCAAGCCCTGTCCGACCTGTCGTCCCCATCGCGATGACGTCGATTTCGCGCCGCGAGGCGTACTCTCGGATCGACTGGAACGGCGTCCCACGCGTGACGGTCATCGTCACCTCGAAGTCTGCCTCGTGGGATCGGACCATGTCCGCAACGGTCTCCACTGCGTCTTCCGCCTCGGCCTCGAGCGACGCGTAGACTGGCTCTGCCATCTCGGCGACCCCGTCCAGATCGCTGCGAATGGCGACGACTGAGAGGACGTGCACGTCTGCACCAGTCCGCGACGCGAGTGCAATGGCCTGTCTCGCTCCCGCGAGGGCACCCTCGCTGTCGTCAGTCGGTATTAGTATAGAGTCGATGAACTGGCTCATAGCTGTCACGTCACCCCTTCACCGCCACAGCGGATAATGATGTGGGGCAGTGACGTGGGGTCGGTAAGTCAGAGGACCCACCTCATCACTGGGGGCGATCCAACTCGTCGGCGATTACACCAAGTAGCTCCTCGAGTTGGCGAGGTAACAGGAACTGCTCGCGAACGTGCTCGCGTGCGTTCTCGCCAAACTGCGCCCGACGGTCGTCGTCCTCGAGGAGATCTCGGACGCGGTCGCCCGCACCCGCCGCGTCGTCCGGGCCGACGAGATAGCCGTTCACCCCGTCGTCAATCTGCAGCGGGATACCGCCGACGTTCGATCCGACGACCGGCGTACGCTTCCAGAGCGCTTCCGAGACGACCAGTCCGAACCCCTCACGAAGCGACTTCTGGACGACGACGTCCGACTCGCGCTGCAGGACGTTCACCCCGGTATCCGGCAGATCGGGCAGCACGTGGACGTCTGGATCGGCGGCCGCCTCCTCGGCGACCTGTTCGTACAATTCCAGGCCCTCCGGATCGTCGCCGGCCATCCCGCCGACCAGCGCGAGCTGGAGGTCGGGGATGTCCTCGCTGGCGCGACGGTACGCCTCGAGCGTGCCGAACTGATCCTTCCACGGATCGAATCGAGAGATCTGTGTGACGAGGGGCTTCTCGAACGAGAGCGGATCTAGCCGGTCGCGCTCGGTCCCCACCGTCTTCGCGTCGAGTGACCGATTTTTCTCCGTTACGGGGTCGATAGAGGGATAGATGATACTCGTTTCCGGAACGTCGGTATCGCCGATATAGCCAGTCCGGCTGAAAATAGCGTGGTCGACCCGGTTCGTGTACTCAGAGACGAACGCGAGATACTCGTCATCCGGATCGGTCAGGTCGATGTGACAGCGCCAAACAATCGGTACGTTCGGCATCGTCTCCTCGAGACGGTCGAGCATTCCGAGCGGCTGTGGATCGTGGAGTATGAGAAGGTCATACTCGGCCTCGCGATCCTCGAGTTCGAGGGCGTTTCGCTCTGTGACCGTCCGATAGGTCGCTTTCATATCGTCGGTCAGCGGCGGCCCGCTGCCCTGGAGCGCGTTGTGCATTGCCTTGGTCACCTCGAAGAATTTGTCGGTGGCGTCCATGACAAGCCAGTCGGTATTGATCTCGAGGTCGTTGCACAACGGGACGATTGACCGAAGCAGTTCGGCGACGCCGCCGCCGGTCGCGGTCGAGTTGACGTGCAGAACGCGAACATCGTCTACGTCGTCGGCGAGCGCGTGGAGGAACTCGAGACGATCATGGGCTGTTACGTCGGTATACGCCTCCATCGTTCGATCCGGGAGTGATGGCGCGTGCATCGTTCTAGCCGTCGTACAACGACTAGCTGTATCAGTTGTGGGGGAGACCGTTGTTCGACGTCGCCAGCGTCCTCCGAATCCGTGTTCCTCGTCGGCTCCCCAGTGGTGCGGATCGAAGTCGGCAAACGGGTTCGTACTTCGATGATCAGGTGAGACCAGTTCTGATTCATGTGTTGGCTCCGATTTTTGAAACGGCCGTCTCAACAATATAGCCAATCGGGTTCGCCTCGAACTGGAGTCGGAGTTTACCGTTGGGACTATCCTCGAGGGCGGGGTACGCGAAGAGACTATATTCCGAACATCATCTCGAGCGAGGTATTTGATCGTACGTTCAGTGCCATCCGGTGGGTCACACGTACTGTCGGTCAGTACGACCGCCGTACTCCTCAGACCGAATGACTCTCACGTATCCGTGTGATGCGATTATAGCCCCCGATGGGGTAGAGCGCCTATGGCGTCACCACTTCGACGAGCGCTGGTCTTGATCGGCGGCTCAGTCGTGGCTGCTGCCGTGATGACTGTTATCCTCGATCCGCCGGATACGACAGCTCTCGTGCTTACGTTCGGTGTGATACTCCTCGCCGCCCTCGTCCTTTCCTACGGCGTTGGCTATCTCGGTCTCTCGTGGGTAGATACTGCGTATCCAATGCCGGAGCCGACGAGTAACCCCACTGAGCCGGGAACTGAGGCCTCTCAAGCGGATCGCGAGAATTTCAAGTGGATGATCAGGGAGGGAATCGGCGTCGCGATTGCGTCGTTGTTCGGGTTGATTCTGCTCGTCCTGTTCTTGCTCGAGGAGACGGCACTCATCCAGTCCCAGCAGTTGACGGTTGGCGATATCGGCGTTCTCACGGTGCTGTTCGTCCTCGTGCTGACGCTGTTCGTGGTCGGTCTCTGGAGTTGGCGAGGCCGGTGACGACGCTGATCGACCTGGCCGTCTGTTTCGACGAGACAGTGCCTGTTGGATCGGCCCACAGCTGTACTATAGTAACAACTGCAACGAGTGACACACTGATCGCCGATCCTGCTCGCGGCTCACTGCGTTCCCCGCTCGCTTTTCCGCGGTTCTCACTCGTTTCACTCGCTCCGAACCGCGTCCGTTCCGAACCGCGCATCCGTCTGGCGATCAGGTGTGCACTGACGTGCAGTGGCTACTATAGTGCATTCACTTCCTTCATTCTGACAGAGTGCGAGATCACCTTCGTTGGCTGCAACCACTCCCCGCCGCTTCTCTCCGCCGTATGAGCGGAGACCGTCTCAAGTCACTGGATCGCGTTCGGATATGTGAACGCAGCGGGCGGTATAGCTTTATTGTACTTGGTCGTGCAGTGAGAGGCGATGGCGGAACACATTCTCGTCCCCGTTGACGGCTCACCGCTCTCGAGGCGAGCGCTCGAGGTGGCCTGCGAGGAGTACAGTGACGGCGAAATCAGTGCACTGCACGTGATCGATCCAACCGAACCCGGCTACAGTGTCTACGGGGCCGATCCCGAACTGGCGAGAGCGCCGCGACAGGGATCTAATGACTGGTATTCGACGGGCGAGGAGCATGCGGAGGAGCTGTTTGCGGAGTTAGAGGAGGTTACGACGGCCGAGACGTCAGTTCGAACGGAGACGGTCGTCGGCCGGCCTGATCGGGAAATTCTCTCGTATGCTGCTGACAACGACATCGATCAGATTATCATGGGGAGTCATGGTCGAAGCGATGACTCACCACTCTTGCTTGGCGCGACCACCGAGGCGGTCGTGTTCCGGTCGCCGGTTCGGGTTTCGGTGATTCGGTAGTCCTCGAGACTGGACGGTGGACTGGATAGACAGCCCAACCAGTGTCTGACGACACGCAAATGGAAGGTGTCCGTTTAGGGGGCTGCTGGGGCTGCATGGTACCGATGGTTCCAGAGTACGGTTTATCACGTCGAGAGACACTCCGTCTTGGAAGTAGTGCTCTGTTGGTCACACTTGCTGCTGGCTGTGCGGATGAAGGGCCAGGTGAGGAAGACGATGGAGACGAATCCAACGACGTTGAACCGGATGGAGCGCTTGAGCCCGATACGCGGATTCTCTTTGACGCCCAAACATCGGGGTGGGTTGGGATCGAACCCGACGAAATCGCAGATGAAGAGAACCCGACACTCACCCTGCAAGCGGGCGAACAGTACGAGATCGGCTGGTTCGAAGGCGACGGCGCGACACACAATATCGAACTCGTCGACGACAACGACGACGTGGTCGGCGACTACCAGACCGACGAGGCAGAAGAGGGTGGCGACGAGCAACTCATTCACTTCGAAGCGACGGACGAAATAGCCCAGTACGTCTGTCGCCTACATGAAACCACAATGCGCGGAGATATGCAACTCGAGGAATGAGGCTGGCGCTCCCGTCGGCTATCGAACGACGACGACCGGAACAGGAGATCGGCGAACAACGGCTTCGGCGACGCTCCCAAGCAGAATTCGGGAAATACCGTCACGGCCGTGGCTTCCCATGACGATGGTGTCGTAGCCACCATCATCTGCGTAGGCGATAATTTCGTTATGAGGTTCGCCTGTAACATGATCCGTCTCGAGATCGCGATCATGCGTCGCTGCGACCGTCGCTGCATCCTCGAGAATCGCCTCGCCGTTCTGGGTGGCCTCCGCAATGACTGGCGTGATCGTCTCTCCATCGCCAAACGCTGCCCAATACCCCTCAGGAACCGGAACGACGTACAAGGCAGTGACTGTCGCCTCCGGAAACGTCTCGAAACTGTACTCGAGTGCGGCGCGTGCCTGGGGTGAGCCGTCGAACGGTACGAGGATCTGCTCGCTCATGGTATGTGGTATGCTGTCAGTACGTATAATACTATAACAGCCACAGGCAGCCACAGGAGGTACGCGGTTCGGAGCGAGTACGCGGTTCGGAGCGAACGTAGTGAGTGAGAACCGCGGAAAAGCGAACGGGGAGGAACGACCCGTGAGCGAACGGAGTGAGTGAAAACCGCGGAAAAGCGAATTACGCGGGATAAAGATCCCGCGAAGCGTGTGAACGGGCACGAGTGCCCGTGAGCAGACGGTGGACGAAGCAAGCGTGAGTGAACAGGGACACAAGAACCACGACCCGAGAACTTACCGAACGACGACAACAGGTACCGGTGCGCGGCGAACGACGGCTTCGGCGACACTCCCCAGCAGCAATCGGGACAGGCCGTCGCGACCGTGGCTACCCATGACGATCAGATCAAACGCATCATCGGACACCCTCGCAACAATGCGGTGCTCCGGCTTGCCGGCCTCGAGTGTCGTGGCAATCTCGCGGTCGTGGGCCGCCGCCAGTTCGATTGCTTCCTCGAGGATCATCGTCGCATACGACCGTGCGCGATCAGTGACGGGCAGTTGTAGTTCCGGTCCGTCCAGCAGCGACACGTGTTGCGCTGGAATTTCGATCACGTACAGCGCCGTTATCGCGGCGTCGGGAAACCGCTCGAGTGTGAACTCGAGGGCCTCGTCTGCGAGCGGCGACCCGTCGTATGGAACGAGAACGCGGTCGGCCATACGGGAGAGACACGGACGCGACGGATAACGATATGTATGTGCACACAGAGTAAACTCTCACGGCACGCTATGGGTCAGCGAATTTGAAACGGACTGGTGAACATCATAGTAGCCACTGCACGTCAGTGCACACGCAATCGTATGATGGCTGTACGATTGGTGTGTAAACAGTTGCAGTTGTTACTGCAGTTCCAGTGCAATTGCAACTGCTTTGGATTGCACGGTCTATGGGGGCACCAGTCCGTCTGAGTTGATGGCCTCGAGGATGAGAGTCGTCGAACTGGGCGCACAACGTACAGACTCTACTGACAACTGATCCGTGCTACGACTGGTCAACGAGAGCCGGGATGACTGTTGACTCGACCGCAGTCAGTCGCTGCGAGACCGCAGAGACAGAAATCTCGAGGCGATCAGCCAGTTCCGCCAGCGTCACTCCTCGGGGCTGCTCGTAGTAGTCCAGTTCGACGGCGAGTTCGATAGCCTCCCATTGCTTGGCTGTGATCGTAGACGTCTCGAGTTCGGTTGTTGTTGTTGTGCTGTCGTCACTGAACGTCGTGAGGTGGCGAAGCGTAACCGATGCCCCGCTGTCTGTGAGTCGCTCGATGAGGGCTGACAGTTGGTGTCGGTCCTCGAGTGTGACGGTGACAACGAGGTTCCCGTGCTCAACGGCGTCGATGCTATAGACACAGTCGAAGGCATCGAGGACAGAGCAGACACAGGTGTTCGGCGTTTGCTGTTCAACATAGAGCGGTTCGCAGGTTTCGTCCGTACAGACGGTCGCCGTGCTACGACAGGTGCCATCGGGTGATCGGTTCTGAGAGACCGACACCGCATCCCGTGTTTCAGAGAGCAGCGCAGAGCCAACCGCCGACCGCGGCTCGACGGCGATAGTCGCCTGCAGTGGCGCAGTTGCCGATGTCGATGGCGGTGTAGACGACACTGACGAGGCTGAGTGAGATGACGGAGACTGGCTCTGGTCTGGCGCCATAGTGGCTGTTATGGGCATCCAGGTGGTATATGCCGCCCTTGTTCCATAGCACTGGGAATAACGATGCACCCTCTCGACGAAGCGTTCATGTTTGCTGCTAACACCGCTCTTTTTGCTCTCTGAGACGGACGGGGGTGTCCCTGTTCACTCGAGTGCTCTCAGGCGGCGATAGCACGGTTCTCACGCGCTACGAATCTAAAATCGCCCCCGAAGCAGTTCGCATTAGACGAACTGGACGACGTCCGGCAGCGGGAGCAGCGGCACCATGAACAGTCCCGCGATGGTGACAAGCCCCATCAGGACCGGGAACAGGATCATCGGATAGTTCGTCCCCTTGAGGACCCGGCCGAGGTCACTGCCCATACTCGAGAGTGATGGCGTTGTACTCTGTCGGAGGATCACCAACTCGAGGGCGAACAGGATGACTGTCGCCGCTGCAGAGACCATACAGAACGGACAGATTTCACCGATGACGCCGAGTTGTAGGTAGACGAAGTAACTGGAAAACAGGACACCACTGGCCGTAATGGGGGTCAGTATCTTGATAAGTAGGGGGTGTCGCGTGTCGAACCACCAGAGGGCAAGCCCAATCGTTGTCAGGTAGTAGAACCCACCAAGCGTCGCTAACGGAATCCCGAAGACGTACGCCCATGGACTTGTGATAACTTCGATACTTCCTTGGACTGGTGCATCCGCTGGTATTGCAGGAATTGCAAATAGGTGTATCGCAGTCAGTAAGACGGTGACGAGCCAGCCAATCACTGCAACAAGCGTGAAAGCCCCAAACAGGGCCGATACTCTCGGGGAATACTCCCACTCGTAATCGAACGACATCGGATTTGGTGTTTCGGTGGACATACAAGACTGACTTTGTGGTGGGTGTATAAAAGAATTGTGCTCTATTCCCAATTCAATAGCAAATACCATTCGGGAACGGAGACAGCTGTTGTTCCGAAAATGGAGCCAACAGACGGTCCACCATGGTTGGACACTGTGTGCTGTGTCTCCCTGCATTCCCGTCGGTCACGCGGCAACAACAGTTATTCACCAAGGCGACAATACGTTCGTATGTGCGCTCGAGTCGCCGATATCATGACTACTGACGTCGTCACCGCAGACAAGGCGTCATCGCTCGAGACGGTTGCCGAGCAACAGCTCAGACACGACGTTGGCAGCGTCATCATCACCACTGATGGCGAGCCGTACGGGATCATCACTGAGACAGATATCGTGCACGCAGCCTACAAGAGCGCCCGTGCACTCGCAGACATTTCGGCACAGGCTGTCGCCAGCCATCCACTGACCACCGTCGATCCTGACCGGTCTATCCGATTCGTCGTCAAACGGATGCAAGACGAGCGGATCAAGAAAGTGGTCGTCGTCGACAGCCTCGAGGTCGTCGGCATCATCACAACGCAGGATTTGATCGACCATTACGGTCTTCTGACTAGTGAGCTGAAAGACGTGACACAACAGCACCGTCAGCGACGGAAGTTCATGCACTGAACTCACCAGACGCATCTCCCTTACCGTGTCGGCAACCGTCTCTGTGTGGAGGACTCGAGTGGCAGACTCGCGAGCGACTCTCCACATGGGTTGTTCTCGACGCGAGCGGACGTCAGCCTCTGGAGACGAGGCAGGAATCGTTACGGGAGCCGGTGATAGTCAAATCGGCGACCTCACGTGGTGTTCGCCAGCGTCTGTCGGAGTAACGACCGCTGCCCGCGCCGGAGTTGCGCCGAGACGGCGGATGTTGAAATCTCGAGTTTGAAACTCATGGCTCGAAAAGGAGTAGAATAGTCAACATCAATATGTGTATCGTAACAAGCTAATACATTTCTATGAAATTACGTCTGTAATCACTATCTTGTGCTCAAACGTTCTAAATACATCTTTGTTGTCTAAAGCTGTTTCATACCAATATCTCAACTCGAAAGAAGAGCATCCAAACTGGACGAGAACACGTTGGAAGGTATTTCAACTTATGCAATTATATCTCCTGTATAGACAACATATTAATTCTATCGGCGAAATTTTTCTGTATCCTCCACTATAGTGTGGGACTCACAGAAATAGCTACTGAGAGTACTCTGCCTACATATCGAAATACAGTATAGTAATCTATATCGATAGATAGTGGTATCCGATGACCACTGATTTACCAAGTCATGTTTGTCTCGGGGGGGCACCATCGACACCACTTTCGGGCTTAGTTCACCGGTGGTATTTAAACGGCCCAATAGAGCTGTTCGGAGCCATCGAATATGTGGTATAGAAACTGAAACAGTGCTATTGGGTAGGGACAGCATCCAAGTAACGATCCTCGAGTGTTTCCATCTATACGCCCGCTCGAGTCGAATTAGCCCGATATATACATCCACATTTGTGTAATTTGTGGTGGAGCACTACAGTGATTGGCGCAGAAATTATCTGCAGGTTGTCCATACAACGACTCACCCCTTCGTTTGTGCTTGTCGAACAACTGTCTATTCGATTTTGATACCAGTTTGAAATTCTTTGGCGCTTTGAGACGGTACTCTCAGTGAGTAGTCGACTGTGCGAGGGTGTTAGTATAGTGGCCTGTGCAGACACTTTCTGACCCATTCTCTTGAAATAGTAACGCTACTTATACAAATCGGTGAACAGAACGTCTCTAAGGACGAACAGACGTCGCGACCGTAGTCCTCACCCACTCATTCGAACGCATCGAACGCAACCGAAAAGCGGAGACTCCTGCAGAGATGTCCATCCTATTGCGTATGTGCTAGATACTCGCTGCTATGCCAATCAAGACAGTCTTACTTGTCGTTAGCAACGAAGACAGCGATCACACCGAGCGGGTGACTGATACTCCCCTCGAGATCATAGCCCCCTCGACGCAACCGTCATCATGAGACACGCCATTCCCGAAAGCAAAACTCTCCTCTCGGAGATGAACATCGAAGTCTTCTGTACGACCGATGACCTGACATCGTCCCTCGAGACCCACGAACAGGCCGAATCGGCCCTCGATACCGACGTCCGCCCGACGTGGGGACTCGACCGTGCACTCCACATTGGCCGTAACTCCTGGCATACGTTCGTCGACCAACTCGAGCACGCGACCGACACTGCCACCAGTTCCTTCTTGGGATTCCTCGAGGCTTTCGAGAAGACACACAACTTTCGACGCCCACGGCTGCCGGGCGAGCGACTCCAACCTCGAGCAGTTCGTAACGCATCCGGTGAGCCAACGACGTACGCGAGACATCTATCGGCGCGCACTCGAGGGACGCACGCTCGCTCCTGACGACGTCACCGACGTTCAGGCGTTCCTGGTCGAGACGGCCACGCGGCTCAGCGCAGAGTCGCCCCGTCACGCATCGGGCGTCGAAAACACGGAACATACATGCATCTGTACCGCAACGACTTCGATACGAACACATGACAACCCCAAACGACTTCGATCTTGATGGCACGGTGTGCGTCATAACGGGCGGCTCAGGCGTCCTCGGGTCGGCAATGGCGAAAACTATCGGCGAAAACGGTGGCACGGTCGTCCTTCTCGCACGCGGCGAAGAGAAACTGGCAGCAGCCAGCGACGAACTCGCCGAGCGAGATATAGAACACAGTACGATCCCGGCGTCGGTCCTCGACCGCGCGGAACTGGACGCGGCCGCCGAAACCGTCGTCGAGGAGTACGGACGTATCGACGTCCTCATCAACGGCGCGGGTGGCAACCACCCCGATGCAACGACCGGAGCGGACACCTCCTTTTTCGACCTCCCGAAAGAGGGCCTCGAGCAGGTGACGAACGTCAACTTCGTTGGGACAGTTCTTGCATCGCAGGCCTTCGGGAAGCACATGGTCGAGCAGGGCGAGGGTACCATCCTGAACGTCTCGTCGATGAACGCCTTTACCCCGCTGACCAAGATTCCGGGCTATTCGGGCGCAAAGGCCGCTGTCTCGAACTTCACCGAGTGGCTGGCTGTCCACATGGCACAGGAGTACTCGCCGGATATTCGCGTCAATGCGATTGCACCCGGGTTCTTCCTCACGGAGCAGAACCGCTATCTGTTGATCGATGAGGATACGGGCGAGTACACCGACCGTGGCCAGTCGATCATCGACCACACCCCACAGGGCCGGTTCGGTGACCCGGAAGATCTCGCGACGACAGTCTGCTGGCTGCTCGCACCGGGTGCGGAGTTCATCACCGGAACTGTCATTCCGATTGATGGCGGGTTCTCGGCGTTCAGCGGCGTCTAACATCATTCTTGCATACGACCTCCGAGACTGGCAGCGGCAGCGGACAACGACTATAGTAGCCACTGCACGTCACTGCACACCTGATCGCCAGACGGATGCGCGGTTCGGAACGAGTACGCGGTTCGGAGCGAGTACGCGGTTCGGAGCGAGTACGCGGTTCGGAACGAGTACGCGGTTCGGAGCGAACGGAGTGAGTGAGAACCGCGGAAAAGCGAACGGGGAGGAACGACCCGTGAGCGAACGGAGTGAGTGAGAACCGCGGAAAAGCGAACGGGGAGGAACGACCCGTGAGCGAACGGAGTGAGCGAGAACCGCGGCAAAGTGAATAGTGCGAGACCGGCGGTCTCGCATACCATGCGAACGGCGCGTTGCGCCGTGAGCAGACGGGGAGGCACGACCCGTGAGCAGGTTCGGCAATCAGTGTGTCACTCGTTGCAGTTGCTACTATAGATCGCCGGCATGTCACTATGGATTCTGTGTAACTTCCGGACAGCCAGGCGCCAGGGCGGCTACCAGCGAGGCTACAACCGCACAGGTGTCGTCGACCAACACGGCCGCAAAAAGCAGGCGTTCCACGTCCTGGGGACGTTCTACCAGCAAAAGCGAGCCGAATAAGATCTCTCATCCGTGAGACGCGCAGTCTACCCCCACTCGACTGGTCGTAAGCACTCGCGTTTCGGACTGTCCACTCTCACATGCGTTTTCACCGTTTGTGCCGCTCGAGGCGAGTCTATAACGCTTTCCAAGAGCGCGACCACGCTTTGCTCTACAGCATCGAACAGCAGCGGCGCGTCAGCAACGCAGTCTGGACAGTCACTCGAGTCCTCACTACTCGAGTGTGCTGGTGGAACGGCTTGCAAACGCTAGCCTGACTGGAGTCGTTGTTCTCCCTGGTCGAATCTCTCTTTACAACCCCTCTCGAGGGGAACAATCGGCCGCTCGAGTGTTCGAAACGGAGAGTGTCGGTTCGACACCACAGGATTATTTACGACAGTACTTCCGTAATCTATGATCGCGGACGATGAATCCAGCACCGCCGTGTGTAACTCATCACCAGTGTGTTCGAGAGGAACGAACAGTACGGCGGGAGCCAGTGAAACAGACTGGTATCAGTCACCGACAGATCGACCGCAGGGAAGCACGGACTCGACTCGAGGAATTGTACCTACAGACCGTCTAAAACGTGTGTCGAGCAGTCTCGGCCGCCCACCTCGCTCGCCGAACAGAATCACTGTGTGCCCGGAGCGTCAGTAACCTGTATGGTACAGCCAGCAGTAGTAGTACCGCCAGAACCGGACGACCGATGGACACTTGCCACGCAACTGGGCGTCACGGACGCCGTGATCCACCCACTCGAGACTGCTGGTAGGACTGTCTCCAACGTTGGCCACAATGCGACCGTACTCACAGAATGCTCGTTATTAAATAATACATTGTATTCAGATATATCTGGCTACATTTGGGAACCATCAACTGTGAGAGACACTCTCCCAGCTTGAGCGCCATCGCTGATTCTCTTACTAACATATTTCACTTGGCCGATAAAGCCTCGATATTGCTGTGGAGGTCACTGACTCGTCGGATCTGTTTTAGTCAATTGGCAATGCGAGTGAGAACCATATTTCTGTTCGGAGATGCTATCTGAATACAGATATGATTGACTATTGATTCTGTATCTTATAGGTTTGGCAAGCACCTAACGGGAGGAACGCTCGAGTCGGTCACTTGGTGTTCAATCCAAGATCTTGGACGGAGGGGAGAGACCATCCGTAGGTTACGGCGATCAGCCGGGTGAGGACGGTGACGGCAGCACAGGTCGCCGCTGCGGTGGCGCTTGCGCCTCCGAGACTATCGACGACGAAGTATGAGGTTCCACCGAGGACCGCACAACTTGCGTAGAAATCGTCAAAGAGGATGAACGGGGCACGATCCAACAGGATATCGGCGACTGCACCGCCACCGGCGGCGTTAATCGTCGCAATCGCGACGACCCCAATCGCTGAAATACCCGCTTCAGTTGCGACGATTGCCCCGGTGGTCGCAAACGCGGCGAGTCCAATCGCGTCCGAAATCAGCGTGATCGGATGCGTATCTGGCTCGGTCAACACAGCGCTCAGCACAATCGCTAAGCCGACGCCGAACAGTCCGAGCGCGATTTCAATCGGGAGTTGCAACGCCAGCGGGACACGGTTGACGAGGAGGTCCCGTGTGACGCCGCCAGCGAACGCCATCGCCAGTCCGACGATAGCGATTCCAAACACGTCGAACTCTTCGCGGATCGCCTTCGACGACCCCACGAGCGCGAACGCAATTAGCCCGATGGTGTTCATGACGGCAAACGGGTCGCCAAAGAGCGTTACGAGAAGGTCCTGACTCACTATGGTCACTTACGAACGCCCCTGTATTGAGCGCTCTGCTCTGTCTCGAGCGAGCTTATCGGTTCCTCCCAGAGTGTTATCGGTCCACGCCGAAAGACACGAAGCCGGTGAATTCCCACTTCACTCGCTGCTCTTGGACGAGGATCTCGCGCTAGCGTTTCTCTCGCTGACGACCTCGCCGTCTTTGAGAACCGATCCGACGACACGCTCGTCGTACCGATACGGCAGGTGTCGGTACGAAGGTGCCTCGAGGACGACCACATCGGCCGGCGTGCCGACCTCGAGTGTGCCTGTGCCATCGAATCGATTGATCGCGGCGGCCGCCCGGTCGGTGATGCCACGGAGTGCTTCGCCGGGTGTCAGTCCCATTCCGACGCAGGCAAGCGTCGCCGTGAAGCCCTGTCGTTTTGCGTAGCAGTTCGGATTGAAATCGCTCCCGAGTGCCGGAATGGCGTTTCGCTCGCGATAGGGCTCGAGGTCGGGATACTCACCGCCGAGGCCGAACGCCGTCCCAGGTAAGAGCACCGGCGTGACGTCGGCCTCAAGCAGCGTGTCGATATCGTCCGGCGTCGACTGGAGCAGGTGGTCAGCGCTTGCCGCCGAGACTGCTGCCGCCACCTTCGAGCCACCGAGGTTTTCGAACTCGTCGATGTGGAGTTTCGGCGTCAATCCGTGGTCTGTGCCTGCCTCGAGTATCTCACGAGACTGGTTAGCGGAGAAGACGTCCGCCTCACAGAAGACGTCGCAGAACTCGGCGACGCCCTGTTGTTCGACGGCGGGGAACTGGTCCTCGATGACGGACGTGGTGTACTCCTCAGCGTCAGTGTCGTCGGGAACGGCGTGTGCGCCCATGAACGTGGCGACGATGTCGATTGGGTGGCGCTCGTCGGCGCGGCCAATTGCCGCGAGGAGTTTCAGTTCGGTCTCGGTATCGAGTCCGTAGCCGGATTTGATCTCGAGGGTGGTCGTCCCAGCCGCAAGCATCGTGTCGAGTCGCTCGAGCAGGCTGTCCGTGAGTTCGTCTTCGCTCGCCTCGCGAACGGCTCGGACGGTGCGGAGAATGCCGCCGCCGTCGGCGAGAATTTCCTGGTAGCTCGTGCCGCGGAGTTTGGCTTCGAACTCGTCCGAGCGGTCACCTGCGAAGACCGCGTGCGTGTGCGGGTCGACAAAGCCCGGCAACACACACTTCCCGCTCGCATCGAGTGCTTCGTCTGCGTTGTCGATTGGATACTCTCGAGTGAGCTCATCGCTCGAGCCGACGGCAGCGACCTCGCCGTCCTCGAGGACGACTGCTGCATCGGGCAGTACGGAGAGGACGGGACCGTCGGGCGGGCCGCCGGAGCCGTTGGGGGTCGTTCCCGCCGCGTCGGTTTCCGCACTGTTCGCGGGTCCAGTAACCAGTTCGTTCGCGTTGTAGATGACCGTGTAGCTCATGATTCACCCTCCAGATAGCCGGTGATCGCGTGAGCGACCGTCCGCGCGGCGGCGTCGACAGTGCGACCGTCTGTATCTAACGACGGCGCACACTCGACGACTTCGACGCCGGCGAGTCGGTCGTCAGCGGCGAGTTTCCGTACTGCGGCGAACAGTTCGCGGGTCGTCAGCCCGCCCGGTGTCGGCGCACTCACGCCCGGTGCGGCACTCGCCTCGAGGACGTCACAGTCGACGCTCAGGTAGAGTGTGTCGACATCCTCGAGTGCATCCTGTACCGTCTCGACGACAGCGCGTGGGCCGTCTGCGAATGCGTCTGCCGGAACAATCCGTCCTCCCTGCTTGCGGACGTACTCGATGTAGGCGCTCGAGGTTTCGAAATGTCGTGCTCCGACGGCGACGTACGTCTCGAGACCAGCCTCGTGCAACTGTCGGTATGGGGTTCCGCTCGTTGGGCCGTCTCGCACCTCGCGACAGTCGAGGTGGGCGTCGAAGTTGACGACTGCGACGTTGCCTTCGGACTCGAGCAACGGCGCGACGTTCCCGTAGGTCAGCGAGTTATCGCCGCCCAGAAACACCGGGAGCGGTCCCAAGTCGTGGATCTCTGTGGCAACATCTCGGACGTGACTCTGGACGTCGGCGACATTCGTCTCCGGCAACTCGAGGTCGCCAAGGTCACAGATTGCTGTGCTCGAGTCGCTGTCGACGACTGTCTCCTCGATCCCCGTTCCGCCAGCCGACAGGTGCGCCGTCTTCGTGGCCGCGAGCGAGCGACGGATCTCGAGGGGGCCTTCTCGCGTCCCTTTGCGGCCAATCACCGCGCCGTCGTAGGGTTCGCCCACGAGGGCGACTGCCGCATCCGTCGCGTCTTCGAACTCGCTAGCTGTGACGATATCGCCGAACTGCCGGTCGTTCGGGTCGCTCGAGGGGCCGGTCCATCCCTCCCAGTCGGGATGTGCAATTGCTCGAGTCATTCGTCGTACATTGGAATCCGAACGTTCGAGTGGGCTGCTTCGTCCAGTGCCTCCTCGTAGCCTGCATCGGCGTGACGAATGACGCCCATGCCGGGGTCCGTCGTGAAGACGGCTGCTGCCTTCTCGGCAGCAAGGTCCGTGCCGTCGAGGACGACGTGGTTGTTCGTATGCAGCGAGTTTCCGATGCCGACGCCGCCGCCGTCGTGGACGCTGACGATGTCAGCGCCGCCGGCGCAGTTGACCAGCGCGTTGAGAATCGGCCAGTCGGCGACGGCGTCGGTGCCGTCTTTCATCGCTTCGGTCTCCCGATTCGGACTGGCGACGCTGCCCGCATCGAGGTGATCTCGAGTGACAACGATTGGGGCCGAAATCTCACCCTCGGCGACGAGTTCGTTGATCCGGAGCGCGAAGCGAGCGCGCTCAGTATGTTCCTCGCTGTCGGTCGCGTACCCGAGCCAACAGACTCGACTGGGGAGTCCCTGGAACTGTACCTGTTCCTGTGCGAGGTCGATCCAGCGACGCAGGTGGTCTTTCTCGGGGAACAACTCGAGGACGGCTTCGTCGGTCCGGTGGATGTCGGCGGGATCACCCGAGAGCGCGGCCCACCGGAACGGTCCCTTGCCGCGACAGAACTGCGGGCGGATGTAGGCGGGGACGAAGCCTGGAAAGTCGAAGGCATCGTCCATTCCGCGGTGGTCCTGAACCTGTCCGCGGATGTTGTTACCGTACTCGAAGGCGATTGCACCTCGCTCCTGTAACTCGAGGATCGCGTCGACGTGGCGTTCCATCGTATCCAGGCTCGCCTCGAGATAGGCGTCAGGGTCGTCCGCGCGCAACTCGTCGGCTTCCTCGACCGTGTAGCCATCAGGGTAGTAGCCCTCGAGTGCGTCGTGGGCGCTCGTCTGGTCGGTGACCACGTCCGGAACGTAGCCCTGCTCGAGCATGGTCTCGAGGAGTTCGGCTGCGTTGACGTGGACGCCGACGCTGTAGGGCTCGCCAGCCTCGCGGGCGTCTTCTGCGCGGTCGATGGCGTCTTCGATGTCGTCGGCCTTTTCCATGCAGTAGCCGGTGTCGATGCGCCGGTCGATTCGTTCCTCGTCAACTTCGGCGGCGATACAGACGCCCTGATTCATCGTCACCGCAAGCGGCTGTGCACCGCCCATGCCACCGAGACCGGCGGTGACGACCGTCTTCCCGGTGAGGTCGCCGTCGTAATGCTGTCGAGCGAGTTCGGCCAGCGTCTCGAACGTTCCCTGAATAATCCCTTGAGTGCCAATGTAGGCCCACGAGCCGGCGGTCATCTGGCCATACATGATCTTCCCTTCGGCCTCGAGTTCGTGGAAGTGATCCCAGTTATCCCAGTTGCCGACCAGGTTGGAGTTCGCGATTAACACCCGCGGCGCGCGCTCGTGCGTTCGAAACCGTCCGACTGGCTTGCCCGACTGTACCAACAACGTCTCGTCGTCCGCGAGCGAGCGCAGTTCCGAGAGAATCGCGTCGTAGGCGTCCCACGACCGCGCCGCCCGCCCGGTGCCGCCGTAGACAACCAATTCCTCCGGCTTCTCTGCAACCTCCGGGTCGAGATTGTTGTTGAGCATCCGTAGCGCCGCTTCCTGTCGCCAGCCCTCACACTCGAGGTCGGCTCCAGTCGGCGCGCCCTGGTACTCCTCCCACTGCTCGCTCGGTTCGCCGTCGCCGAGAGTCGAATCAGTTCCCATGTGACAGAGAACCACGCGACGAAGTAATACCGACGGTGTTCCGTTCGGAATAGGTTTTATATACGCCATCTGTGTACAGCCGCTATGTACGAGGCGACATTCTCGATTACAGACTCGAGTGCTTACACTGGGCCGACCGGTGATGCGGACTGCCGGATCGAACTCTGGTGTAACGACCACACGGACCTGCTCTACATCTCCGGCACCGAAATCGAGCCCCTGTTAGCCCAGATTCGATCTGACATCGGCATCGAGACCGAACTACGCCGCGACGAAGAAGCCGTCGTCATCACGAGTTCGTGTCTCAAAGAGCACGAGGTGACCCACATCGAACGCTACCTGCAGGCGTACAACTGCCTCCTCTTGCCGCCGCTCCGATACGAAAACGGCGCAAAACAGTGTCGAATCCTCGCACTCGAGTCGGCAAATCTCACTGACCTCTATGCGGAGCTGGTCGCGGACGGCTTCGAGATCGACGTCCGAGCGAAACGTGAGATCAGCACGCCGGTCCAGTCGACCCCGCTTTTGACCCTCGATGACGTCTTGCCGGAACTCACTGAACGCCAGCGAGATGTCCTCACGCTAGCGGTGGAGTGGGGATATTACGACCTTCCTCGAGAGACAACGACGGCGGACCTCGCCGACGAAATTGGGGTCAGCCGGCGGACGGTAGAAGATCATCTCCGACGTGCTGAACGAAAGTTGCTCACGTCGCTCGTTTCATATCTGTACTGAAAGCGTCGGGATGGATGTCCGATTAGAGCAGGCCAAGCGCTGCAACCGCGTGCGTGATCACCGTGATGACCGGGATCAGGATGATCGTCCGCATGACGAACAACAAGACGAGGTCGCGGAATCGGATCGGAATGTCGCTAAACATATCCATCATCATCGGCGCGGTCGCAGAGAAGAAGATCAACTGCGAAATCGATAGCAGGGCGATGAAGAAGCGTGCCATCGCCTCGGCTTCGGCGACCAGCAGCGCCGGAATGAACATCTCGGTGATCCCGATGATCGACGCCGGGGCAACGATTTCGGCGTCAGGAATGCCAAGGAGTTCGAAGACCGGAATCAACGGCTGTGAGATAATATCGAACGTTGGCGTGTACTCGGCGACGATGACGGCTGCGAGACCAATCGACAGAATCGTCCCGAGGATGAGAATCGTGAGTTTGATGCCATCGATAAAGCCACGAACCGACGCCCCGACGATTGTTCCACCCTCCTCTGCCTTCGTGACCGCCTCGGAGAGTCCGAACCGGAAGTAATCGCCCGGAGAGCCCCGGAACGGCGTCTCGGGATTCGGTTCGGCGACGTACTCCTCAGGGACTCTACTCAGCGGTGGAATACGGACCAAAATTGCAGCCGTCACCGCGATACAGAGCAGATACGAGAGGAAGATGACCGGAAAGAGCTCGAGCAGGTCGACTGTCGCGGCCACGACGCCGACGAATCCAATCGAAACGGTCGCAAAACACGTACTGATGATGTAGACGTCGCGCTTGGAATACTCACCGCGGTCGAAGACGTTTCGCGTCACGTAGAGGCCGACGCTGTAAGATCCGACCCACGAGGCGACGCTGTCGAGTGCCGACCGCCCCGGAATCTTGAACAACGGCCGCATGATCGGCCGAGCCATCGTCCCGACGAACTCGAGGCCGCCCAGTTCGACGAAGAGGTTGATGAAGATGGCACCGATTGGGATGATGACCGCGACGCTGAGGATGAGCGTGCCCCAGACGAGGCCGCCGGTACTCGGGCCGATCAGCCACTCGGGGCCGACCTCGAGGAACAACACCGGCGCGAGTACGGCACCAGCGACACGGAAGAACCAGAAGGGTGTCGACGTCTCCCAGTAGGGCAGCGCCAGCTGTGTCGTGAGACTGTCGCTGATTGAGACGGCGCCACGTTTTCGAAGCTCAGCGAGTGTGGTCAACAGCCCACCCGAGATAATGAGTGCAAGCGCGTAGGCTCCCGCAAACGTCGGATACGTTCCCGTAATCCAGCTGACGACAATATCGAACGGGACCGTTATCTGGCCGTCCCAGGGGACGGGGACGAGAAAGAAGAAAAACCCGATCAGAAACGCAACCACGAACTTCGACACCGGTCCCCCTCTGATTTCAGTAAGATCGATGTCCTCGAGTGTCTTCGTCTCAGGTTCCGTTTCGACTCGTTTTGTTTCCTGTTCGTCCCGTGACCACGCCGCTTCGTCGAACATAGTCATACTGTGGGGTGCCCGCTAACAAGTGCCATATGGTGCCACATGGTGGGTGATTTATAATAAACTAGTACTCAGCTCAGCCATACGCCCACTTCATTCAGCCATGGGCCATTCGCTCGAGCGTTCGGTATCCATACCAGACAGGACTTAGTCGTGGAGTCTCTTTCTCCGATATGAACGAGCAGACGCCGAGGGTGGGTCGCGACGGAATAGGCACGGGAATCGATGGGCCAATTCGCCGTCGAACGGTGCTGAGTATCACGGCTGGGATTGGCGTTACGGCACTTGCTGGCTGTCTCGGAGAGGACGACGACGCACCGGATCCGATCACGATTGACGCTGATCGAGCCTGCGACCAGTGTACGATGCAGATCGGCCAGCATCCAGGACCAGTTGGACAGACACACTACGCCGACTCTGAAGCCGTCATCAACGAGGATCGACCAGCGCAGTTCTGTAGTTCCGTGTGTACATACACCCACACGTTCGAACAGGAAAGTGCCGATCACGACCCCACGGCGATGTATCTAACCGATTACTCGAGCGTTGACTATGATGTCCAAGCCGATGGCGACGCTGAGGCGATCAGCAGCCACCTCGAGGCCGACACGTTCGCGGCTGCGGACGGACTCACGTTGGTCGTCGACAGTGATGTCGAGGGTGGGATGGGAGCGTCGATGATCGGCTTTCGCGAGAATACTGAGGCAGAGGAGTTTCAGGAGGAGTACGGCGGCGAGCTGTACGACCACGGGGAGGTCACGCCGGAGTTGGTCATGTCCCTGATGGACTGATCGAACGCAAGGGAGGCTATCGGCGGACGCCCCAGACTGCAACCGCGAGCGAGCCAAGCGTCCATGCGAGCAGTCCGACGAGACTCGCAATCGGCGAGGCTACTTGTGGCCCAGTTCCCGACGCGACGATGATCGTCGTCTCGAGGACAAGTCCGCGATAGGCACTGAGGGGGCTGATCGCCAGCGCGTACAACAGGTCGGCGTCGCCGATCACGCCCTCTGCAAGCCCGTAGACGAGTGCGAGATCGAAGCCGACGAGGAGCGCAACAAGCGCGACGATAGACAACCCAAGCGCGCTTCGGGTTGCGCTGACTACCGCCGAGATCGCGAGTGCAACGGCGAGCACGGCGAGTGCGAACAACACTGTCAGGACAAGAAACCGGGCGAACAGCACCGGCGAGTCGGCACCGGCGTGTGTCGCGTAGAGTCCGGCAGTGCCATCCGCTGTGACGGCAATCGCGACCGCAGCGACGACGAGCGGCAGCGCAACCCCAACTGTAAGTCCGACAGCCCGGCCCGCGTAGACGCCGAGGACGATCTCTCGAGGCGAGACGGGATACGTCTCGAGGACATCGAGTTCACCCCGCTCGTCATCGGCGAGAATCGCTCGGTAGCCGAATGCGATGGCGACAATCGGCACAAGCAACTCGAGGGGGGTCAGCAAGTCGACGGCCGTCGGGAGGTAGCCAGCGGTGTAGCCATCGCCGATCCAGGTGACTCCGAGGACGACCGCTGTGAGCGCGGCCGCAAGCAGGTAGAACGTTCGGTTTCGGGCGACGGTCCGGAGTTCGCGTCCAATAATCGTCCAGAGAAGGTGGCCGGTTCCCGGTGTCTGTGCAGACACCGACGAGTCGGCGTCGTGGCTGCTGTCGTCAGCGCCGGCAGTTTGGCCACTCATTCGTCGGTCACCCCCTGTACCCGGACGGTTCCCGCCTCGGCTGCAACTGACTCCTCGTAGACCGCACGGAGTGAATCCACCTCGAGGGCTGCCTGAATGTTCGCCGGTGAATCTTGGTGCAGAATCTGTCCGTTGTCGAGGACTGCAACGTCGTCGGCAGTCCGGTCAACGAGTGCCAGATCGTGGGAACTCAACAGCACGGCGGTTCCGTCAGCAGCCAGTTCGGACGCGACGTCGAAGACATGGCTGCTCATCCCAGGATCGAGACCACTCGCAGGTTCATCAAGGACGATAATCGGTGGATCGCCAATCGTTGCCTGTGCGATGCCGACCAGTCGAGTCATCCCGCCCGAAAGCGCTTCGACAGGGCGACTGGCAGCATCGGCGAGTCCGACCGTCTCGAGGCGATCCATGGCGTCGGTTTCAGCCTCGTCAGCACCGACCAGCGACGAGTAAAAGCGCAGCGTCTCGAGAACGCTAAATCCGGGTCGAAACGCGGGCTGTTGTGGGAGATAGCCAATCCGGCGAGCGGCCGCGTCGCCCCGATAGCTGACCGATCCCGATGTCGGCTCGAGGAGGCCGGCGAGCACCCGAAGCAGCGTCGTCTTCCCGGAGCCGTTCGGGCCGATCAGCGCCGTGACGGTCCCGGTGTCGACGGTCGTGGAAACGTCTTCGAGAACCGAAACTGTCCCGTAGTCGTGGTCGACGCTGTCGGCCTCGAGAACGGCCTGCTGTGTGGATGCGTCCGCTGGCGTCGTCTTGGTATCGTTCGATTCTGCGTCGCTAGCCGCGCTCGTGCTCGTGTTTGTGTTCGTATCCGTGGTCATTGTGCCTCGTGACTCGTTCGGTCACAGGACCAGGCTCGATCCGCCCACACTGTTCCCTCGAGTAGGTCCGGATTGTTCGGTTCGCAGGTCGGTGCCAGGTCGACGATGCTGCCGGTTCGCATTCCGGGGACGGTCCCCTGGAACCCAGAGAGAGCCTCGAGTCCGGGTGCACGTGACAGGGTCGGCGTGCCGTCGACGCGGTGGAGGCGCTGGTCGATGGGTGCTGTTGGCGAGTACGCCCGGTCGACAGTTGTCTCGGCGCTGCGGTCGCCGGGGAAGGGTAGTGCCCCCTGCCAGTAGTTCCCGCTCTCGCCGTCAGTCCAGATTCGCAGCGGGCCGGTGCCGGCTTCAGCGTGAATCTCGTTGTCGATAAAATCGTTTGCGGTGACCTGATTCGTGGGCAACATCGCGCGGGTTTGGGCGCCGATTTCGTTGCCCGCGATCACGTTGCGCTCATAGAGCGTGTCCGTCGCATCGACCCGGAGTCCGACATGGCTGTCGGTCAGGACGTTCCCGGCGATATAGGAGGAACTTCCGCTGGGGAACAACGCGTAGTCCGCGTTCTGCACCACGTTATCGACGATGGCGTTTCGCTCGGGACCAGTCATGATATAGATGCCCGTATTCGACTGATTGCGCACCTGATTCTCCGCAAGCAGCGAGTCTGAGGTATGCATCAGGTGAACCCCGAGTCGGTTCTCCTCGAGGTGGTTGTTCCTGATGATCGTGTCGGGAGAGCGGTGAGTATAGATGGCGTCTCGCCCATCAAGTACTGTCGAGTCCTCGATGACCACTGGCGACCGGAATGCGAGAATCCCCGTGTGTCCATCCTCGAGGTCATCGGGACTATCGATGGTCACGTTTCGGACGACTGACTCGCCGCTCCGGCGGAGAATAACGCCACTCGGTGCGTCGTCTACGGTGACGTCTTCGATCAGAGCCCCGGGTGCGGAGTGGACACCGATGCCGGCGTCTCCGCCCGCGTAGTTCCCTTCGAACGTTCCGTCCCAGTCGTCAGAGTCCGGATCATCGCCCGGAAGGTCGCCATCGCCCAACCGTTCGGAGCCAGACCCGACAATCTCGAGGCCAGTAATCGCCGTTCGCTCTGCTGTCGCGGTGATCACTGTCCCGTTGTCGCCACCATCGATGGTGACGTTCCCCTCGCCAACGAGCGTCAGCGGCCGATCAATCTCGAGGCGCTCCTCGTATTCGCCGTCGGGAACGAGCACAGTCGTGTTCGCTGGCGCTTCCTCGAGAGCTTCCTGGACGGTGTCGGTGTCCTCACCGACGACGGTCGAGACGGGCCGGTCGCGGAGGGCCGTTGCAGCCTCGACTCGCTGGTCCCCCTCGCGGTGCTGGTCGTCGACTCGATCCCGTACCGCTGTTGCCTCGTCAGTCTCGAACTCGGCCTCAAGGAGTTCATCCCACGTGAGGACGATGCCGTCGTGGGTTTCGGCGAACGCGTGGGCGTCTTCCCGGTCAGAAAATGGCATCACCGTATCGCCACCGGGTGCAACCGCATCGCTCTCGGAGACGTACCAGGCGTCCTCGGCGTCGTGCCAGGCTGGCTGATTGTCGACCGTTGGATACCCGTCCGCGTTCAACTCGATGTCAGTCGCCGAATAATCGCTGACGTAAATCGTCAACGGGTAGCCAAACTGCTGGGTATGGCCCTCGCTCCGCTGTGCGGTGACGAACGTCTCGAGGCCGTAATAGCCAACGACGTACTCGTACTGGGAGTAAAACACCTGCGCCTTCGGCAGTTCGACCTCCTCCTCGAGGCCGCGTTCGTCCTCGAGGGCGAGTCCCATCGAGACGGTGTCGTCGAAGAGCGCAGGCTCAGGGTCGCTCGTTTCGACATCGAGTACAAACAGGCCGACTATGGCCACCGCAACGACGAGAACGACGCTGACGGCGACGAGACGCCATTGGCGCTTCACAGTTGTCTTCAGCGCGGGACCTACGTATAGCGTTTGGTGTGGCTGTCGAATCTATGGGTTCGTGATCACAGGATATAGTAGCCACTGAACGTCAGTGTGCACCCAATCGCACGATAGCTATGCGATTAGTGTGTACACAGTTCCAGTTGTTACTATAGGTGCTGTGGCCGCTCTCGTCGAGACAGCCCATGTTCGCTGTGTGTCTCGGCCGTGTGCAGTAGTGTTTTGACTACGACTCACCTCAAGGTATATACACAATCCCGATAGAATTTGTCTATGAAGCGACGACAAATTATTTCGTCTATCGGTATTCTCGCTACTTTCGTCTCCACAGGTTGTCTCGACAGCGAATCCGACGAAGCCGAAAATGGCGACGTTGGCACTCAGGATGGCGAGAGTGAACCCAAAGAGGAGGAGGAGGAGACAACTGGGGCTGTGAGAAACAGACTCTTCACTCTTCGGGGAAAACTCGTCGAAGAGCGTTCCATTCCGAGTAGGTATGATGTCATATCAGGGGAAACTGATACTATCAAAAACGAGGGCCTGTACCCTGAATTTCTGGAGAACGTAGAAGAGTATGCTGAAGAAGCCGAACTCGGGTCGTATATCAACGTGAGATCGGTTACCGAGAATTCTGACGAAGGAAAAGAAACGCTCACCGCCACCGCAGAAGTCCATCAAGCGGGGACACCGCCTGCACCACATCACAATGACCACCCAGGTCGTCGCGAAAAAACGTTTCACATGGAACACGATGGAGCTTTCTTGATGGTATTCATTCAGTATCCAGCCGACGACGAATAGTCAATCATCAGTTCGGACTTTCCGAGACGGTAATTTTGTTCGTATCCTCGTTGTCCGATGCGTCAGAGGCAATTGGTAGGCCAGAAAACCGATGAGCGAATACAAAAACAGCAGAGCGACTGTTTGGGAACGTGTCAAAGCTGGTGTTCACCGTGGTCGGCATATTTTTAGTTCCTCTGTCTCACTTATACTATATGACGACGAACGGAACGGAACTCGAGGATCGAACGCGTCGGCTGGTCGGCATTGGGGTTGGTATTCTCACTGCTGCTACGTTCGCCGTATTGGGTGTCGTCGTCCTCGAGAGTATCTTCTATGGCGTACTGATGGCGTCGTTCTCCGGTGGCGGCTCGGTGTTGGCTGTCCCGTGGCGACTTCGGCTGTCGGCTGCACAGGCCAGTGCGGATGAGCGTGTGTCGTTCTCCGAGACCGTCGCCCGTGCGGGTGGAAATGCACAGCAAGGGTTGTTCGGCGTCGGCCTCGTTCTCGGTGCGGCCGCGATGTTTACTCTCGCACTTGGTGGCACCAACCCCAGTCCGACGCTCGGAATCACTGTGGGCATCTCGAGTGCGGTTCTCGTTGCGTATATTGGCGCTGTGATTCTGTAGGCATCTGGTGAAGGATTGCGCAACTACGCTGTCAATCATGTGCGCCCTCGACGATTGCGTCTTGGTTACGCCGACAATGTCAGATAGTAGCTATTGAAAGTCACTGCACACCTGATCACAGGATGACGTTGCGATCAGTGTGTAAATCGTTTCAAGAGCTACTATAGCACAGTTTGCATCCCTTGCTCTGTGACCGCAGAGAGCGATACGGACAGGTTGGGTACAGCCCATTGTAAAAAATCTGTACTATGGCAATAGACCGAACCCACTCTCTGCTGTCGTTTCCTCACCCATGTCTTCGGTTACGGTGACAGTGCCTGGGAGGTCTCCATCGACGGAGACTACCACACGATACGAGACAGTTTGGAAAAGCTCATCACAGGTATCGCTTCCGCTGTGTTGTCGAGTAAGTCGAATCTGCAGTTCATCACGTTCGGCGTCATAAGAGGGCTCTGCAAGGTGTTCACTATAGCACGCGTTACCAATTCCATACGCGCCTATCACGTGTATTTCATCATCTTCAAAACTGACGGCTGGGTCATCATTCATTCCCTTGTCAACGTCAACACCTGTCTCGAATTCATAGTGGGTGATTACTGTACTTCCACTATTGAGATTTCCAAGGCATCCAGAGACGGACACAGAGATGAGCATTCCGGTGCTAGCGAGAAGGGACCGTCGTTTCACACTAAAATCAAGAGACGTTGACTATAAGTGCTTTCTCCCGACTCGAACGGAATACTGACCGACATATGTGGCCTCAGTCTGGTGAATGTTGAAATAACGCTACGGGAAGCGTTCTATGACACCCTCTAGGCCTGCAGTTCGATCATCGCGGTGTGCTCCTCGAGCCACGCTTCAGCGTCGAGTGCAGCCATGCTCCCGGTGCCGGCCGAGGTAATCGCCTGCCGGTAGTCGGGGTCCATCACGTCGCCAGCGCCGAAGACGCCGTCGACGGTCGTCTCGGTTGTCATCCCCTCGAGTGTCTCGAGGTGGCCGCTGTCGGCGAGATCGACGGGGGTCTTCTCGAGGAAATCCGTGTTCGGGATGTGGCCGACACCGTAGAAGATGCCGCCGACGTCGATGCGTTCGCGGTCGACCTCGTGGTCATCCAGGGTTGCAGTCGGGTGGCCGTCGGGATGGGAGACCAGCGTTGCACCGGTGACGCCGGTGCCCTGTGAGCCGTGAATCTCGAGGAGTTCGGTGTTCCAGCGGAATTCGATTGCGTCGTGTTCACGCGCTCGCCGCGCCATGATGTCCGAGGCACGAAGCTCGTCACGTCGGTGAACGACGGTCACGCTGTCGGCGAATTTCGTCAGGAAGAGCGCTTCTTCCATGGCGCTGTCGCCGCCACCGATGACGAGGACGTCGTCACCACGGTGGAACGCACCGTCACAGGTCGCACACGTCGAGAGGCCGTAGCCCATCAGGTCGTCCTCGCCGTCAGCGCCGACCCAGCGGGCGCTCGCGCCGGTGGCAACAATCAGGGCACGCGTTCGGATAGTGTCACCGCTCGCGAGGGCGAGTTCGAACGGCTGGTCCTCGAGGTGGGCAGCGTCGACGGTGCCGTGTCTAAACTCAGCCCCGAAGCGCTCGGCTTGCGCTTTGCCCTGCTGAATCAATTCCATGCCGCCGATTCCCTCGGGAAATCCGAGGTAGTTCTCGACGTCGGTTGTCAACGTGAGCTGGCCGCCGGGTTCGGGCCCCTCGAGGACGAGTGGCTCGAGGTCGGCTCGTGCGGCATAGACCGCAGCCGAGAGGCCGGCAATGCCGGAGCCGACGATGACGACGTCTCGAGTCGTAGGCGTGTCGGCTGTCGTGGAATCCGTGTTCATTCGGTGTGGGTTTCGATCAGGGTTCGCAGTTGGTCGGCGGGCAGTGCGCCAGTCTGTTGGTCGACCTGCTCGCCGTCAGCGTAGAGGACGAGCGTCGGGACGCCACGGACGCCGTAGGATTCCGCCAGCTGTGGATGCTGGTCGACGTCGACTTTTGCGATGGTCGCGTCCGTCTCTCCCGCGAGTCCGTCGAGGACGGGCTCGAGCATCTTGCATGGCCCGCACCATGTTGCGAAGAAGTCCACGAGGACGACGTCGTGACGGTCGATGAGGTCCTCGAGGTGGTCGCTACCGTCGACCTCGAGCGGTTTTGCCGGCGATTGTGCGTCCGATCCGCTGTGGGTATCAGTTGTCATCACTGCTCTCTACGGGCCGAATGCTTGTAAAGGTTTTGTAGGTATTGCACAATTCAGTGTACTTCGAAGGAAGGTTGATTTCTGGTATGATTGGATAGATGCGCTGTAGCGATGCTATTGAACTTTCGTGGACGAATATGTGGCACTCTCGAGATGTATTGCTCTGAGCAATGTTGCACCATATCGGAAATACAAGTCGAATCCAGTAGCGCGGGCTACTCGTGGGGGTGGAACCGCTTGACGGCACGGTCGACTGCGTCCGTCTGTCCGAGGAACGTCACACGATCACCATCTCGAAGTTCGTGATCGCCCGTCGGCACTTCGGTTGTCCCGTCTTGGTGAGTGAGCAGTCCGACAATGACACCGTCGGGAATTTCGGCGTTGAGTTCGGCGATGGTCTTTCCGACGAGGTCCGTGGCCGTCACCTCGATCTCTTGGACGTCACCCGTCCGCCCGAGTTCGTTCATCCACGCCGACAGCGACGGTCGTTCGAGGACGTTCTCGAGCGACCACGCGGTTGCCATCGAGAGATCGATTGCATGGACGCCGAGTGATTCGAAGGCGTCGACGTTGTCGGGTTGGTTCACCCGTGCGGCGACCGTGTCGACGTCGAAAGTCGTTTTTGCGAGCTGACAAACGAGCAAGTTAACGTCGTCGTCAGGCGTGACCGCGATAACAGTCTTCGCCTCATCTGCGCCCGCTTGCTCGAGGATCCTGGCGTCAGTGCCATCGCCCTCGAGTGCACGAAGGCCGCGTTTGCGAGCAGTTTCGACTGCATCGGAGTCGGTGTCGATCAGTTGTACGTTCTCTCCGTCCTGTTCGAGTCGTTCTGCGAGCGAGAGACCGACGCGGCCCCCGCCGATGATGAGTGTGCGCATTGGTGAAACGCCGAGTGAGGTTGCGATCTGTCGTGCGAGGCCAGCCTGAAGGACGACTGTCGCGAAGATGATGAGAAAGACGGTTCCGGCGAGCAGTTGAGCCTCCTGTGGCCGACCGAGTGCCTGGAGTTCGACGGCAAACAGCGTCGCGACGCTTGCGGGGATGATCCCGCGCGGGCCGACGGCGCTCAGAAAAAGCCGTTCGTTGGTCGTAAAGCGCTCGTGGGTCGTCGAGAGGTAGATGACGGCTGGCCGGAGCACCAGCGTGATCGCGGCGACGATGGCAAGCCCGGCCAGTCCAAGCGCACGGATATCCGCAAAGTCGATCAACGCCGCCAGCGCGACGAAGATAAACGAGAGGACGACGACCGAGAGGTCATCGAGGAAGTCGATCACGTCCTCGTGGTACGGCAGGTCAACGTTTCCGAGAACAAAGCCGGCCATTGCGGCAGCGGCGATACCCGTCTCGCTCGCAATCGTTTCAGCACCAGCGTAGGCGACGATGATCCCGGCAAGAACGATCAACCGGGCGTGAAGCGGCGCTGCAGACGGTCGGGACTGTCCATGCTCGAGGAAGAACCAGACCGCAGCCGCAACGAGCGCACCGACTGCGAGCCCGATTCCCAACCGTCTCGCAAACTCACCGACGAGCGCGGCCGGTGTTCCAGTCCCCGCGACGAGGACTTCGAAGATGACGACAACCAGAATCGCCGCGGTGATATCGTTGATTACACCTTCACCCTCGAGAACGCTGGCAACGTGATCGCGCACGGTCACGACCTGCAGGATCGGTCCGATCACCGTCGGCCCGGTCGCAATCAGCAGTGCGCCGACTAGGAGGCCGACCTCGAGACTCGTCTCGAGAAAGACGACGACAGCGGCGGCCGTGCCGAGCCAGGTGATCGCCGCGCCGATGGTGGTGAGCCGAAGCAGCGCCGTTGGACTTTCCCGAAGCTTCTCGAGGTGGAGGTGATAGCCGCCTTCGAAGAGGATGATCGCGACGCTGACGCCGACCATCGCCGAGAGTCCGCCGCCGAAGCTCTCCTGGGAGACGACCCCAAGCACTTCGGGACCGATCACAATCCCTGCGACGATCAAAAAAAGGACGCTCGGAATGTGGATTTGGTCGGCGAGAACGCGGGAGGCGACCCCGAGTGCCAGAATGAGTGCGACGATTGCGATGAGAGTCACGATTGATCAGCGGTGAGCGAGCACGCGGTGGTCCCGGCTATGCTGAGCCCACACGAGTGGGTCTTCAATGGCATCAATCATCACCGTTTGGTGTGGTGTGTGCGCTCGAGTCGTCCGAACCGGTCGATTGGACGACCTTGTAGAGGATCATTGACGCGACGAAAAACGACGAGCCGACGAGCAGGAGGACGCTCACGAGATCGAGCGCGTCCGTGCCAAGCCAGTTTGCGAGTTCGGACAGGGCGATTCCGCCGCTGGCGAAGACCATCATGAGACCGAAATAGACGATGACGTCGTCCTCATCGACCATCGTCGTTGCAGCGGAGCCGATGCGAGCGCCGAGAGCACTCCCGACTAGCAGCAAGGAGACGACCGTCAGGTCGACGCTGCCAGACATCCCATAGGTGAAGGTCCCGAACGCGCCCGAGAACAGCCCGGCGAACAGGCTGGTGCCGACGGCTGCAGTCAGCGGCGTCCCGATCAGGTAGTAAATCGCGGGCATGCGGATGAAGCCACCACCGACGCCGATCAGCCCCGAGACGAGGCCGACGCTCCCGCCGGCACCCGTGATTGTCCACACCGATGCGCGCCCGCCGGACGTGAGTGAGATCATCGGCGGGATGGTGTAGGACTGTATCTTCTGGCCGATGGCCGGAATGTCCTCATCACTGACGTCGTCGGAACCGTCATCGCCTCCAGTGTCGTCCCCATCCTCGAGGGTGGCGGCTCGGCGAAGGAACAGCGCGCCGATCCCCGCAAGCAGGACGACGTAGGCAATGCCCGTGACGAGATTCGCGATTCCCAGCGCCTCTAAGCCAAAGACAAGGCGACTGCCGAGTTCGATCCCAATCGAGAGCACGATGAACAGGATCGCGCCGAGTTTGTAGTCGACCTGTCCGATATCGTAGTGCTTCAGGACGGCAATCACCGACGTCCCGAAGTAAAACGCCAGTCCGCTCCCGATAGCGACCGACGCAGGGTAATCGAGCAAGAGCAGCGTCGGCGTAATCAGGAACGAGCCACCCATGCCGAAGAAGCCAAACAGGACGCCGACCATGAAGCCAAAGCTCACGAACAACACCAGCAGAGTCAGACTCAGTCCCAGTAGCTCCATCGATTAGGCGTCCGTGATCGTTTTAATCAGTGGCGTTGCAACTCGCTCGAGAGCGCCGTACCCGACGTAGAGGACGACGGCCTGAACGAGGATGACGCCCACGAGGAGCGTCGCCTGTACCGGTGCAGGAACTGTGGCGAACTCGATCATGCGTCGCACCCTCCATTCGCAGTTGGTAGTGTACAGCTCATGGATTTCTACTCATTACTCTCTACTCCGAGGGAGTGTATAACGCTTTTGGGACTCAAGAACAATATTACTCCAGCCTATGCGACGCCTATCCAACGAGAATATTTCCATACGTTATGGAGATATAGATCCTCGAGTTCGTCGTCGCGCACACCGACGGTGCGTCTCGCCCGCGCCATATCGAACGATTGTCGGATAGAAGGCGCACATGGGGTCCACTCACACAGACTTCGATAGCAGAGATCTGCCCGCACATTCCACGGTCTGGCCAAGAGTCAGTGTCCACATCAAACTCAGTTGCTGCCAGGTATGCTGCCATATATTGGGATACCCAAACAATATTATGCTGTCAGACCGTACGAGGCGTATGAAAGCGGTACTCGCCACAGACCTCTCGGCGGCCAGCGAGGCGACCATCGAGAATGAGACCTGCCTCGAGTGTCTCGGTCGAATCGGCATCGAAGAGATGCACCTGGTGACGGTCATTCCGTCAAACGTCCACGCGGGCATGCCCGGAATCGACTTCGAAAAACGGCGTCGAAACGCGATCTCAGCGTACGAAGGCGTTATCGAACGCGCTGGCTTCGATGTCGAGACGCATGTTGTCCGCGGGACCCCACACCGCCGCATCCGCGGCATCGCCGAAACGATTGGGGCGAGTCTCACCGTTGTCGGCTCGCGCGGGAAAAGTCCACTCGAGAATCGGGTTATCGGCTCGACGGCGCGCAACCTCGCCCGAACGACCGAGACGCCGCTACTGGTCAATCGAATCGAACGCGAGGCCGACGATCCGACCGTCGTCAGACAGCACTTGTTCCAGCGAATGCTGTATGCGACGGATTTCTCCGAAAACGCAGATCGTGCGTTCGAAGCGTTCTCGTACCTGCGTCATGCAACCCAGGAGGCGACGCTCGTCCACGTCGAAACGCCGAAAGATCCCGGTCCGACGGAGGCAGACGACCCCGAAACACAGCTTTCAACGTTGGCCGACCAACTCGAGGAGTGGGATATTGACACCCGTCTCGAGATTCGCCAGGGTGATCCAGCCGACGAGATTCTCGCCGTCGAAGACGCCGTCGACCCGACGACGATTCTCGTCGGCTCGCGCGGTCACAGCCGGCTTCGGAGACTACTGCTGGGGAGCGTTTCTGAGGACCTGGTTGCGCAAGCAAACGGCAACGTGATGCTCGTGCCACCTGCCTGATCGCGCCGCACAATTACCGAGAGACGACAACTGCCAGCGTCTCTGGCCGGTCGTGGACACGCTCGAGGGAGAAGCCAACGTCCTCGAGGTGGGCCACGACCTCGTCGGGACCGAATCGTTCGTCGACTGGCGGGCCGTCAGCACCGGTTCCAGTGGCCGACCAGTCGACGGTGACGAGACGACCGCCCGGACGAATCACGCGGGCGAGTTCCGCCATCGTCTCGTCCGTGGCGTACTCATGGTGGGTCATCGTCGAGAAGGCCCCGTCCAGTTCGTCGTCCGCGAAGGGCAACGAGTCGATCCCTGCGGTGACGAACTCGACGTTCGCTGTGCAGCCTTCGTCGCGGTGGTACTCGTGCATCTCCTCCTGTAGGTCGACTGCGTACAGCGTCTCGACGAACGGAGCAACATCTCGGGAGTAGAAGCCCGTTCCCGATCCAAGATCCGCGACGACAGCCTCGGCGTCGGGTGCGAGCATCTCGAGCAGTTCCTCGCGCGAGCAAAAGCGATAGCGTGACGGATCCTCGAGTTTGTCAGCGCGGTCGATGGGGAACGTGTGAAATCCCATAGCGACACTTTTGGGCGGCAGGCACAAGAGTGTGCCTGCTCGAGAGGAGGTCGACTAGTTGAACGCGCCTGCCACGAGCAGCGGGAAGACCAGCGTCGCCTCCGCTTCGATCTGTGTGTAGTTCGCTCGTTCGTCCTTGATTTTGCCCCACGAGACTGCCTCGTTCGGCGGGGCACCCGACAATGAGCCGTCTCCTTCCATCCCTGTCGAAATGTATACGACGTAATCCGCGCCGCCGCGGAACAGATTGGTCATAATCGCGTGATGTTTCGGGACGCCGCCACCGACTGCGATCAGCCCCGTTGTGTCTGCGAGTAACCCATCCTCGATGAGGGAGCGAAAGCGAGCGAGTAGGGTGGAGTCGTTCACTCGTCGAATCGCAACAGCCGCAACCCGATCAGGCTGACGAGGACAGTCGACCCCTCGTGACCGACGACCGCAACCGGGAGCGGGATTCCAGCGGTGAGAATCGCGATGACCATGATTGCAATGGCTCCGAACGCGATGGCGAAGTTGATGTACAGCGTCCGGCGCGTCTCCTTGCTGAGGGCGAACGCGTAGGGAAGCCGATTGAGTTTGTCCGACATGAGGACGATATCGGCCGTCTCGAGTGCGACGTCAGTTCCGACGCCACCCATGCCGATGCTGATATCGGCCGTTGCGAGCGCGGGGGCGTCGTTGACGCCGTCACCAACCATCGCGACAGCCTCGTGGCGCTCCTGGAGTGCCTCGATGTGATCGACTTTCTCCTCGGGAAGCAACGACGCGTACACCTCATCGATACCCAGTTCCTCGGCGATGTACTGAGCGACCCGCTCGTTGTCGCCAGTCAGCATGACGACCTGTTCGACGCCACGTTCGCGAAGTTGCTCGATCATCTCGGCTGCGTCGGGACGGATCGTGTCGGTAAACGCGAGCCAGCCGAGCACGGATAGCTCCTCGTCAGTCTCGCTCACGACGAGGACACTCGTTTTTCCCTTGTTCTCGAGGTTGCGGACAGCCTCGAGACCAATTTCGCGGCCATCAATCGAGCGATCCTCGAGGACGGTCTCGACGTAGCGCGGGTTCCCGATGTGGATTGTCTGTCCGTCGACGGTCGCGTGGACACCTTTGCCGACAACGGCCTCGAAGTCGCTGGCAGCAGCCACCTCGAGAGAACGGTCCGCAGCAGCCTCGACAGTCGCCTCGGCGAGGTGGTGTTCCGACCGGGACTGGACGGCTGCCGCGAGTGCAAGCAGTCGGTCGTCAGCGTTGGAGTTGTACTCGAGTGCGCTGTCTGCGAGCAGGTCGCTGTCGAGTGCACCGCCGTCGGTTGAGAGAGCCGTCTCGCGGGCGCGGACGTCAGTTAGTCGCGTGTTCCCCTCCGTCAGCGTCCCCGTTTTGTCGAACGCGATTGCGTCGACGTTTCCGGCGGTTTCGATGTGTTCGCCGCCTTTGAACAGGACACCCTGTCGGCCACCGGCAGAGATTGCCGACAGCACTGCCGCCGGCGTCGAGATGATGACTGCACAGGGTGAGGCGGCGACCATGAGTGTCATTGCCCGATAAAAGGTCGGCTCGAACGAGTGATTCAGGAGTGTCAGTGGGAGCGCGATTGCGACCACCGTCATCGCGAACACGCCAAGCACGTAGGGCTGTTCGAAGCGGTCGATGAGTTGCTGGGTCGGCGCTCGTTTCTCCTGTGCCTCCTCGACCATGGTAATGAGCCGGGAAATCGCCGACTCCGTGGCCTCTCGGGTCACTCGCACCTCGAGGCTGCCCGTCTCGTTGATCGTCCCGCTGAAGACCTCGTCCCCGGGTTCTTTCGCCACGGGCACCGATTCGCCAGTGAGTGAGGACTGATCGACCGTGCTCTCGCCGGTTTCAACGACGCCATCGAGGGGCAACCGTTCACCGGGGCGCACAACGAACACGTCGCCGACCTCGACGTCATCGATTGGCGTCGTCGTTTCCGTCCCGTTGCGAAGCACCTGCGCCGATTCCGGGCGCATCTCAACAAGCGACTTGATCGCGGTTCGTGACCGGCCAATCGCATACTCCTCGAGGACGCCCGAGAGCGAGAACAGGAACAACAACATTGCGCCCTCGAACGGTGCGCCGATGTACAGCGCCCCGAGCGCGGCGATAATCATGAGGAGATCAATCTCGACTGCCGGCTCTCGTATCGCCGCAACGCTCGCTTTGAGGCCGTACCAACCGCCGAAGACGTAGGCTGCGCCATACCCTCCCCAGACGACCGACGACGGCGCACCGAACCAACTTCCGAAGAGTCCGACAAACATGCCAACAAACGTGATACCGACGAAAATCGCCTGTCGGCGTAATTCGAGTCGGTCCGTCAGCGCTGCTGACCGTTCAGCAGCGTTCGAGACGGAACTCGAGCTGGTATCCATATCGGGAGTTGTCTTTGGGCCAGAATAAGCATTTGTATCGTGGAGGCCAAAGCCGGGTACATCACAGCGACCGCGACGAGTTGATGACGACCAGCAGACTGCTCGTTGCCATTGCGAGGGCTGCAACGAGTGGACTCAGTAGCCCAGTGATCGCAACTGGGATTGCAATGGCATTGTAGACGAATGCCCAGCCCAGATTCTGGCGGATTCGGCGGTGTGTCCCCGACGAAATGTCGAAAACGTCGACGATAGAGCCGAGGTCATCGCCAAGGATCACGGCGTCTGCAGCATCGGTCGCGAGTTCAGTGCCGCTCCCCATCGCGATTCCGACGTCTGCGGCAGCCAACGCGGGCGCGTCGTTGCTTCCATCGCCGACCATTGCGACCGTTCCGCGCGTCCGGAGCCGACGGATCGTCTCGGCTTTGGCCTCGGGCGGGACCGCTTCGAAAACGTCGTCGACGCCGTCGATGGCGCGAAACCGATCAGCCGAGGCCCCCTCATCACCGGTGAGGACGACGACTGATCGATCAACTGAGAGCGTATCGATCACCGTCTCCCAGTTCTCACGGGGCGAGTCGCTGACTGCAATGACGCCGTGGACACGACCATCCCAACCGACGACAACTGGTACCTCACCCGCAGATCGTGTCTCTTCAATACTCGCTGCCAGTGACGCTGGAATCGAGAGGCCACGGCTACGGGCAAATTCGGGATGCCCAACGAGCGTGCGCTCACCGTCGATGACGCCGGTAACGCCTCGAGCAGTTCGTTCGAAGTTTCCAACGTCAACAGTTTCGACTGCATCACTATCTGTGTCATCGAACGGTGCATCGGCGATTGCACGGCCGATTGGATGCTCGGAGAGCGCTTCGACGGCCTTGGCGCGGCACAAGACAACACCGGCATCGACCGGCTCTCGAGTCTGGTCGGTACTCTCGTCGACGTAGACGTCCGTGACAGACATCTCTCCCTCAGTAAGCGTCCCGGTCTTATCGAGGACGACAACATCGATAGTCGGTGTCGCTTCGAATATCGTCTCCGTTGCAACGACGATTCCGCGTCGGGCTGCCGTCTGGATACCCGACGCGATTGCAAGCGGTGTCGCAAGTCCAAGCGCACACGGACAGGAGACGATTACGACCGTGAGCCCGACAAGCAACGCTGTACTCGGACTCGAGCCGGTCACGAGCAGTACAGTTGTTGCGATAGTCGCGAGGACGACAACGAGTGGAACGAAGACTGTCGCGAGTTTGTCTGCGAGTCGCTGGATGCCCGGTCGGGCGCTTTGAATCGACCAGAGTAGCGACACTAGTCTATCGTGGGTACTTTTTGCGTCGTCACCGACCTCGACGACGACCGGTGCATCTGTGACGACGGTCCCACCTCGAACAGGATCGCCGGGCGTTTTCGTCACTGGCAGAGACTCGCCAGTAATCAGCGATTCGTCGACGGCCGCCTGTCCCTCGTGGATCGTTCCATCGAGTGGGATGCGCTCTCCCGAGCGAACGAGGAGGTGGTCGCCCGGATCGATGGCAGACAGTGCAACTGTGTCACCGCTGTCTGCCAGTCGGGCGGTATCGACCTGTGCTTCGGTCAGCTCACTCAGCAGTCCCGCAGCGCGGCGCTTGATCCGGGTTTCGTAGTAGGTGCCAGCGGTGACGACGAGGACAACCGCGACGGACACATCGAAGTACAGATCTGTCCGTCCCAGAACCATCGCGAGGGTACTGTACGCGTACGCCCCCACGGCAGCCAGCGAGACGAGGAGATCCATATTGGGCATTCCCGACCGGAGGCTGACGTAGGCCCCGCGCAAGATAGGCCAGCCAGTGTAAAACAGGACGAACGACGTCATCAACCAGATGTTCACTACGAGGTAGTAGCCATCGTAGCTCCCGAACTCCGCCAACGGCTCGTAGCCAAAATACGTCGGATAGAGAAACACGCCATACCAGACCATCACCATCATCCCGAACAACCCGCCACCGATAAGGAATTTCACCAGTGAATCATCGCGGGTGCGGTCGTCCTGCTCGTTCGTCCGTTCGCGAGCGTCATAGCCGTACCCCGAAAGCACAGTCGGAAGCGCCGTCTCGTCGAGGGCCTCAGGATCGTACGCCACCCTGACCGTATCAGTTGCGTAGCTCGCCTCCACGCCGAGCACTCCCTCTGTCGCCATTGCCCGCGTCTCGAGAAATGCCTCACAGGTCGCACAGTGCATCCCATCGACCGTCAGATACGCATCCTCGCCCTCGAGATCGTCCATCGTCGACGACTCACTCGCCAGCCGGTCACGAACGGCAGCACCGTCCGTTTCTGCAGTCTCACCGAGTGCCCGGTGGACTTCGAGACAGCCACGACAACAAAACTGCGTGTCATCGGGTCCAGTAATGGGATCACTCGAGATCGGGAGCGAACAGAGACTGCAGCCGCTCGAGTCGTCTGCAGGAGTTTCAGGTTCGGTTGGAACGGATGTGTGACTCATCGGCAGAGAGACGATAGCTCGAGGCGTCTAAACAGGGTGCAGTGATGGTGCCACGCAACAGCGGCGACTGCGTTGAACGTGAGCACTAGCCACGTGAGGGCACACTCTATCGCGGGTCGCTGTCGCCCCCGCATGTGTTTGGAACGGTTCGGACGGTCACAGCTACGGTGACGTTCCATTCGACCCGTGGTCGTGGTGGTCTGGAACTGGTGTGAATGCAACATAAAGGCAGGCGAGAATCAGTATGACATTGACCGCGGCAACGAATCCGCTTGTTGCTGATCTGCCGAATCCGAACCAGGCGACAGGAATCAATGCCAGCAACCCGACTGGAAGCGAATGCCGGGGTGTGAGCGCCTCGAGTACCATACAGGTAGTGGGCAGTATTGCGAGATAAGTACTATCTTTTGTTCCTATGGGATGGGAATTGGAATCGCTATTTAACCTATATCTATCCCAACTCATCCGCATGAATTCGGCGACAGACCACGAACAGAATACACAACGACGTGAAATCGGCCACGACGAGTACAATCCGGTAGGGACACTCGCATTGATCATGCTGTACTTTCTCATTTTGGTCGCGCTCTGGTTCTTTATGTACTTTGTTGAGTTCTTGGGGAACGATCCAACGGTCGTCGGCTCTGTCTTTCTCGCAGGGGGGCTCATATGAATATTCACACGTATGAGAAACTGTGGCTCGTCGCTGCGATGGTACTAATTGTCGGGTTCATTGCGACCATCACGTATGGGTCGGTCGCCCTCGGTATCACGATGGTTGGTGATCAGGAACCGACTGTTGAACCGGGGGAACTGAACGATGACGAGCGCTTCGGAGATCCTGGCGTCGAACACGTCGGTGAAAACCAATACGACGCATACGTCGTCGCCCAAACCTTTGCGTTCCGACCTGAGGTGCTCGAGGTCCCAGCAAACAGTGACGTAACGTTCTACGTAACCAGCCGTGACGTCATTCACAGTTACAGTGTCGTTGGGACCAACATCAACACGATGGTGATTCCTGGCGAGGTCGCCCAGATGACTGTCGAATTCGATGACCCAGGCGAGTACGGTGTCGTCTGTAACGAATACTGCGGGTTCAACCATCACGAGATGGAAGGCCAAATCCACGTCGTGCCCGAAGACGAGTTCACTCTCACCGAACTGTCGGCTACGGCTCCTGATGAAGTGACACTCGACGAGGACGTGACGATTGATGTGACGGTACAGAACGGATTGCTGGATGATATCGAGACGGAAGTAACTCTCGAGAGTGCCAACGAAACGATGGAGACGACGCTCTCCGTCGCGGGCGACACAAGCGAGGAAACGACGTTCACACTCGAGGCGTCTGAACTTGGAGAGGGCGACCACGACTGGACGGTCACTGCCGATGGCGAGGAAGTGAGTGGGACTGTGACTGTGATGACGGACAGCGAAGACGACGCAGACGATGCTGCTGCGACTGGAGGTGATGCTGATGAGTAATTCGACAGGTACGTATCTCGAAATGTTCCCAGCGGAAGCGAGAATTGTGCGGATGGCATTCTACAGTTCGTTCCTTGCCCTCGCAATCGGTGGGCTGTTCGGACTGATCCAGACACTTCATCGAACTGATGTCCTCCGATTTATCGATTCGACGGACTACTATACCGTTCTCACCGCACACGGCGTGTTGCTTGCAATTACGTTTACAATTTTCTTCCTCGTTGGCGTGTTCACGTGGGCGGTAACAACCAGTTTAGATCGGGGCCTCGAGGACATACGATTCACGTGGGCCTGGTACGGGTTGATGGTCCTTGGGACGGTGTTGACCGCGATTCCAATCTTCGCCGGGTTCACTGATGCAATCGACATGAGTGCCTCGGTGCTGTTTACGTTCTATGCCCCGCTGCAGGGCCATCCACTGTTCTACCTTGGACTCGTTTTGTTCGTCGTCGGTACCTGGCTCGCTGGAGCCGACTGGTTCCGGTCGTGGTGGGCCTGGAAACAGGAACATCCCGACGAGCGTATCCCACTCCCGACGTTTATGGTTCTGACGACGACGCTGATGTGGTATATCGCGACGCTTGGCGTTGCCGTTTCGATCCTCGCGTTCTTGCTTCCATGGTCACTGGGCTGGATCGACACTATCAATCCACTGCTGACCAGAACGCTATTCTGGTTCTTCGGTCACCCGGTCGTCTACTTCTGGCTGATGCCGGCGTACATGATGTGGTACATCATGTTGCCAAAGATTTCGGGCGGGAAACTGTTTAGCGATCCGCTTGCCCGTGTTGTGTTCGTCCTCTTCTTGATTCTCTCGGTCCCAACGGGGATCCACCACCAGTATCTCGATCCCGGGATCGCAGAGGGCTTCAAGTTCATCGCAATGACGAATACCATGTTTCTGTTGCTCCCTAGTTTACTGACGGCGTTTACTGTCGTTGCCAGCATGGAACACGGCGCTCGTCAGCGCGGCGGCGAGGGCTACTTCGGCTGGCTGACGGCACTGCCATGGCGTGACCCCATTTTCACCGGAATGGCGCTTGCGGGACTGATGTTCGCTGCTGCCGGCTTCTCGGGCATGATCAACGCCGGCATGAACATCAATTATCTCGTCCACAACACGTTCTGGGTGGTCGGTCACTTCCACCTTACTGTCGGGACAGCCGTTGCACTGACGTTCATGGCTGTTACCTACTGGTTCCTCCCACAGGTGACCGGCAAAGAACTCTGGAACCGCTCTGTTGCGCTCGGCCAGGTCGTCCTCTGGTTCGTCGGAATGACGTTCATGTCCAATGCAATGCACCGCGCCGGCCTGCTTGGGATTCCACGTCGAACCGCCGAACCACAGTACGACGGCTTCGAGTTCGAAGCCGGCGTCGGGAGCGTCGCTGAACTCGACGCACAGATCGTCCTCGGCGGCATCTTGCTGACACTCTCCCTGGTGCTGTTCTTTGCGAACGTGATCGGAACAGTACTCAACAGTCGCAGCGAGACGCTTCCACCAAACGAATACGCCGAGACACTCTCCGGCCCAGAGGACGCACCACCCGTCTTGGATAACCTCAAACTCTGGACGGCGATTGCAATCGTTCTCGTCGTCTTTGCGTATACGTTCCCACTGCTAAGCATCGTCGACCGTGGCGGGCTGTTCGGCCCCGATATTACGCCGTTCCCCACACTCGTCGACCCAGGAACCGTCATCGCATACGCTGGCCAGCAACTCGAGGGCCTTGTGCTCGCAGTGATGACGCCACTCGTTGAGGCCACTCTCTCGGCCGTGATACGCTAATGCGGATCTCGAAAGCGGGGCTCCTCGTCGTCTTGGCGATGCTTGCACCCCTCCTCGTCGAACTCAGGACAGTGCTCTCGTGGTTCGATATCGAACTGACCGTCATCGAGACGGTACTCGTCGGGGGCATCCTCGTTGCCTGTCTGCTCATCTGGGCGTTCCTTCCAGCACGGGACACCGAGACCGAACCCACGAACTCGAGGCAGTGACGAGTTGCTGACTCGAGTGGGGCGAATACGGTGACTGGCCGTCGATTGACTGTCTGCTCTCCACTAGGAGAGTCCCGTTGTGTGGGATTCATCGATTAATTTTTCAGCAGTACGAAATAGAGTTATATATGACGCTGGTCGTCCCGTTTGATGGGTCACAATTATCGGAAACAGCACTCGTTCGTGCGACCGAGTTCGGGAACGTTTTCGACGAAATCGTCCTTGCAGTGAGTGTCATTCCGAAGGGGAATACAAAGTACGCCAGAGAGCGCGGTTGGATTGGATCGAAGGACGACTTCGAGATGGAGACTGTTGTCTCGAGGCTGCACACCCAAGTGACGAGTCTCTGTCCCAGCGCAAACTTTCGCCATACCGTTGTGGATCGCTATGCGCCGTCCGGTTCGATTGCAAAGCAACTGCGCAGGGTCGCACGGATCGAGGACGCCTCGATGGTCTTCATCGGGAGCGAAAACGCAGGCCAGTTCGTCTCAGCAGTGAGTAGCGTTGGTGGGAATGTCGCCACGGATACGGGCTACGATGTCGTCATCGTTCGTCATCACCGACCAGCGAAGATAAAGAAACTGCGGACTGCATCGACACAGTCGGTGAAGTCGGACTTTTATCATCCCAGATAAGCCGTGACTGGTCGTGCTGTCGTCTGTCGTATCCACCATGGAACACCGTCGATCTGAGACTCGAGAAGTGGAACATCACAGGTCGTCGGCAGCGAAGCCAAGTCAGTCAGCGCTCGTGGCCGACGTCTCCGATGCGGTCCGCTGGCTCCGCCAGATGCCCTGGAGGTACGCGCCAACGAACATGCCGGCGAGTGCCCACAAGATTGTGATGTTGCCAACGCCGAGGCTGGCGTAGGCCGCGCCGGGACAGATCCCGGAGAGGCCCCAGCCGACGCCGAAAACCGCGCCGCCGATCAGGACGTTGCGGTCGAACGATTTCAGCCGTCGACCGTAGGTATCTCCCGTCAGTGGCGCACGCGTTCGGAGTCGCGGAACCAGCGCGAAGGCGATCCCGGTGACGACCGCCGCGCCGCCCATGACGAACAGCAACCCGAAGTCCTCGAACTGCAGGAAGTTTAAGACGACCTCCGGACGGGCCATATGGCTGAATCCGAGGCCGAAGCCGAAGATCAGGCCGCCAACGAAGATCAGCGGCATGAACAGCGGATGTCTGTCGCTCGCGGGTCGCTTTGCTCGCCGCTCGCCTTTTCGAGATCCTCCCTTCGGTCGCATCTCGCTGCTCACGGGTCGTCACCCCCCCGTTCGCATTTCCGAGATTCTCCGACGAGAATCTCGCTCACTACGGACTCACCCCCAGTGCCATCACGACCTGTGCCGTCCCAATCGCCACGATCAGGAACGTGATGACGCCGATAATCGACGTCTTCGAGGCCGAGCCGACGCCACAGACGCCGTGGCCGGAGGTACAGCCCTTCCCAATTCGGGTTCCGATCCCGACGAGAATCCCGCCGAGGAACAGCCGCCACGGCTGGACGTCCGTCAGCCAGAGCGTGATTCCGCCGACGTCGTACACCTGTCCGGTCGAACCAGCCTCGTAGAGCCCACTCGAGACCAGGCCAGACTGGAATGTCACCGCGTAGACGGCTGCGCCCGCAATAATACCGAGCGTAAAGACGACGCGCCAGTCTCGAGAACTGCGGTACTGCTGGAACCGCGACTGGTCCGAAACGTACGACAGCGTCGACTCGAGGAACGTACTCGCACCGGCCGGAATCGCGGTGCCCAGGTAAATGACGACGGCCCCGAGGCCGACGAGTGCGCCGCCAACGGCGTAGCGACTGATCCCGTTCGGAAACAGCGATTCGAACAGTGCGGGTGCAACAAGTTCAGGTACCATTCGACTGGATCGTTGAAGTTAGTCACCGGCCAGCGAGTCCTGGCTGGCGGCGCAGTTGTTTGGACCGAGTTCGAGTTCGAATGCTTCCTCATCGTCAGTAGCTTGTTGGCCGAGGTTCGTCGCGATGATATCCTCATAGTTGGCCGGACGAGGTGGCATGTCCGAGAGGACCAACTCAACGAACTCGTCTTCGTCCATCGTCAGGGCAGCCATGTCCGCCTCGAGTTGGCCAATCCGTGCCGTGTAGGTGCCATCCTCGGCGGGTTTAGCAGCGTCGCTAAAGTGAGCGCCGCCGATCAGCGTCTCGTCAGACAGGGAGCGCACGCGCTCTTGAAGTGACTCATAGAGTTGCCTAGCCGCCTCGGGTGCGCCGTCGTCGCCCTCCTCGAGGTCGGGGCGAGCAACGCTTTCGATGAACAGCCCATCGCCAGTCGCCAGCAGTTCGCCGTCGATCAGGTACGAGGTCATGCCGGAGGTGTGGCCAGGCGTGGAGACAGTCTCGATGGTGACGTCACCGACCTGGAATTCGTCGCCGTCTTCGGCCACTGTGACATCATCGGCGTAGGTGACGCCGCGGTCGACTGCGGCCGCTGGGATCACTCCTTCGACGCCCTCCGCGGCGAGGGCCCGAATCCCAGAGATGTGATCCGCGTGGATGTGCGTATCGAGTGCATATTTCAACTCGACGCCGAGTTCCGCTGTATCCTCGAGATAGCGGTCGGTGAACGCGCGCAGTGGATCAATGACGGCCGCTTCGTTACCGTCGGACACGAGATAGCCGAGACAGCCCGAGGAGGGACGCTGGTACTGGATGAGCGTTCCCGCGCCATCGTAGCGCTCGACCTCGACAGCGTCGTAAATGCGCGCCCAGCCGTTCATCCCTTCCTCGAGGTGGTTCACATCGTAGCCGCGCTCTTTGAGTGAGCCAGCGACGAATTCGCTGGCACCGCCTTTCGCACAGAGGACTGTGATCTCTTGGTCGTCCGGAACCTGTGCAAGAACGTCATCATCGATGTCTTCGTCGAGAAAGTGGAAGTAGGGGACGTTGATCGACTCAACAGTGTCGCCGTCGATGTTCCACTCTTCGTACTCCGACTCCATACGGGCATCAAGGAGTGTGACGTCCTCTCCCGCATCGATTTGGGTTTTCAACTCGGTGGGCATCACCGATTCGACTGTGACGTCCGGCGTTGGAAAGTCCATGTCGTCCATATTGTACACTGCTCAGTAGTGGCTCCGAGACCTTAAGCATTTGCATGGTATTCCCCAAAGCACACAATATAGGTACAGAGTAGATGACGGAGAATGTGTACTAAGCACGCGTATGTGCCTTTAGTCGGCAGCGCAGAGATCGAACAAACAGCAGGTGTTCGTAAACAGTGCAATAATCGATATCCTTTTATGGACTGCCCCGATATTGTGTGGTAGCTCCAATACAGAGCACAAAAGAACATGAGCTCGGAATACCAGACCACAGAGACGCTCGACGTGAAAGGACAGTCCTGCCCAATGCCTATCGTCAAAACCAAACAGGCAATCGACGACCTCGAGGCTGGGGACGTACTGGAAGTCGTGGCGACCGATTCGGGAAGCATGAGTGACATTCAGGGCTGGGCGGAGGGCACCAACGGAGTTGAACTTCTTGACCAGGTCGAGGACGGCGACCGCTTCATCCACTACGTCGAGAAAACGGAATAACATGAGCACGGACAACCACCCAGCATCGGCTGATGACAGTAGCACTGACGCCGATTCCGAATCCGCTCCCGACAGTGACCCCGCAGAGTTGCAGGCGCTCCGCGAGCGCGTCGCCGACCTCGAGGCGTCAGTCGCCGATAGCGACACGGGTGACGACCAGAAGAAGATGACCATTGTCGCCACGCAGGGGAGTTTCGACATGGCGTACCCGCCGTTGATCCTCGCGAGTACCGCGGCGGCGTTCGACTGGGACGTCGTCGTCTTCCACACCTTCTGGGGACTCGACATTCTCCACGAAGAGAAATCAAAGACCCTCAAACTCTCCGCCGTCGGCAACCCGAATATGCCGGTCCCGAACGCCGTCGCCGCGATCCCCGGCATGGATCGGATGGCCACGCGCATGATGGAGACGAAAATCGACGAGAACGGGACTGCCACCATCGAAGAGTTGATCGACCTCTCCCTCGAGAGCGGCGTCGACCTGCAGGCCTGTCAGATGACAATCGAGTTGATGGACTACGACGAAGACGACTTCTACGACGGCGTCACCACGGGTGTCGGCGCGGCGACTGCGATCCAGCATATGGCTGAATCTGATGTCCAGTTACTCGTCTGATGAGAGGAACGACACAACGCGACAGACCGCCGGAGCGACCGAGTATACACGTCATTGAACGAATCGCCGAAGCAGATGGTGTCGATCCGGTCGACTTGGATCCGCCGCTTCACGATGTTGTCGACACAGATGCGCTTGATCGGCTATTCGACTCGAGTCACCAGGACAGTCCACCCCGTCGTGGCAGCGTTTCGTTTCGCTACCGGGAACACGACGTGACGGTCCACGCAGACAGTCGTGTCCTCCTCGAGTAACGATTCAGAGCAGTTTCCAGCCCCGAATTGCTGCTGTCCGAGATGTCAGGTATAGCTACAATTGACACGGTTTACTGTCCGTTATTTGCGGGCAACCGCTGTCAGGGTCGCGGTTTCGCTGGTACATCGGTACAGCACTCCGTCTGGACCACAATAGCAACCATTTTCCTGTTCGGCAGGTCGTCTCTGGTATGCGTCTCTCGGGAACCGTCATCGCTGATGCACGGACCATCATCGAAGACGGCAGCGTCGTCGTCGACGGATCGCGTATCGAGGCCGTTGGGCCGCGTTCGACGCTCAGCGAGCAGTACCCGGACCACGAAGAACACACGTACGACCTGCTCTTGCCAGGGCTTGTCGGCGGACATATCCACTCGGTCCAGAGTCTCGGGCGTGGCATCGCAGACGACCACGAACTGCTCGAGTGGCTGTTCGAGTACGTGCTGCCGATGGAGGCCTCACTGACCGCCGACGAGATGGAAGTCGCGGCGAAACTGGGCTATCTCGAGATGCTCGAGAGCGGGACGACGACCTGTATCGACCATCTCTCGGTTAATCACGCCGAGCGGGCGTTCAAGGCTGCCGGCGAGATGGGGATTCGTGGCGTGTTGGGGAAGGTGTTAATGGACCAGCGCTCTCCGGATGGATTGCTCGAATCGGCCGATGCTGGCCTCGCGGAGAGCGAGCGATTGATCCGGAAGTATCACGGGTCGTTCGACGACCGCATTCGGTATGCCGTGACGCCGCGATTTGCGGTCTCGTGTACTGAGTCGTGTCTCCGTGGTGTCCGAGAGCTTGCCGACGCCTACGAGGGTGTTCGAATCCACACGCACGCAAGCGAAAATCGCAGCGAAATCGAGACCGTCGAATCGGACACTGGCCTGCGAAACATTCACTGGCTCGACGAGGTTGGGCTCACCGGCGACGATGTCGTCCTCGCACACTGCGTCTGGACCGACGAGAGCGAGCGCAAGGTACTCGCGGAGACGGGAACGCACGTCACCTACTGCCCGTCCTCGAATATGAAACTCGCGAGTGGCGTCGCCCCGATTGTCGACTACCTCGAGCGCGGGATCAACGTCGCGCTCGGCAACGACGGCCCACCGTGTAACAACACGCTCGATCCGTTCACGGAGATGCGACAGGGGAGTCTCTTGCAGAAAGTCGACCGACTGAATCCGGTCACGGCTGCTGCCGCCGAACTCCTCGAGATGGCGACGAGAAACGGTGCTCGCGCGGCTGGTTTCGATGACGTGGGGGAACTCCGTGAGGGGTGGCGTGCAGACATCATCGCAGTCGATACTGACCGCACGCGAGCGACACCGCTTCACGACCCGCTCTCGCATCTCGTCTACGGCGCACACGGCGACGACGTGGTCTTCTCGATGATCGACGGCGAGGTGGTCCTCGAGGATGGTGAGGTTCAGACGGTCGACGCCGCAGCGATTCGGGAGGAAGCAACAGCGGTTGCAGAGAGTCTCGACCTCGAGTCCCATCGCGAATCGGCGCGTGCGGTTCGCCCGTCGGAGTCGAGCTAGATGATTTGCCAGCCGCCATCGACGTGCAGCAGTTCGCCCGTGATGTAGGCTGCCTGCTCACTGGCCAAGAAGAGTGCAGCGCCGGCGACGTCGTCTGGCGTGCCCGCTCGGCCGGCAGGAACGGGTTTGATGAAGTCGTTTTCTTGTGCGCCGCGTGTTGCGTCGGCAGTCCAGCCCTCGCCGAACTCCGTTGCGATCTGTCCCGGCGCGACGGCGTTGACGCGAATATCGTGTTCGGCCAACTCGAGGGCGCATCCTCGGGTGAGCATTCGAACCGCGCCTTTCGTCGAATCGTACTGGACCTGATTGAACTGGGTGACGGTTGAACTGATCGAGGCCGTGTTGACAATGGTGCCTGCATCGCCGCGTTCGATCATGTCGTTCGCAGCGTACTGGCAGCCGAAGAAGACGCCGTCGACGTTGACGCGATGGATGCGCTCGAACTCCTCGGGCGTGACCTCCCGCATCGGCGCGTCAGCAGACAGCGCCGCGTTGTTGATCATCACGTCGACGCCACCGTACTCGCGTGCGGCGTCGATGACGGATTCGATGTCGTCCGGGTCACTCACGTCAGTCTCGAGGTAGACGCCGGTGCCACCGACCTCCTCAACGAGGTCGTGGGTTGGCGTCTCCGCGTCGATATCCTTTGGCTCTGACTGAATGTCAGCGTTGAGAACGGTTGCGCCCGCTGATCCGAACTCGCGTGCCATCGCACGACCGATGCCGGAACTCGCGCCCGTGATCACGACCGTCTCATCAGTGAAGTCGTACTCGAGAGTGCCCATAGATACACGTTACCGGCGCGATACTTAACTATGGACGGGCAGACTGGTGTGGCCGTTGTTGCGAGCGGCTGGAATGGTCGATAGGTTGATGACGGCGGCTGAACTTGCTTCGAATGATATGACACGACGGACGAGTGGACTGGTGCTGTTGGCAGGTGCGGTCCTCGCAACCGTCGTCGTCTACGCTGGGCTTGTCCCACGGTACGCACTCACGGATGAGCCCGCTCGAGCACTGTTGACTCTCGTTGGCGGCTGGGTGCCGTACACGCTCGTGTTCTACTTGCTCGGGCGGTTCTACTCTTCGCCGTCCTCACTCCCGAGTATGCGAACGGCAGACCTCGGGCTTGGTGCCGTCCTGATCTTTCTGCTGCTCAGTCTCGGCCTCGAGGCGTGGGGCTTTACGCCAGAACGGATTCCGGAGGCCCATCTCGTCCAGGCAATTGGCATTTTCACCGGCCTCGCGCTCTTTGGCTGGGGAATTGGCCGTCGCTCGAAGGCGATTACGGACGTCGCTGAGACACCGTAGCGTTACTCCGACTCGCTCGAGGCGGTCGCATCGCCGACGACTAACACGTCTCGAGCGGTGTGGCGGGTGACGCCGTCGGTGACGCTGCCGAGCATCATGCGACTGATTCCGCCGCGACCGCGCGTGCCCATGACGATCACGTCGGCATCGATCTCGTCGGCATACTCGAGGATTTCGCGGACAGGAATGCCTTCGATGACGTCCGTCGTCACTGGAACGTCTTTGGCTTCGCCACGGGCGTCGATTCGGTCAACATACTCGCGAGCGCGCTCGCCGAGAACGGACGCTGCGCTCTCGTTTTCGCCCGGGAGCGTAACGGAGCCAAACGGTCCCGTTTCGACGACACAGATGCCATAGACTGAGGCATCGACGCTCGCTGCAAGCTCGAGCGCGCGATCTGTCGCCTGTTCTGCGTGTGAACTCCCATCGGTCGGAACGAGGATGCGGTCGTACATGAGTGCCATCGGGCAAGCAGGTGGGCTGGGCCGATTGGTGCAGTCTTCGACGTTCGATCACGCCGTGTGCGCTTACAGTATAATGACGCCCTCGAGCGAACGCGAGACCCACAGTCGAACCAGACCGTGACTTGTCCACCGTACTCGACACTGGCCTCGAGTAAAGCGTTTGCTCTGACTCCCACCCCGAGTAAGCGGACACTGGACCTTTTGAGAGATGCCATCGAAGTCAGTCGTATGGTACCCTGGTCGACGGACTCGACGGAGACGGTGGTGGTTCCGATTGCGAACACAGAGACAGCGACGCGCCAACTCGAGACGGCAGTCGAGTTCGCGGCTGATCGGTCGGCTCGCATTGTCCTCGTCTATATCTGTCAGGTACCACCGCAACTGTCATTGCAGGACGGCCGTCGCTACCTGCTCACCGACGACGACGAGGAACTGCTTGCGGATGCTGCTGCATCCGTCGAGACCCAGGGAATCCCAGTCGAGACACGAATCCGCCTCGCTCGAGGCGTCGCACGTGGGATCGTCGGTGCAGTCGAGGACTACGCCAATCCGACGCTGTTTCTTGGCTGGCGCGGGCGACCACCACGGCAGAACGTTATTTTGGGCTCGTACGTCGACCGCGTCCTCCGCGATGCCGAGTGTGACGTCCTCGTCAAGCGAATCAAAACGCCGACTGGTGACGTTGACGACATCCTCGTTCCCGTCTCAACCGGCCCACATGCTGCATTTGCCGCCGAGACGGCAGCGTCACTCGCTCGAGCAAACGATGCCTCGGTCACGCTGTTACACGTCGTTGACGCCGACGACGCCGACATCGCCAAGACAGACGCACGCGCGTTACTCGCTGAAATGGCAGCCTCGCTCGAGGACGTTCCATCAGTCGACCGGCAACTCGTCGAGGCAGCCGACGTCGCTGGGACGATCACCGACTGGAGCGCCACACACGATGTGACCGTTCTCGGCGTCTCTCGTGGTGGGTTACTCCAGCGTCGGCTTCTCGGGTCGATCTCACGGGCCGTTGGCCGACACGCTGCCGGGACCGTGATCCTGGCGAAACGACACGACCCGGTTCCGTCACGGCTCAAACGGCTGTTCTCGTAAACGGGTCCGCGACGGCACTCGAGTCGGTGTCGACCGCTCGAAAGTCAGTCAGGATCGTCACGACTCGAGCGTTCGGTGTACGCCGGTGGCTCGATGGCGTGGCGGATCCCCGACCAGTCGTCGATTTCGAGGCTGTAGATCGTGGTCGTCTCGCTGGTGCCTGCGGCTTCGAAGAGTTCCGGCCGCCACGTCGGTGCCTGGGCGTCAGTGAGGTCGTCGTAGTCGGCGTCCGAGAGCGGCCGAATCGAACCAGTCACGGAGACGCTTTGCCAGTGAAACATCGTCTCGGCGCTGTAGACGAGAAAGCTGGCGACGTTGGCGCGGTCGGAGAGCGATGCTTTCTCGCTGTCGGTGCCGGTGACGTAGACGAAGTACAACTGTGACTCGCCATCGAAGCCGTAGGACATCGGCAGCAGGTACGGCGTCGGCTCGGTCGGCAGTCCAAGGACACCGAGGCTGTGGGTGGCGAGAAACTGCGTGATCGCCTCGTCATCCATTCGTTCCATCCCGTGGTCGGTGAGTTCGTCGACAGTCATCTCGCTGTGTCGAACGTGCGCAAGCGGCATAATTCACACACCGGTAGTTGTCGGCCGCGAGAGCGGACGACGTCAGCAGAGACAAACAGCGACTCACTCGATCTCGAGGCAGTCCGTCACTCGGTCGGCCGTATCACGGAGAAGCGGGACATCGTCGGTGAACACCTCGACTGCGACGGTCCCATCGAAGCCCGCAAAGTACTCCGAGATGATATCATAGTCTATCTCACCGGCACCAATCGGGAGGTGCGTATCACCACGGCTGCGTGCGTCGTGGACGTGCAGATGCGACACGAGGTCGCCATACTGCGAGGCGAACCGTTTGACACCGTCGTTGCCGTCTTCCATGTAGGCGTGGCCGACGTCGAAACAGACCGCCGTGTTCGTTTCTCGAGCGAGATCACCGAGGACGGTCAACGGCAGCCCGCGTTTCTGATGGCCGACGTTCTCGACGACGAGTTCGACGCCGCAGTCCGCTGCCGCCTCGCCAATCGCCTCGAGTTGGTCGGCAAAGAGCGGCCGCAAGTCGGTGTCATGTGGATTTCGAGCCGTCCCGTGCAACACCGCTTTCTGCGCACCAACCGAGCCAGCCCACTCGAGTAACTGCCGCAGATACGCGATAATCGCGTCGTTGATTTCAGGAACCGGTGTCACGACGTCCTGCTTGAACGGCAGATGCACGCACAGCGACGTGTTCGCCGCCTCGAGACTCGACTCGAGACGATCAGCGTCGATTGTGTCCGTGTCCACGCCCTCGCCGAGCGTGAACTCTGCAAAGTCAAAGCCCTCGAGCGTCTCGTCCAGTCGGTCGAGCGAGTCGCCGACGGTGAGGCCACAGTCCATGGGTTGTCATCGACTGGCTCGCCCTTAATGGCCGCGTCGGGAGTGACGCTCACTCGGTGACGGTCTCGAGGTGGCTCGAAAGAGCCTCAGCGAGTGTGTCCATACCGCGGTCGCTGGGGTGGAGCACGTCCCAGGTGAGGTCCGTCGCAGTCAGGAGGTCGCTGCCGTCGACGAGCGAGACGTTCTCGTGTGGTGTGGCGTCGACAACGTCCCGCAGTGCACCGCGGAAGGCGTCGGCGTGGGCAGCGTCGCCGTTGGCGGTGAGATCCGCGAAGTACGGAAACAGCGTCACGCAGACAATCGGTTTCTCCTGGTGGGCCGCAGCAATCGTGTTTGCGAAGTAGTCAGCGCGCTCGCGGAACTCAGCGGGAGTGAACTCCGCGTTGGCCATATTGACCGAGAGCGCGAGGGTGGCAACGTCCCAGTCCTCACGGCCTGCGATGTAGTCCGCCAGTTCAGGTTCGCAGTATGCCGAGCCCGAACAGCCGAGATTGAGCGCGTCGTACCCGCAGTGGCGTGCAACCCGCGAGACGTAACTCAGGTGCGTCGCGGACGCTTTCGCGCCCTCCGTGATCGACGTGCCGTACGCGAGATACCGCGCTGCCGGTAGTTCCTCTGACGCGGGTGGGCGACAGTCTCCCGCCACGTCGTGAATCGCGACTGGCGTAAAGCGCTCGAACCGGATCCGACAGACTCGAGGATCGAACCGACCAGTCGGAACGTCGTCTCCCAGATCGCGCAGGCGGTCGGGAACGTCCAACGTGAGCGTCGTCGGCGTCGACTCAATCTCGAGGGCTTGCCACGGCTGGAACTCACCCCAGAAAACACGAATCTCCGTCCGCTCGGACGCAGACAGCGTAATCTCAATCTCGCTATCGTCGGTTTCGGGAACGAATCGGATCTCGCCGTTCGTCGCGTGTCGGAGTCGGTCGCGTGCTCCGTCGTTCAGTTTAGCACCAACGGACTCGGGGACGCGCAGCAGTCGCTCACCGTCCGCATCCCACTCGGCTGGTACCGTCTCTGCCACGTTGTGCAACGAGACGGACGGATACTCCTCGGAGCTCATTGCCCTACCGATTGAACGGGCCTGCCATAGCGTTACTGATACGGGTACTCCCCCGCCGCTCCGGCCCGATTACGAGTCCTACAGTTGCGTGTCGACTCGAGGCGACAGCGTCGCAGAACATGTTCTAAAACAAACCTATATAGTAATTGACCTCCACAGTAGTGCAGAATGCTGCAATAGCATTCGTAGGAGACCTCCACAAGGACCGCACATTTATAGAAAGTTCGCGGAGTATTCCGAGAATAGAGTTAGAAAAGGACAATTAATTTGTTATTAGTGGCCTGTCCACACAATCTCCCACACTATGGCGAGAATGGACACTAATTCGACGAATATTTCGTCTATGGGCGTATTTTGGCAGTAAGTCGAGGCAATAGTATTGTTAGGTATAGGCAATAATGTATCTCAGATACTATTGTTTGATACAGTATGGGATCAGGTGCCACCCCATCGTTTCTCCATCAGGAACAACAGATATTCTCCGAATAGGATTACACACATACAGCTGTAATTCATTCTTCTCCGTGTTACTCGACACCACGGTCAAAACAGACGACAATCGGCCGAGATAGTCCGATTCCGCATTGAGAAACGCCTCGAGGGCCGTACTAAACTACCGCACTCACGTGGAACGCACTAGACTACAAGCACACTTCCTCACCGCTGGAAAAATCAAGAATCTGCCCGTAGCTATTCGTACTCAGACTCGAGAAACGCCACGGTAAACGGCTCAAGATCGAGTGTGACGGTTCCCCCATCCACCGAACAGCGTTCGGTTTCGACAGCGACCGCCTCGGGGGCCTCTCGAGTGTTCTGTGCGACCATCGAGTCGGCTCCGATCCGCGAGACTGTCACGGACTCGAGAGAGGATTCACCGGCGACCTCGAGCGTGACCGTCGTCGGTCCGGCGGTCGCATCGCGGTGGACGAGACAGGTGACGAGTCGGTTCTCGTCGGGGTGAGAAACAGTCACCGCATCGAGTTGTGGTACGTCAGTTGCGGGCTCGATTGCGCCGAACAGTTCGCCGGTGTGGTCGCCGACGGGCAGTTCGGTATTGTAGGTCCCACACTCCAGGTGCGTTTTGACTGGGTGAGCGCCGACCATCGAGAATGCCTCGCGGTGGACGTAGTATGCCGGATCGGTCCACACCCGCTCGCGGTCCTTCCGGAGTCCAGCACCGTGATTGCCGACCCCCGAGTGCGTGATCATGCCGATGAGTCCATCCGAGCGAATCGCCTCGAGCAGGAACGTGGCGTCGTAGACGGCTTCGGTCATGGTCTTGTTCGTCGGGATGTCCGTCCACTCGAGCGTGTCGTCGCCGTCACGTTCGTCGTCCGCGAGCGTGGTGAACAGTTGCAGTTCGGTGATCGCCAGTTTCGGCTCGTCGATACCGGCTGCACGCATCCGCTCGGCGACGGTCTCGTACTCCCGGCCGACCTGCTCGGCGAAGGCCATGTGTGCGTTGTACAACGCCTCGAGATCGGTGTCGGTCGAGACTGGATCGCCGACGAGCACGTGATCAGTTAGCCAGTCGAGGTCGTCCGCACACTCAGCGAGGAGTGGCTCGTTCCACTCTGTGAGGCGATTCCCACAGGCCAGCACCTCGATGTCGTCGTCGACGGCGGTCATCGCCTCGTGGAATCGAGCGAACCGGTCCGCGTAGCCGCCGGGCGTCGTCCAGGTGGTCTGCCACGGGCCGTAGACTTCGTTGCCGACCTCCCAGTAGGTCACGTCGTACGGTTCGGGGTGGCCGTGTTCGGCCCTGAGTCGACCGTATTCTGTCTCCTCCGGATCACCGTTACAGTATTCGACCCAGTTCGCGGCTTCCTCGGCCGTGCCGTTGCCCGCGTTCAGACAGATCATCGGCTCGCAGCCGACCGCTTCGCAGAAGTCCATGAACTCCGCCGTTCCGAATCGATTCGTCTCGAGGCCGGCCCAGGCCGGATTCGGCTTCGTCGGGCGTTCCTCGAGCGGGCCGACGGCGTCTTCCCAGTGATAGCCGGAGACGAAGTTGCCGCCTGGCCAGCGCAGCAGGGGGAGGTTGGCGTCCCGCAGGAACGACACGACGTCGGGGTCCGCCCGCGCGATGTGATCGTCCGGGAGCAACGAGATCCCGTCGAAAACGACGTTCGATCCCGGCTCCGGTCGAATCGTCACAGCGTACAACGCGTCGGGATCGTCGAACGCCGACTGCGGGCACTCGAGGTCGAACGCGGCGGTGGTCCAGTCAGTACCGACTGCCACCGATTGGGTGGTAAGTTCCGTCTCGAGGTCGCCATCGGCGGTCACCGTCCGAATGCCGATCTCGACCGTCGTCGGCTCGTTCCCGCGGGCGGTGAGTCGCCCCTCGAACGCACGCGTTCGATGCAGCGGAAGATAGCACCATTGGGCGATTGCGCTCTCGGAATCCGCGTCGGGCACAACCTCGATCCGCTGGGCGCGGTCCCCGGCGACGCCGACGTCCGGGCTAGTGCGAACGTCGTCGCGGGTCCCGCAGTGGACCCACCACAGCGCTAGCCCGTCGCGATAGGCCTCGAGCAGTCGCTCGTGGTCCGGATAGTCACGCCGCGTGGCGTACTCGGCGACGCGGTCATCGATCTCGTCGGCGTCGTGAACCGCCGGGCGGCCGCCGTCCGGTCCGGGGCCGTGAACCTGAAACTTCCAGCTTCCGAACGTCGGGTTGTGCAGAATCTCCGCCTCGAGCGTATTTTTCGCGTTTCGAGCGGTGTAGAGGTGTTCGCCGAACTTGCCGAGGAGTTTGGGATCGACGGTTGTCTCCCCGCGAACGGTCGGATCGACGGTCACCGTCGCTGTGTCGCTGTCGGAACTGTTGCTGTGCTCGACGAGTCTCGAGTCATCCATACGTCGCTAGAGGAAAATATCGTATTTAATTGTGTGTATTAGCGAACCCTCGTAGCGGTCTGTTCGTCCCCGTTCCGCGTTAGACTTCCTCGAACGGCCGAAACGGATCCCAGCGAAAGTACAGCCCAAGCGCTGCAATCGCAACCGAAATCGCCGTCACACCGAGCGTGAAGATGGCGATCACCCACGAACTCGAGCCGGGCTCGAGAAACGGAAGCAGTGCGACCGTCAGCACCGCAATCGTCAGGCTAACCGCGACCATGAACTTGTATACCACGCCACTGACGCGCATACGTCTCCCTTGCCGTCAACTGATAAAAAGCCACGGGTCGAGACGAGTCGCCGATTACTCGTCGAGTGTCGGCGAGTCCCAGTAGTCGTGGTCCTCGAGCGCTCTGTAACACCGTGTCGTGTGCTTGTCACCGACGGCGGTCGTCGGGGGCGCCGTTTTGCAGGCCTCTCGAGCCTTCGGACAGCGCGTGTGGAACCGACACCCTGCAGGCGGATTCTTCGGATCAGGGACGTCGATTGTCCGCAGCGGCGAGTCGGTATCGCGTTCGACATCCGGATGCAGATCCGGCGTCGCCCACATCAACACCTTCGTGTAGGGATGTTGTGGATTCGCGAGCACCTCGTCGACAGGGCCGATCTCGACGAGTTCGCCGAGGTACATAATCCCGATGCGCCCGTCGGCTTTCCCGGCCAGATAGCTGGCGTTCGAGAGGTTGTGCGAGATGAACAGGTACGACGTGTTAAATGCCTCCTGTAACTCGAGCATGAGATCCATCATGTCGATTCGCAGCGAGACGTCGAGCGCCGAGACGGCCTCGTCGGCGAGGATCAGATCCGGGTTCATCAACAGCGCGCGAATCAGCGCGATGCGCTGTTTCTCACCGCCGCTTAGCTGGTGTGGGAATCGGTTGGCGTAATCATCCGGCGGCGTCATGCCGACCCGCTCTAACATCTCGTAGATCCGTTCCCGGCGTTCGAACGTATCCATCTCCGGGTGCGTCACCTGCAGCGGACTCGAGAGTGAGTGACGGACGCTTTTGTTCGGGTTCAGCGACGAGCCTGGGTCCTGATGGATGATCTGGAGCGATTTGCGGACCTCGTCGAACGGAATCTCGGGATTGCGCTCGTCTTTGGCCGCCCAGATATCCTGCCCGCGATAGTGGACCGTCCCGCCGGTCGGGCGCTGGACGCCGATTGCCGTCTTGCCGAGTGTCGTCTTTCCACAGCCGCTTTCGCCGACCAGCGCGACGACGTCGTTCTCGGCGATTTCGAGCGAGATATCGTCGACTGCCCGAACCGTCTCCGGATCGGAGAACACGTCGAGAAAGCCCTGTTCCTCCTCGAAGTGGACGTTGACACCCTCGAGCGAGACGACGTGATCCGAACTACTCATCGACGCGCACCTCCTCGAGACTCAGCGGAATGACCTCGGGGACGCGCTCGCCGTAGTGACACGCGACGCGATGGTCGTCGGCGACGGCCTCGAGTGGCGGGTCCTCGGCGAGACACGTGTCGTCGCTCATCGGACAGCGAGGATGATACGAACAGCCCTCGGGCACGCTGACGGGGTCGGGAGCAGCGCCGTCGATGGGGCGCATCTTCGATCTGGGGGTGTCGAGGTTGGGGGTGGCGTTCAGCAGTGCACGCGTATACGGATGCATCGACCCGGTCAGCACCTCGTCGGCGGGTCCGAGTTCGATGAAGTCGAAGGCGTACATGACTGCCAGCCGGTCGGCGAGATTCGCAACCAGCGGCAGGTCGTGCGTGATGAAGACGATGGTCAGATCGTACTCCGCCGCGAGGTCGTCGATCAGCCCGATGATGCTCTGTTGCATCAGCAGGTCCAGTGCGGCCGTCGGCTCGTCCATGACAAGCACCTCCGGTTCGAGGACGAGCGCGAGTGCGATCAGCGCCCGCTGTTGCATCCCGCCCGAGAGTTCGTGCGGATATGAATCGAGAACGCGATCAGCGTCGAGGTACAGGTCAGCGAGGAGGTCTCGAGCGCGGGCCATCCCCGCGTCCATGTTGCGTTCGTGGACCTCGATGGTCTCCTCGAAGTGATCGCGAATGCTCATCGTCGGGTTGAACGAACTCATCGCCCCCTGGAACACCATCGAAATTTCCTCCCAGCGCAAGCGCTTGAGTTCGTCTTCCTCGAGATTCAGCAGGTCGACGTCTCGATCTGGTGTCGGATGGTAGGTGATCTCGCCGAGCGTCACACCGGGGTCGACGACGGCATCGAGCAAGGCGGAGGCGAACATCGACTTGCCGGAGCCGCTTTCCCCGACGACGCCGAGGATTTCGCCGCGCCGGATGTCGAGATCGACCTGATCGAGCACCCGCGATTCGCCGCGGTCCATATCGAACGTGACGCTGACGTCACGGAGTTCGAAGATCGGATCTGCAGTCGATACCGTCGGTGTTGCTGGCTCTTCCATCATAGGTTCTGAGTGTCTCTGCTCGAGTGTCGATCAGTCCGTCGATTCATCGTGGAGTGGTGCCGGCTCATCGGTGGCTCTCCATGCTGTCTTCGTCAATAGTCTCGGCGTGGCGCGCTCTGATTCGTGGGTTAAACAGTCGTTCGGTCCCCTGTGCGAAGAGGATCAGGCCAAACGACAGGGTAACCACGGCGAACATCGGCGCGAGAATCCAGTGGGCCGTTTCCCACGAGGTAAAGACGCCGAAACTGTCGTAGGCGTCGTTGAGCATCACGCCCCAATTCTCGTTCGAGAACGGCAACACGCCCAGATAGTAGAGCGCGACCGACCCGAAGATGACGCCACGAGCCGACTGGACGAAGTTGACAAGCACGTAGGGCATGATGTTCGGCAGGATGTCGTCGACGACGATCCGCCGCGTCGGAACGCCCATGATCCGTGACGCCTCGACGTAGGAGTGATCTCGCAGCGTCAACACCTGCGACCGGATCGCTCGAGCGAGGCCCGCCCAAGCGTTGATTGTGAGGACGATCCCGACGGTGACGGGATGTGTCGGCTCGATTAGGGCCGCCAGCAGGATGATCAGTGGCAAGCCCGGAATCGTCATCGCGATGTCGGTCACGACAGTCAGCGCGCGGTCAACGCGGCCGCCTTTGTACCCAGAAACTGTGCCGACGAGCGTTGCAATCGCCACCGAGAACACTGCCCCGGCGGTGATCATGATCAACATCGCGGGCGTCGCCTGCACGACGAGTGCGAAGACACTCTCGCCGCGAATCGTCGTCCCCAGCGGGAACTCGAGGCTCTGGAAGGCGGGGTCCATTCGCGGTCCGTCGCCGGGGAACGGCTCCGAAACGAGCCAGTAGCCCACGGTGCCGAGGAACACCCACGCGAGGATGATCAGGGAGCCGACGCGGGTGCGCCAGTCGCTCCAGATCACGCGCAGGGGCGTCAACACGAACAAATCGAGGCGTTCCCGGTAGAGTTCACGCCTCGAGCGTGTGATTCGGTCGTCGCGGTCCGGTTCGGTATCCGTCTGGAAGGTAGAGGTTCGTTCAGCCATGTCAGTATGCCTCCCGGGAGTCTTCCTGTTCAACCCGTGGGTCGATCTTGCTGTAGGTGAGGTCGGCGATCAGGATGAAGACGATCACCGCGAGCGTAATGATCAGGAACGACCCCATCATCAGCGGGTAATCACGGGCGTTGACCGCCTCTAACAGGTACCAGCCGATGCCTTCGTAGGCGAAGATTTCCTCTAAGACGACGGCACCACCGAACATGAACCCAATCGAGATCATCAGCGAGGTGTACATCGGAAGCAAGGCGTTTCGGCCGACGTATCGGGTTGCAATCTGTCGACCGGGAACGCCACGCAGGTTTGCAACACGGATATAGTCCTCGCCGATCACCTGAATTGCGTTGCCGCGCATCGTCAGCGCGACGCCGCCCAGTCCGGTGATGACGAGCGATAGGATCGGTAACGTGGCGTGGTGGACGACGTCGATGAAGTACGACGCCGACAGCGCCGGTTCGGCACCGGTCGGATGATGCCCCGATGCCGGGAACAGGCCCCAGTCGTAGGCAAGCAACGCGATTGCCAACAGCGCGAAGATGTAGTACGGAATCGAGTTCAGAAACATCGAGACGACCGTCGTCCCGACATCGAATCGCGATCCCTCGAGGTAGGCCATGATTGCGCCGAGAACGATGCCTGCCGAGAACGTCAGCAACGTCGCAATCGAGAGCAAGAACAGCGTCCAGGGCATTGCCTGAACGATAATCTCGTCGACGGGCGCGGCGAAGTGCAGCGACTCGCCGAGGTCACCCTGCAGCATGTTCGACATGTACTCGACGTACTGGACGTGCATCGGATCGGTCGGATCGATGTTCATCGAGCGCTCGGCGAGCTGGCTGACCTGTGCCATGCTGATGGAGCCGTCGCCGCGACTTTGCATGAGCTGAGCGCGGATGTAGTCTTCCGGCCCGCCCGGAATCGACTGGATCATCACGAACGTAATCGTCATGACGGCATACAGCGTAAACGCCGCCATCGAGAGCCGCTTCAGGAGGTAGCGAGACATCTCTTTCCCTCGTTATCGTGCCCGCAGATTACCCGTTCGTGGGAACTGCCACAGTGGCCACTTCGACTGGTAGGTTGCTGACTCCTCGACCGGGTCAGGAACCCACCACTCGTCCTCCCAGAACCAGACCGTATCGTTGATTTCGGTCAGAGGCAACATCGGCAGGTACTGATTCGTCACCCACGCCAGTTCCTCGATCAACTCGACGGACTCGGCTTCGTCCTGTGTCGTCTGCAGTTCCTCGAGCAGCCCCACGACGTCGACCGACTCGAGGTCGCCGTCGGGGTCGCCGACCGGTGGTGCAACGACATCGTCCTCCTCAAGGTTGAGGAACGGCGCGTCGATAATGTAGTACATCCGGAACGTAAAGTACGGGTAGGAGTTCTGCAGCGTCCACCCCGTCGAGGCGAGGTCGTAGTCGCCGTCGAGGTAGTAATCCGCCCAGTAGACGGTGTCGTCGACGGCCTCCACGTCGGCGTTGATCCCTTCCTGCCGGAGTTGGCCTTCGACAGTCTGGTAGATCGGATGCCAATCGGTCGTATCCGCCGGCATCGTGATCGTCAACTCGAACTCCTCGTCGTCGGGCGTGTACCACTGGTCGTCGTCTTTCGAGTAGCCTTCCTCGCGGAGCAGGTCCCGGCCGCGCTCGAGGTCGTCGTACCGGTGGAGGGCGTCGGCACCCTCGTCCGTGATCCAGTCCGTCCAGGCGTCACTCGGGTTGTTCTCGCCGTCGATGTTCCCGACGAGACCGCTTGGTGCTTCGACCGCCTCTCCGTATGGCCCGTAACTCGACGCCACGCCCTCACGGTCGATGAACTCCGCCAGCGCCTGGCGAACCCGAACGTTGCCGACGTGTTCATGCTCGAGGTTAAACGGTAACGCCATCCCCCACATCGCCGGGAGGTGCCCGACCGTGAGGTCGTCCGGTCGGTTCTCGAGGACGGCCTCCTCGGCGGTGAAGTTCCTGATCGTATCGACTTCGTTGCCCATGATCACTTCGCCCGTATCGGAGCCGACGCGATGAACCTCCCAGCGAGTGAAGTTGATGTTCGCCGCGTCGGGGTGGTCCTCGACGAGTTCCATCTCGAAGAGGTTGTCCGTGACGTTGACGACCTCGAACGGGCCGTGACCCTCGATGTCGTCGAGTTCGTAGTTCTCGAGGTCGGGTCGGATGTCGTCAATCGATTCACCGTCTTCCCAGCGCTCGACGAACTGCTCGTACTGTTCAGCTCTGGTATCTAACCAGAGGTTGGTCCAACTCGTATCGAACACATCCGGATTGATCGTCCCCGCAAGGTCCATCTCGACTTGGTGATCGCCCGCAATTGAGACGTCATCGAAGACAGCCCCGAGATCACCACTCATGATGTCCTCGAGGATCAGTTTCGTCCGGAGGTCCTCGGCGTCGACGTTCTCGCCATCGGAGTGCCAGGACCGGTCGTCAGCGAGGTCGATGAGTGCGTGGTCGTCCTCGTACTCGGCGATGTCGATGAGCCGCCATGTGAACTCGTCACGTTCCATATGGTACCAGACGAACTGATCGTTGTTCATCGAGTGACCGAACTCCTGTGACGGGTTGTAGATGTTGTACTGCCAGTTCGTCGGGTTGTCCGTCGTCGGCTCGATTAACGCGGTGTCGACGCGCTCGTCTGCGTCGGGATCGAACGAGGGCCGTTCGTCGGTGCCGCCACCGTTCTCATCGTCGCCGCCCCCAGCACAGCCAGCCACGAGCATCGCGCCCGCGCCGCCGCCCGCTGCGAGCACCTGCCGTCTCGAGACGCTGTGTGGCGTTCCCTTCCCGGTACGTCGGACTCTTGATAAGATATCACTACCGTTTTGGCGTGACATACCACACAATTCACTGTCCGTCCGTAATAAATGTACATGGTCTATTACCATGACCGTCGACGAAAGACGATGCGATGCTGAGCGGTCACCCGAACTGGCCACGCTCGCGCTCGAGCAACTCGAGTTCGATTGATTTGCCGGTAGCGACCAGCAGCGGGACGATATCCGCTTGCAGACGCTGTGAGTCCAGTTCGAACTCGGAGCCGATCACCTCGAGTGCGGCGACGCCGCGGTCGTCGGCATCCCGAATTGGAACCGCGATCCGATGGATTCGGTCGTTCGCTCGCTGCTGGCTGATCGTGTACTCCTGTTTCTCGAGCAAGCCAGCGCTGTACTCGAGTTGCGTGCTCGTATCCTGATCGATGAGAACACGATTGTCGCGTGCCGTCTCGAGGTCGGCATAGAAGTTCTGTCGGTCGACGGTTCGGATCGCATCCTCGAGGAGCGCGTCGACTTCTTCGCGCGGGCGATGGGAGAGGAGGGCTTTGCCGCCGGTCGAGACGTGGATTGGAAGGCGACTCCCCGCTTCGATTGGTGGTGAACCAGCGACTGGGTCGGTACAGTACAGATACACGGCGTCGCCTTCTTCCTCGACAATCAGTGAGACGGTCTCGCCGATACGTTCGGACAGCGCCTGGAGTTCCGGTTTTGCGATCTCGCAGACATCGTGTCGAGACAGAATTTGTTGGCCGAACCGAAACAGTCGCAGCGACGTCGCGTACTCGCCGTCCGTCTTCGTCACGTAGCCCAGATGGCGCAGCGTATCGAGGTACTTGTAGACCGAACTCTTTGCGATCCCAGTCTGGCGTGCGAGTTCGGTGACGCCGACCGGCCCCGTTTGTTCAATCGTCTCGAGGAGATCGAACGCTTTGACGAGTGATTTGACGTGATGTGTTTCTGCCGGTGGCGTGCTATCGGTTGGACGGCTGATGAACTGCGTGTTCCCGCGAGTGCGTCGGTGTGCACTCTCGTCTCGATTCGTCGGCGAGTGACTTACCGAACGCTCACTCGAGTCGCGGTCGTACTCGACCATCGCCGACAGCGACGCGCGACCGTATCTGATCTCGGTCTTGCCGTGGCCGGCGTACGTCGACGTAAACTGCAGCAGTTCCGATCCGTTGCCGGCGGGCAACAGGGCGGTCGTCCAGGCCACAGAGCGATGGCTGGTCTCGAGTTCGTCGTCGAACCACAGCGGTGCCGAAACCGGCGTCCATGGTCCCATGGCGTCCATTTCCGTCGTCGCGAGCAAGACCGTGCCACTGTCAGGGACGGGATTTCGGTGTTTGTCGCGGAACGTCTTCCCAGCGACCAAAATCGTGCCGTCCTCGCCGCCCTCGGGAACCCACGTCGCGTACGGGCCGTCGATCAACTGCAGTTCGTCGCTCGTCTGGACTGGCGTGCCGATAGCACTGGAATCTCCCCATTCGCGCCCGTTGTCAGACGTTTTAACGAAGATACTGCCACCGTACTTCGGCCCGTCGATGTAGTACGTCATGAGATACTGGCCGGTCGGGAGTTTCGTTATCGAGGGCATGCCCGGCCGGGACTCGTCGTCGGCGAGGGCAACGTCGAACTCCTGTGGCTCCCAGGTGAAACCGCCATCGCTCGAGACGCGATGGCCGATGAGTCGGTCGTAGCCGTCTTCAGAGTGGCGTTCGTCAGAGAAGTAACAGACGAGATTGCCGTCTGCGTCGACCGTGAGTTCGGGGACCCAGACCGGTGACTCGCCGCGACTCGGGACGGCCGTGCCGCCAGTGACGACCGTACTCACGTACGTCCACTCCTGGCCGCCGTCCTCGCTCGCGTACAGATCGATGCTCGTCTCGGACCGATCACTCGGGATTGCGTTGCCGGCAGCCAGCACCGTGCCTGCATCCCACGGCCCCACCGGCTGTGGCAGTTCGAACAGCGTCGGCTGGTAGCGAAGCCCCCACCCGTGCTCGGTGTCTCGCAGATCCGAGTAGTGCGACCACGTCCGCCCGTCGTCGGTACTCCGATAGATCGGAAAGGACGGCTCGTCAGTGCCCGTCTTCCCGGCCGTTTCGTAACACTCGAACGTCGCCAGTAGCGTGGTTTCGTCGGCCTCGCCGTACTCGAGGCGCGTCGCTCGCGGGTACATCGCGCCGGGAACGGGTGCCCACTCGGGCGGCTCGTAGAGCACCGACCCCGTGTGATCGTCGGGGTTCTGTGCGTCAGTCATGATGGTATCGCCTCCTCCAATTCCCTCGCTGACCCGTTCGACTGACGCCTCGAACTGTCAGTCGGCCGGCTGGTGTCGAACCAAACGGCCTGCGTCCCAGCGCAGCGGTCGGCCGTGCCCGCGTGTGTGTCATACCATACCGATCAGAGGTGAACGACCTTATTCGTACGGATCTGTCGATGTCACTCGCGTGAGTCTGTGCCACCACTGGTTTGGGGATGAACAGACAGACCACTGGCAGGCTGCAGGCAACTGTGTCAGTGAACCCCATCATTTATTGCAGATGTCCCGAAATAGTGGGTCGTACATGGCTGATGCAGAGCTAACGGTTCATACAGAGGCAGTTATCGGACACGTTGATCCAGCGGTACACGGCCACTTCTCCGAACATCTCGGACGATGTATCTACGATGGGATCTGGCGACGTGACGGCGATGAGGAGGTCGGCTACCGCGAGGACGTGTTCCAACTGCTCAACGACATCGAACTGCCGGTGCTTCGCTGGCCCGGCGGCTGTTTCGCCGACGACTACCACTGGGAAGATGGGATCGGACCGCGCGAGGACCGCCCACGCCGTCGCAACCTCTTCTGGGCGCAGGGACCCGAGGAACTACCCGAAGAATCGAACGCCTTCGGCACCGACGAGTTCCTCGAGTTCTGTGAGGAAATCGACACCGAACCCTACCTGGCTACGAACGTCGGGTCGGGCGACCCACAGGAAGCCGCCGACTGGGTCGAGTACTGTAACTACGACGGCGACACGGAACTCGCCAACCGACGCCGCAAAAACGGACGCGAGGAACCCTACGACGTGAAATACTGGGGCATTGGGAACGAAAACTGGGGCTGTGGCGGCCAGATGACCCCTGAGCAGTACGCCGACGAGTATCGACGGTTCGCAACCTACGTCGGCACCACGGACAACCTGATGCTCGATCATGACCTCGAACTCATCGCCTGCGGGTTCGAACAACACGAGTGGAACCGGCGCTTCCTAGAAAAGGTCAACGACTCGCCGTGGGGCGTCGAGTTCCCACTCGACCACCTCACCTTCCACCACTACTACGGCCGGACGATGAGCGTCTCCGAGGCCGACGAGGACGACTACGATACGTTCCTCGCGGACGCCCTCGAGATGAGCGACCACATCGAGACCATTGCGGGAGCCATCGACGCCGTCGCGACGACCCGTGACATCGGCGTTATCGTTGACGAGTGGGGGGCCTGGCACGTCGAAGCGACGGCCGACAACGGCCTCGAGCAGCCCGGCACCGTCCTCGATGCGCTCTCGGCCGCGGCGGCGCTCGACATCTTCAATCACCACAGCGACGTGGTGACGATGACGAACATCGCCCAGACGGTCAACGTCCTCCAGTGTCTCGTCGAAACCGACGACGACGAGGCCTGGGCGCGCCCGACCTACCACGTCTTCGATGCCTACGCGCCACACCAGGACAACGACGCCGTCCAGACGACGGTCACGACACCGTCGCGCGACCTCGAGGACGACCGGGACCTGCCGCTGGTCCAGGGGTCGGCATCAACCGACGGCGACGAGACGTTCATCTCGCTGACGAACCTCGACTGCCGCGAGGCACAGACGGTCGACGTGCGTGTCGAAGGCGCAACGCCCGACTCGGTCGAGGCAACATTGCTGTTCGCTGACAACGATCCAAAGACCGAGGTCGGCCCCGACAACGCCGACGAGTTCGAGCCAGAACCAACCGACGTCGACGTCGACGGGAACACGATTTCCGTCGACCTGCCGCCAGCGACAGTCGCGACGCTCGAGATGACCTGATCCCAACACGGGGTTCGATGCGGTGAGTCTCGGGACACACAAATTGTGCTGGCACACGTCGTGTCCCGTCGCGTTCTCGAGTCGCGAGCGGATCGAGGTCGCTGTTTCTTGGAGCCGATTCGACGCGCCCGTGAGCAACAGGAAATGAGACAACGCGCCGGTGAGAACGGTGCTAACGATGTGTGGTGCCGAGGCCAGCGGTCAAAAAAGCGAACCGGGCCCTACGCGTGCAGTTCGCTGACGTCGAAGACGGGTTTGCAGGTGTCGCCGCCGAGGAAGGCGGTGAAGGCGTCGTCGGCCGACTCGAGCGAGTAGCGCTCGTCGATGAACGTTTCGCAGTCGACGGCACCGGAGGCAATCAGTCGCAGCGAGCGTTCGAAGTCTTCGTACATCGAGGCGTACGAACATTGCAGGTCGATTTCGGCGCGCACGAGCGGCGAATACGCCATCGTCGTTTCGCCGGTTTGGCCGACGAGGACGATTTGGCCGCCCTTGCGGACCTCGTCGACGGCCATCGTCAGCCCCGACGGGTGCCCCGTCGTATCGAAGACAACGTCGTAGCCGATGCCATCCGTTCGTTCGTCGCGGATCTCCTCGAGGTCGTCTGTTTCGACGTTGATCGTGTCGAAGCCGAACTCCTCGGCGAGTGGCAGGCGGTAGTTGGTGTCCTGGCCGACGCCGGCGACAACGACCTCTCCGCCTTGGTCGCGGGCAATCTGTGCCGTCAGCTGTCCGATTGGGCCGGGGCCGGCGACTAACACACGGTCGCCCGCGCCCACACGAGAGTTCTCGATGACTGCTCGAGCGGCGATACTGGTGGGTTCGACGACGGCGGCGTTACGCAGCGACACGTCGTCCGGTACGGGATGAAGTGCGCGCTCGGGGACGGTGACGTACTGGGTGTAGGCACCGTGGTGGTCGACGCCGGTAATGACGGCGTTCTGGCAGACGTTTTCCTCACCGATTTTGCACTGATAACACTCGCCACAGCCGCGAATTGGGCGTTCGACGATGCGGTCGCCAACGGCGTACTCGCTGACGTTGTCGCCGGTTTCGACGATTGTTCCCGCATACTCGTGACCGATAATCGTCGGCAGGTCCATCCGTTCGAAGGCGGATTTGAACTTGTAGATTCCGGCATCGCTACCACACAGTCCCGCGTGGGAAACCTCCACGAGTGCCTCGTCCGCACCCGGCTCGGGTTTGTCGACATCGAGCAGTTCCATCGCGCCGTTCGTTCGTTCCGTTTTTGCAAGTCCTCGCATAGCTCACCCTTTCGCAGACACGGTATAAAATCCTATGAAAACAGGATTGACAGATTTTCGGGTGACGTCGACGGTGTCTGCTGCTGTGATTGAGCGTTTGCACTCGATTGAGCCACCCAGCGCACGGAAACCGGACTCAGTTTCTGCTACCAATCGAAACGACCGTTTCTTTTGAAGAAAACGGTCGAAATTCGCCAGTGTGCTCCGTCTGTAGCAGGCCGATCCCGTGACACCATCTGCCATAGATTACAGTAGTACAAGCGTAATCATTAGTTGGCGTCGAGCTACGTTTCTCATTAAGGAACGAATGTGAGGGGTCGATGATAATGGATTCGGGACATCGCGCAGGTGGGTGTCGGATGCTGAAGATTTAACCGCCGTCGAGCAGACACCCTGCTATGGACGACAGCACCGGTCTCCGTCGGACCCGCTCGCTCGACGGCGAGTGGATGTTCGAGGTCGATCCCGACGGCATCGGCATGACTGAAGGCTGGCAAACGGAACTCGCGATGTGGCTCACCGAAGCGGATCCGGTCGACGTGCCCCACGTCTGGCAGGAAGATGACGGACTCCGCAGCTACACCGGAACCGCGTGGTACAATCGGACGGTCGAAGTTGACGCGACCGTACTCGAGTCGCGACGGACGTTCGTCGAGTTCGGCGCGGTCGATTACTGGACCTCCGTCTGGGTCAACGGCGAACTAGTGGGCGAGCATCGCGGCGGCTATCTCCCCTTCGAATTCGAGATCACCGATGCGGTCGCGTCTGGCGAGAACACGCTCACCGTCGCCGTTCACGACCCGCAGGACCTCTCCGAGATTCCACACGGCAAGCAGGGAGAGCCGTGGTACACACGCGTCAGCGGCATCTGGCAGTCAGTGGCGCTGTCGTTCCGTCCGGAGACACACGTTACCAGTGTGGCCGTGACGCCAGATCTCGAGGCGGATGCTGCACGCGTCGACCTCGAGATCGATGCGGGCGGACACAACCCGGACGGCGTGCAGGCGACGGTCCGAGCATCTCGAGACGGCATGCTCGAGGCGCTCGAAATCGGTCCTATCGACGAGACGTTGACGCTGACGTTCGACGAGCCGGCGTACTGGTCGCCCGACTCGCCAACGCTGTACGACCTCGAGGTTATACTCGAGGCCAACGGCCGGACCGTTGATCGCTACGAAGAGACGTTCGGCCTGCGGACAATCGAGCGCGACGAAGAGGGATTCAAACTCAACGGCGAGCCGATTCGCCTGCGAGGCGTCCTCGATGAGGGGTACTATCCGACGACGCTGTACCAACCCCCAGACGACGACACACTCGTCGACGACCTTGAGCGCATCTCTGCGCTTGGCTGTAATCTCGTTCGAACGCATCATCGGCCCACACACCCGGATTTTCTCGAGGTCGCAGACCGAAACGGGCTGCTCGTCTGGGAGGAAATCGCCAGTCCAGCCAAGTACACCGACCGGTCGAAGAACGAACTCCAGAACGAGTTGCGGGCACTCATCGAACGTGATTACAACCACCCGAGCGTCGTCATCTGGAGTCTCTACAACGAAGAGTGGGGAATCGGCCAGCACAGCACCGAGGAGACGCTCTGGACTGACGAGGCAAAACAGACGTATCTCGCCTCGCTCGTCGACACCGTCCGAGAGTGGGATCCCACGCGACTCGTCTGTGACAACTCGGGGTGGGCCCACGTCAAAACGGATCTCAACGACTACCATCGCCACTGTTTCAGTCCCGACCGGGCGACCGAGTGGACACGAAATCTCGAGCACGCGCTGGCTCACCGGGCGGACAACTACGCGACCCGACGCTGGGACGACACTGACGCACCAGTTGTTATCTCGGAAGTCGGCGCCTGGGCGCTTCCCTCGCTTGCTGTCCTGCTCGAGCACTACGGCCGAGAGCCAGCCTGGTTTTCCCAGGAGTTCCTCGAGGAGGCGATGAACCGTCCGAGCGGTGTTCGAGAGCGATTCGTCGACACCGGACTCGAGGACGTCTTCGGGTCAATCGAAGACCTCGCGACGGCGTGGCAGGCCCGCGCTACACGCTCGCTTGCACACGTCGTGGGCGACCTGCGGACGCGCGAGGAGATCGACGGCTACGTGCTCTCGCAGTTGACCGACACCGAGTGGGAGTGTACCGGCCTGTATGACTATTGTCGCAACGGAAAGGCCGGAATCGAGACGCTCGCCGCGCTTAACCAGCCCGTCACGCTCGTCGCGACGCTTGAGGACCACACGGCCTGGACGGGCGACGAGTGCAGGCTCGAGGTCGCGCTGGTCAACGATTCTGATACCCCGGTGACTGAAACGCTCGAGTGGGAGTGGCTGGACGAGACTGGCAGTCAACAGGTGACGGCACCACCGCACTCGGTCGTCGAGAGTGACCCAATCACGCTCTCGGTGCCCCAAACTGAGGGCGTCCGTACGGAACAGGTGACCGTTCGCGGGACCGAGACCGGCCATTCCAGAACGGAGTCACTTACCATCGTTTCGTCCGCGATAGCGCCCCCGAGTGAGCTGACCGTGTTCGCAACGGGACCACTTGGCTCGCAACTTGCACGAGCCGGACTCGAGGTGACCCATCAGTTCTCCCCGAACGTGGATATTGCCTTTGTCACGGCCGTCACCGACGAGATTCTCGAGTTCGTCGAGAAAGGTGGGACTGCCGTGCAGGTGCCCGACCAGCACGGTGAACTGGACGCAAACGACGTCTTCGAGACTCGAGCGGTACCCCAAACCGACAGCCGGACCAACACGGTCTCGTTTTACTATCAGGATTCACCGCTGCTGGCTGGTCTCTGTTCGGACCCTGCGCTCGGCTGGGAGTTCGAGGCGGCCTACCCCTACGACCTCGTGACGGACCTCGAACCCGAGACAGACACCGTCCACGTCGGCGCCGTTCGTGGGTGGCTCGCAGACTGGGCCAGTCCGCTGCTCGAGCGGTCGGTCGGTGACGGCCGACTCGTTGCGTGTTCGTTCCGCGTCCAGACGACGCTTGGCTCACACCCCGTGGTGACGGCGCTGCTGTATCGACTCCTCGAGTCGCTGCACGAGGACACAGTCGCTAGCGAGGACATTTCCTCGGCATCTCGAGAGTAACGCGACCCGGCCCCACGCGTTCGGAGACAGTCGGAACAATCTATATGAGGGGGCGTGTGTAAGTACCAGTCATGGCGAAGTCAGAGTCATCCGTCCGGTCAGTGAGTCGGACGTTCGCAATCCTCGAAGTGATTCAGGAACTCGATGGGGCGAGCGTCTCGGAAATCGCCGACCGAGTCGATATCGGCCAGAGTGCCGTCTACAACTACCTCACGACCCTCTCGAGAGAGGAGTACGTCGACAAAGTCGGCGACGAGTACCACCTTGGCCTCTCGTTTTTCGGACTTGGGGCACACGCGCGCAACCGGACGCCGATCTACGATACGGCCCAACCACAGGTCGACGAACTCGCGGAGAAAACCGGCCATCTGGTCACGCTCTGTATCGAAACCGACGGCGTCGGCACCTATCTCTACCAGTCTCGAGGCGAGAACGGAATCGACATCGACGTCCACGAGGGGGAGCCAGTTCCACTCCATAGCACCGCACTCGGCAAGGCGATCCTCGCGTTTCGGCCGCGAGAGGACGTCGATGCCATACTCGACCAGCACGGCCTGCCAGCCTCGACAGCACACACGATTACCGACCGCGAGGAACTGTACACCGAACTCGAGGAAATCCGCGACCGCCAGTATGCAATCAGTCAAGAGGAGTGGCGAAACGGCCTTCGTTCGCTCGCAGTTCCCATTTCCGATGCACACGGCCGAAGCATCGCCGCCGTCGGCATCGCCTGCCCGGTGTACTGGAACGACGACACCACCGACTTCGATGACGACCTCCTGCAGGCCGTGCTCGGAACGGCGAACGTGATCGAACTCGAGCACAATTATGCCTAAGCGAGGCCCAGTCAGGACGCACACGTACCCGCCAGCCCTCGAGACCGGTATCTCTATACGCCTGTGTGACACAGGCGCATTCGATTGCTATGCGACAGATGGAGCCAGTCGAACCCACAGCGGTCACACTCGACGACGAGTTCTGGAACCCCCGCCTCGAGACGAATCGCGAGGTCACAATCGAGTATCAGTACGACCAACTCGAGTCGAGTGGCTGTCTCGAGAACTTTCGGCGGGCCGCCAACGGCGAAACGGGCGGCTTCGAGGGCATGTGGTTCGCCGACTCAGACGCCTACAAGTGGCTCGAGGCTGCCAGTTACGTGCTCGCGACGACTGACGAGCCGGACCCCGAACTCGCGGATCGAGTTGCCGACGTCATCGACCTCGTCGCCGCCGCACAGGACGAAGACGGCTATCTCAACACCTACTTCACGCTCGAGGAACCCGACAAGCGCTGGACGAACCTTAATATGCTCCACGAGTTGTACTGTGCGGGCCATCTCATCGAGGCCGCCGTTGCCCACCACCGCGCGACGGGTGATGAATCGCTGCTTGAGGTGGCGACGGCGTTCGCGGACCACATCGACGACGTGTTTCCGGACCGGATCGATGGTGCACCCGGCCACCAAGAGATCGAACTCGCGCTCGTGAAACTCGCCCGCGTGACTGGCGAGGAACGCTACGTCGACCTCGCGGCGTACTTCGTCGAGATTCGCGGCCACGACGACCGCCTCGAGTGGGAGTTAGCCAACCCCGAAGACATTGCGGGGTACGACCCCGGCGGCGATGGGATCGTCGAAGGAGCCCGCGGCGTATTCTGGGAGGACGGCGAGTACGACGGGTCCTACGCGCAAGCGCACGCGCCATTCGAAGACCAGGAAGCCGTCGAGGGCCATGCCGTCCGCGCGATGTACTTTTTCGCTGGTGTCGCGGACGTCGCCGCTGAAACTGGGGACGAAGCGTTGCTCACACACCTCGAGCGACTTTGGGAGAACATGACGACGAAGCGGCTGTACATCACGGGTGGCATCGGCTCGGCCCACGAGGGCGAGCGCTTTACTGAGGACTACGACCTGCCGAACGAGACGGCCTACGCCGAGACGTGTGCAGCAATTGGAAGCATCTTCTGGAACCAGCGCATGCTCGAGTTGACCGGCGAGCCGAAGTACGCCGACTTGATCGAACGAACGCTGTACAACGGCGTCCTCGCGGGCGTCTCACTCGACGGTACGGAGTTTTTCTACGACAATCGCCTCGCAAGCGACGGCAGTCACAGTCGGTCGGGCTGGTTCCACTGTGCGTGCTGTCCGCCGAACGTCGCCCGCCTCTTTGCCTCGCTCGGGCGCTATCTGTACACTGTCGACGGTCGCGACTGCTACGTCAATCAGTACATCGGCGGGACAGCATCGGTCGCGCTCGAGGAGGACGACCTCACGCTCACTCAGGAGACAGCCCTTCCCTGGGAGGGCGACGTGACACTCGAGGTCACCGCCCCGGAACCGACGACTGCGACCCTCCATCTTCGCATTCCGGAGTGGTGTGACGACGCCTCGATCACGGTCAACGGCGAGATCGTTTCGACCGCCGACGAGAGCTACGTCTCGCTCGAGCGAACGTGGGACGACGACCGGATCGCGGCCACATTCGAGCACTCAACAACGGTTGTAGAGGGACATCCGGCCGTCGCCGCAACTGCCGGCCGCGTGGCGATTACGCGCGGCCCACTCGTCTACTGTCTCGAGGCCACCGACAACGACCGACCGATTCATCAGTACCACATCGATGCGACAACCGAGTTCACGTCGACACACCGCGCAGGCCTCCTCGATGGTGTCACCGTTCTCGAAGCCGATGCGACTGTCCCCTCACTCGAGGGCTGGGACAGAACTCTGTACCGGCCGGCCGAGGCGTCCTCGAACACGATCACACCGCTGACAGCAATTCCGTACTACGCGTGGGATAACCGAGATGCTGGTCCGATGCGTGTCTGGCTCGAGGCACAATAGTACTGACTATGATGAGTTTTATCGATGGGTAGTATTGTTCATATCGTGGAATTATGAATGGCCCCATGATGAGTTGTATGGTATTTGATAGTGAGAGTATGACTCAAGTAGTGCTGGTGAATTGGGTATTGTACTAGCTATCGATGTAGTCTTTAGATTATGTGGTCAAGTAGCAACAGCTAATGATCAAAATGAAATAACTGTGTGAACTGCCCCCTATATGAACGGATGTGAAATAGTTACGCCCTCACTGCAGAATTGAACAAGAAGAACAATATAGGTGCGCATTTCAAGCTATGAAATACATAGATTGATAGGTATATCGTTCGTAACAGATCGGCAGTTGATCAGTCTGCCTCGAGCATTCGACTCTGCTCTGTCAATCTGTGAGTGATAATTACAACCAAATCAAACAGATCAGACGCAACCGGTGTCAATACCCGAAACATATCACTTCTATAGGGTCGTGGCACTGCGATGATTACAGTCCGTTCCATGGCAAGTCAGAATCACTAGTCCCCAATGGAATAACGAATCTGATACACAAAATGGCTATTTCTTCCGAACACTCTCTCCAAATATTATCAAACCAGATCTAATACAGAACGGATGGCTCGAGCCAAAGTGAATGTACACGCCCCAAATCGGTCATATCGAATGGTGAGTTGCGTTACTCCGAATTTCAGAAATAACTCACCAGTAGCTCGAGATGTCGATTCAACGTGTAGTCTGACGTGGAGAGAGGTGATCGAATGAGTGGCGGAAACCCGAACTGGTTCCGGAACTATTATCTACTTTCCTTACTTGTACTACGGTAGATATGTACGATCTCACGGGATTCCAGCGCGACCTGCTGTACACGATTGCCGGCCAAGACGAACCACACGGTCTCGCGATCAAAGACGAACTCGAGGACTATTACGAGAAAGAGATCCACCACGGACGGCTGTATCCAAACCTCGATACAATCGTCGACAAAGGTCTCGTCGAGAAGGGCCAGGAAGACCGCCGAACGAACTTCTATACGCTCACCCGTCGCGGCCAGCGTGAAATCGAAGCCCGCCGTGACTGGGAAGAGCAGTACGTTTCCGAACTCCTCTCGGAGTAAGCAACGGCACTTGTTTTGCGGTCTTGGTCGTACAGCGTAGATGTGTTACTCGACTCGCAGTCGAACGTCGATTCCGTCGGGATCAATGACGACACCCGCAGTCTCTCGCTCGTCGACGGTATAGCCGCCGTCCTCGAGTCGCTGTGTGACTGCCTCGAGAGCCTTCTTGTCGGGGAGACAGAGTTCGATCCACGCTAGCCCGCGTCCCGCACGCGCGGTCGTTCGGCGATTCCAGGTGTTCGCACCGAGATGGTGGTGATAGCCGCCAGCCGAGATGAACGCCACGTTGGATGCGGTCATCTGCGTCTCGAACCCAAGCGTCTCAACGTAGAAGGCCTCGAACGCCGACAGCGACGTGACCTCGAGGTGGACGTGTCCGAGGTCAGTGGCTGCCGGGACGGTTTCAGCGCCCGTACTGTCGGCCGCGAGTTGTGAGAGATCGAGTGGGTCGGTTCCCATCTGGACGCGACCTGCCTCAGACCGCGGCCAGTCCTCGCGGGGGAAATCCCGGTAGAGTTCGACACCGTTTCCCTCGGGGTCGGTGAGATACAGTGCTTCGCTGACCAGATGGTCGGCTGCCCCATCGAGTTGCCAGTGGCTCCGAATCCGCTCGAGGGCAGCGCCAAGCGCGGGCCGCGAGGGCACGCGGAACGCGTTATGATAGAGTCCTGCACTCGTCTCGGGTCGGACCGGCACATCGTCGTCGCGTTCGAGGACGAGCAACGGCGTCTCACCCGCACCGAGAACGGAAGTTGTCGGGGAGCGCTCGAGGACAGCAAGTCCGACGACATCTCGATAGAAGGCGGTCTGTTCTGCGAGGTCGGAGACGGTAAGTGCGCTTCGTCCGAGGGAGGTCTCGTCCGGTAGACGATCAGGTGTAGATGACAGTGTCATATGTTGTGGTCGCTGTTGACGGAAACAGTCTCACTCGATACTCGTGCCGCCGTGCATTGAACGTCTCGGCCAAGGCTACGCACAACCACGACCGAATTATGTGCCAGCAGTCGGTGGGGTACCTATGGACACGATTTCGTTGTCGGGACCGTGGACGCTTCGACTCGATCCGGACAACAAGGGCTACCGCGAGAACCCGCCCGACAAGGTCATCGACGGGACGATCTATTTACCTGGAACGACGGACGAGTACGGCTACGGAGAGCCCGTCGAGGAGGACTCTCGAGACCACCTCGAGCGCACGCATCGCTACGAGGGGCCTGCCTGGTATCGTCGTCCCGTGACGATTCCCGACGAGTGGGCGGGAAAGCGAGTGACGCTGACACTCGAGCGCACCCGGCCAACCGAGGTCTGGCTCGACGGGGAGCGACTCGGCTCGCGGGAGTGTTTGAGCACGCCACATGTCTACGAGTTCCCCGGGCTCGAGCCCGGCGAATACGACCTCGCAATTTGCGTGGACAACACGGACGAGTCGATGGACCGCGCCGGTGTCGAACGCTCGCACGCAGCCTCGGAGCACACGCAGACCAACTGGAACGGTATCGTCGGCGAGATTCGTCTGGATGCCAGCCCGCCGGTTCGAATTGAGCACGTCAGAACGACGCCGAACGTCGCCGAAAACGCGGTCGATTTGGCCGTGACGCTCGATGCACCATCCACAGACGCACTCGAGGGAACGCTCACTGCGACCGCCCGGAGCGTGACCGGCGACGAGGTGCACGTCCCCGACCCGCTCGAGTGCGCCGTCTCCGTCGACGCTTCGGAGTGGACGGACGGACAAACGACGCTCGAGTACACCTACGACCTCGGTCCCGACGCGCTCATCTGGGACGAGTTCTCGCCGGCAGCGTACGATCTCTCCATCTCGCTCGCGTTCGAGACGGACGCAGACAGTGGTGTCGACGAGTATGAGACGACGACCGGGCTGTGTGCGTTCGACGCCGACGGCACGCAGTTTTCGGTCAATGGCCGCACAATCATCTTGCGCGGGCGAACCGACTGCTGTGTCTTTCCCGAAACTGGCTACCCGCCGACGACGACCGCCGAGTGGGTCGAACACATGGAAACGGCCAAATCCTACGGCATCAACCACTATCGCTTCCACAGCTGGTGTCCGCCGGCAGCCGCCTTCGAGGCCGCCGACCGGGTCGGCATCTACCTCCAACCGGAGTGCTCCCAGTGGGACTTTGGCACCTCGCTCGTCGAGGACGGCGACTACGACTACTACAAACGGGAAGCCGAACGCATTCTCGAGCGCTACGGCAATCACCCTTCGTTCGTCGCGTTCACCCTCGGCAACGAGAACAAGGGTGATGAGGAGCGCCTGAACGAACTCGTCCAACACTGCCGGAAATTCGATGACCGCCGGCTGTACGCATACGGCGCGAACAATTTCCTAATGTCGCCACGACCCGGCGCGGCAGACGACTTCTTCATCACTGCAAACGTCCCCGACGAGCCCACGGCGGACCCCGAAACGGTCGGCCGAACGCCGATCCGGGGCACCGGCCATATCAACGACACACCACCGTCAACAACCGTCGACTACGAAAGCGAACTCGCAGCCTACGACATTCCCGTCATCGGCCACGAAATCGGCCAGTATCAGATCCACCCGAACTACGACGAGACGCGCAAGTACCGCGGCGTCCTCCGGGCACGCAACCTCGAGCGGTTCGAACGCTCGCTCGCGGATCGGTTCATGGCCGGTCGCGACAGGGCGTTCCAGCACGCGTCCGGACAACTCGCGATCTCGTGCTATCGCGAGGATATCGAAGCCGCGTTCCGAACCGAGGGCTTCGGCGGCTTCCAACTACTCGGCCTGCAGGACTTTCCGGGGCAGGGAACCGCCATGGTCGGCCTGCTTGACTCGTTCATGGAGTCGAAGGGACTGCTCGAGGCCCACGAGTGGCGACAGTTCTGTGCGGCCCGCGTTCCGTTACTCTCGTTCGAGCGCTACACGGCCACGACCGCGGACGCGTTCGTCGCCGAGGCGACGTTCGCGAACTACGGGCCCGGCGCGGTGACGGACGCGACGGCAACGTGGTCGATCACCGCACCCGACGAAACCGACATCGCGACTGGCACACTCGAGTGCGACGACCTCGAGCAGGGCGCACTTACGCCGCTTGGCACTATCGACGCACCGCTCACCGATGTCGACGCACCCGCCGAACTCGAGGTGACGCTCACAGTTTCGGGAACCGACGAGGCGGACGGCTCCGCGGTCGAGCGCACGACCTCCTATCCGCTCTGGGTCTATCCGGACGCACTCGAGTCCGCCGAGGGCGCTGCGGAAATCGAGGTCGCCCGACGGTTCGACGAGGACATACGGACTCGGCTAGCAGACGGCGAGACAGTCCTCTTGCTGCCCGAACCGAGCGCGCTTCGGTACTCGCTCGAGGGCGCGTTCCAGCCCGACTTCTGGAACTACGAGGTGTTCAAGCGAAACGGCAAACCCGGCACGCTGGGGATGACGACAGATCCGGATCACCCGCTGTTCGATGCGTTCCCAACTGCGGGTCACACCGACTGGCAGTGGTGGCCACTGCTGCGACATTCGCGGCCGATGATCCTCGACGACGCGCCCGCCGAGTTCGAGCCGGCGATACAGATTATCGATACGATCTATCGCAATCACAAACTCGGCGTCTACGCCGAAACCGCCGTCGGCGACGGGAAACTCGCCATCTGTACGCTGGATCTCTCCCGCGATGATCCCGCGGTTCGGCAGTTCCGCCACAGCCTCGAGTCGTATCTCACCTCAGCGGCCTTTTCACCCGAGGAATCGCTTTCGACAGGTGTCCTCGAGAGTCTGTTCGACGCTGGCGACGAGAGCGAGCGGGCGTACGGCGACGACGCGGGTGCGTGGGTCGAGTTCGACGACACCGCCGAATAAGGCGCTCCCGGAGGACGCAGCTAGCGACTGGCGAACCTGTTGTCCAACAGTACCAATTCGTTTTGGCGTGACCGTTATCCTCGAATACGTGTTCCGTCGAGTTGCGCTTCTTCATAACCACTCTCGCCCTGGCCGCGCGGCCCGGGCGCTCTACAACCGGGGAGTCACGACGCTGTCAGCCACACCAGCGGTTCGAACCAAACGGCGGCGACGAGGACGGCGAGGAAGACGTACGAGCCGCGGATGAGTAACATCGTCGCAATCGTCGGAGACGCACGACGAGCGATGGCGGCGACGGCAGCGAACGCGACTGCGGCGAGGACGGCCGTCGGCGGAAAGAGTTGGACAGCCGCGAGCGTGACGACGAGCACGAGTGCAAGCCCCATCAGCCCGTAGGCAACGTCGCGGGCGCGGTGCTCGCCGACGACGACGGCGACGGTCCGTTTCTGGATCGAACGGTCGTAGTCGTAGTCCTGTGCGTCGTCGATCACCTTGATCCCCGAGAGCAAGACGAGAAAGACGAGCGCAAAGGCGAACGGAACGGCCGTGATCGTCCCTGCTTGCACGTAGAACCCGCCAAGCAGCGAAAGCGAAATACCGAGTGGGTAGCCCGTCGTGGTCGTGATCGGGTTGGTATCGAGTTGGGGTGCGTGATGGTAGGCGATCAGCCACGTCGGGACGGTCAGTGCAACGGCGACCCAGTTGACGAAGACGAACAACAGGACACAACACAGCGCAAACGCCGCCGTCGAGGCCGCGAGTCCAACGCGACAGCCCCGTGCGGTCAGCGGGTGATCGTCGTCCTCACCGCGGATATGAAAATCGACGTAGCCGTCTTTGACGTGGGCCGTATACACCGCCGCGAACATCGCCGCGACGTGAATTACGGCGAGCGCGAGCGAAACGCGTTCAGCGAGCACCGCCCCGAACAGCGACGCGGCAAGCGGCGGCGTCATAAAGACCGGATGGATCTGCGAGCCGTACGCTCGAGTCGCCGCGCGGATGCCGGAGTCGCCCCTCACGAGCGCCATATGCGAGTGACATCAAATGAAGGTATAATACCCGGGTCGCGTCTCACTCGCCGGAGCCGTCAGGCTGGGTGGACTCCCCGGTGTCGGCTGACTCGAGCGCCGACGTCTCCGCCCGAACCCGCTCGCCGTCGGCCGTCTCCGGGAAAATCTTCCCCGGATTGAGCGTATCCGTCGGATCGAGCGCGCGTTTGATCCGGCGCATCATCTCGACTGCGCCCGCGCCGTGTTCGGCCTCGAGGAACTGCTGTTTCCCTTCACCAATGCCGTGTTCGCCGGTGACGGTGCCGCCGAGTTCGATGGCCGTCTCGACGGTTCGGCGGTAGGCTTCCTCGCCGCGTTCGACCATTTCTGGATCGTCGAAATCGACCAGCACGTTGTGGTGGAGGTTGCCATCGCCCGCGTGGCCGTAGCAGGTGGTCAACAGGTCGTACTCGGCCGAAATCCGCTTGGTTTCGGCGACCATCTCCGGGTAGGCGCTGATCGGGACCGTCACGTCGCCGGGATGGAGCACCTCGAGGTCGTCGTCGTAGTGTTTGACCGCGAATGCAATTTCGCGGCGGGCCTCCCAGAGGTCGTCCATCTCGCTGTCAGTGGCGCTGACCTCGAACTCGAGGACGCCGTGGTCCTCGAAGATCGTCCGGCAGAGGTCGATTTCTTCCTCGATCCCGTGGTTTGCGTGAAACTCGAGAAAGACCATCGGCGCGTCGGGCAGGCCGGTATCGAGGTAGTCGTTGGTCATCCGGACGCTGAGTTCGTCCAGTAGTTCGATTCGGGCGACGGCAATCTCCGTGCGGACGGCGTCGAAGATGGCCTCAGTGGCGTCCTCGAGCGTCTCGAAGATGGCGCGCCCGCCGTGGATCTGCTGTGGTCGGCCCGCGAGTTCGAGCGTCGCCTCGGTGACGACGGCGAGTGTCCCCTCGCTGCCGACGATGAGGTCCGTCAGGTTGTAGCCACTCGAGGATTTGATCGCGCGCGAGCCGGTCTGGACGACGGTGCCGTCGGCGAGGACGGCCTCGAGGCCGAGCACCCAGTCCGACACTTCTCCGTAGCGGACGGTCTGCATGCCGCTCGCGTCGGTTGCGATCATTCCGCCAACTGTTGAAATGTCGCCCGAGGAGGGCAGCGGTGGGAAGAAAAGGCCATCGCGGGCGACGTGCTCGTCGACTGTGCTGCCGATGAGTCCCGGCCCCACGTCGATCTGGAAGTCATCAGGCCGGTAGTCGACGATGGCGTCCATGCGGGTCAGATCCAGACTGATGCCGCCGTGGGCCGGCACGGCGTTGCCCTCGAGGCCGGTTCCCGCGGCGTAGGGCGTCACGGGCACGTCGTGGTCGGTCGCCGCCGAAAGGACGGCTGCAACATCGTCGGTGCTCTCGGGCCAGACGACCACGTCCGGCAGCACCTCGCGACCGCGCTGTTCGGCCCCCCAGTCGGCGGCCCGATCCGCGCGCCGACTCTCGGCGAACGATAGCTGATCGTCCGCGAGTCCAATTTCTTCGAGAAACGCGTACGCACCTGTCATATGCCTCCATTCGTCACGGTCTGTATCAATCCGTCGCCAACGACTGACACACCGCTTGGACTACGTCCGTGCCCCGTTTGGCCGCCGCGCCGTACTCGAGAAAGACCAGCGTTCGGGGCGGTTGGCTCGCTTTCGGGCGGACGCGAAGGTCGAGGTCCTCGGCGGCTGTCGCGGCGACCTCTTGTCCGACCTCGAACTCGAGGCGGGCGCGGTCCTCGTGGATGTAGACACGAGCGAGGCGGGTGCTGTCGGCTTCGTCATCGTCAGCGTCGCCGTCTGCATTGCTGTCGTCTGTGGCGTCGGCGTCTAGATACTCGACATCGTACGCGCGAGCACCCTCTGCCGTCGGTTCCACATCCCGGTCGGCGTTCGTAACCGCAATCGACTCGAGGCCGCCGTCCTCACGGCCGTCGAGTTCGGACGACAGTAGTTGCGCGATGCGCGTCCCATCGGTGATGCGCTCTTCGACCATACTGATCGTCGGGCGGGGTACGACTAACTCTCTTCGGCTTCTGTGTCTGTGATCGTTGCGCGGGCGACGGGTGCGATGTCGTCCACCTCGAGTCCTTCCCGACGCGCGTAGACGACTGCGGCGGCTTCGATGGTGATCCCAAGTTCGTTCTGGAGGGCGTTGACCGCGCCGACGGCTTCGTGTTTTTCGACACCGGCGGCGACGAGTTGGTCGAGAACGCGTTCGAACGCCGAGCGCTCTGTGAGCATGTCATCGTCGGGGACAAACTCCTCTGGAATCGTCACCTCGCTCGTCTCGAACGTCGCCACGAGGTCGTTTCCGTCGTGCTCGAGCAAGCCGTCCTGGGTTGCCACGTCGATCAACCGCTTGGCTTGATCGGGCGAGAACCAGTTGCGATCTAGCGAGAGCGCAACGACGAACTCACCCTCCTCGAGGCGTGTGGTCCCGTTTTGGATGAAGGGGGCGGCGACGGCGACGCGAAGGCTCATCGCCGATGACTTGCTGTGGGTGGAGAATAACGGTGGCGGTTCGACCGCGGGAGTGGCGGTCGGACGACTGGTAGCAACCGATTAATCGGATGCCCGACCGCTCCCACCGCCGTTGCCGTTTCGATCAGCGCGCGAGGGTGGCGGGAACTCGGTGGCCTGTGTGCTCGACTCGAGTGGGTCGGGCAGGACACAGCGGTCGGGTTCGTGATTGACGTGGCGATACCGGTCCGGTGTGTTGGCAAGCGGGTGAGCAGGGTTTTGATCGCTATTGATACGCGCCGCTCGGACTTCGTCGAACCCGTTGAGGCGGGCTTCGATGCCACGCCAGTGATAGCGGGTTTCCCGGGGGACCGAAAGCGGTTGCGGCGCTTTCCGGTCGGGGTGGGTCGTCGCGAGGACGGCGTTGTTGACGTTGCTTGCGAGGGAGTCGTGGTCGACGAGAACACCAACGCGGGCATCGCGTGGCGCACGCGCGGCGAGAACGTCGAGTCCGAGGTGAAGCGCCCGATACTCGGCGACGTTGTTGTCCGGCGGCGTATCCGTGGTTGCAATGCGTGCGACACGGGTGCCGTCGCGTGTTTCAATGACGGCGCCTAATCCGCCGCCCGTTTTCCGGAAGGACCCATCGGTAGCGACATAGAAGTCACGATGATGGGTCCGCGGGGGATGGGCGATATGCGGCGTCGGCGACTCGTCGAACAGGTCCCGCAGTGCGGACCGGCCGTGAGCGGCCATACATCGACTACGGGGTGTGGTCCACTTAAACTTGTGCCTGGACTCACATACCGCGAACCGCACCACATTCCTTCAATGGTTAAAATATATAAAATATACCCTGTCTTCCCTTTTCAATAGCACTAACATTTATACAAAAGCTGTGTCATTGTACACTTGGTATGAAGGGTGCTAGAAACCACCAACTCGACCGCCGAACCTTATTAAAGCTTACCGGTGCAACTGGACTCACCGCTGGGATGGGAGCCATCGCAGGCTGCATAGGGGACGACGATGGGAACGGCAACGGGAATGGAAACGGGAACGGAAACGGCAACGGCGTCGACAGGGACGACGACGAACTGACGATTACGCTGTCGCAGTTCCCCGACACAATCGACCCGCTCGATCACATTACTGGGGACTACTTCGACGTCTATGACCACATCTACGAACCGCTCTTTGACTTCGAACCCGGCGAAGGGATCTTCCCACGTATCGTCGAAGACTGGGAAATTCTCGAGGGCGAAGGCGCAACCGAACTCTCGATTCGTAACGACGTCGTCTTCCACAACGGCGACGACCTGACCGCCGAAGACATCGCTTGGACGATTGACCGCACTGTCGACCCCGATATCGGCGTCGTCAGTGATATCGGCGCGTTCGGTCTCGGCTCAATCGAGGGCGCAGAACCGCTCGACGACACAACACTCGAGGTTCACTACGGCGCTGCGCCGGGGCTTGCAGAGTTCGAGTTCGGCAACTACGCCCGCGCGATGAACATGCAGTGGGCAATCGACAATCACGACGCCGAAAACGAGGCCGTCTCCGGGGCCGACGCCGAGGACTTCAACGGCACCGGCCCGTACGAGGTCGTTGATTTCACTTCGGGCGAAGAAATCGTCCTCGAGGCGTTCGATGACTACTGGGGCGACGAACCGCCGTTCGAGACGGTCACGTTCAACGCCGACGGCGAGGCAAGCGGCCGAGTGAACGCTCTCGAGACGGGCGAGACGGATCTAACGATGAACATCCAGCCGACGGATGCCGGGACGATTCAGAGCGCAGACGACGTCGAAATTCGGCAGGTGACGAGCTTCCGGAACATCTTCTGTCCGATGAAGAACACGGTCGAACCGTTCGACAGCCAGGAGTTCCGCCAGGCGATGAACTACGCCGTCGACAACGAGGGAATCGTCGATACGATTCTCAGTGGTTTCGGCGAAGCGCGCGGCCAGCCAGTTGCACCAGGTATCAACGGCTTCAACGACGAGATCGAGCCCTACGAACAGGACATCGGCATGGCCGAGAGCCTGGTCGAAGACAGCGGTTACGGTGACGTCGAAATCGAACTAACTGTGCCACAGGGCCGATACCTCAACGACGCCGAGGTCGGCGAAACGGTCGCAGATCAGATCGACCAACTCGACAACGTCAACTGCAGTGCAAACGTCGTCGATTTCGGTGTCGTCTCCGATGCGAACTCCGCCGGTGTCGACCCCGACACAATCGAGATTCCGTTCTATCTGATCGGGTGGGGGACCATCACTGGTGACACCGACTACGGCGTGCAGGGCTTCTTTACGATTCCGGACAACGAAGCCCGAACGTTCGACGACGAGGAACTCAGCGACGCCATCCTCGACAGCCAACAGATCGAAGATCCGGATGAGCGACGTGAGCAACTCGAGGAGGTCAATGCACTGGCCCACGAGAAAGCGCCATTCCTCTTCTTGCATACCCAGGAGAGTATCTACGGCGTGCGAGATGACATTCAGTGGGAGCCACGCGAAGACGAGACAATCTACATCTGGGATATGGAGACGTAAGTCGGTCAAAGCGAAAGCGTCAGTATCGTCCGTTTGATTTTCACGGGATAGACGACCGATGGGTGTTAGATTCACATGACAATGGGGAAATTCCTCGTTCGGCGGATACTACAGGGTGTATTCGTCATTTGGGGAGTAATTACGATTATGTTCGGGCTCCGGGCGGTGTCGCCCGGCGATCCGGCAACCCTGATGCTCGGGGAGGGTGCAACACGGGAACTCATCGAGCACGTTCGCGAACAGGAAGGATTGAACGAGCCGATATACGTCCAGTATTTCGACTACCTGCAGGGAATTCTCGTTGGCGATTTCGGGTACTCCTGGATTTCGCACAGAGAAGTCGAAGTGATGGTCATCGAGCGGATTCCGGCAACGATTGAACTGGCTGTTGCGGCGACGATAGTCGCTATCGTCATTTCGATTCCGCTGGGCGTTATTTCAGCGACGCGTCGGAACGAGCCTGCAGATTACGGTGCGACAATGTTCTCGTTGCTTGGCATCTCGACACCGAACTTCTGGCTCGGACTCATGCTGATCTTGTTGCTTGGCGTCTGGGCAGGGCTGTTTCCGACGGGACGGCGGCCAGTCGGCTTCGGGCCGGCGGTGATGACGCTGTTCCAGACCGGCTCACCGGGTGATCTGTTTACCTGGGTGCACTACATCACGTTGCCTGCGATCACGCTCGGAACGTACTTTACGGCGCTTATCACACGCCTGACACGGAGTGGCATGGTTGATGAACTCGGGAAACCGTACGTCACCGCGAGCAAAGCGAAAGGCCTGCCAGGCGTGCTCGTTCGATATAAACACGTCCTCAGAAACACGATGATCCCCATTATTACCGTCCTCGGTCTCCAGATGGGGACACTGATCGGTGGTGCCGTGATCACCGAAACGGTGTTTAACTGGCCCGGTCTTGGATTGCGCCTGATCGACGCGCTCGGCACGCGTGACTGGCCGCTCATGCAGGGAATTATCGTGTTCATCGCCATTGGATTCGTGACGATCAACATCGTCGTCGACGGACTGTATGCCTATCTCAACCCACAGGTGAGAGACGAATGATTTCGGACCGGCTCAAATCGAATCTGACACGGACGTTCTCGGAGAGTCTCCTCCCCAAGATCGGACTGTTCTTACTGGTTGTCATCCTCATTATGTCGCTTTTCGCTCCCGTACTCGCGACACACGACCCAACCCGTACGGGCTACTTCGACGAACAGGGCGCAGAGTATCCGCCACTTGGTCAGGAGTACACCACAGATGTCGCTGTTGACGGTGAATTCGGCGAAATTACCGTCACCTCGAGCACTGACCATATCCTCGGGACGAACAACGTCGGGCAAGACGTCTTCTCGAGATTCCTCTATGGCGCTCGCGTCTCGTTGCTTGTTGGCCTGATTGGCACTGGGCTGGCGTTGGCCGTCGGCGTTCCAGTCGGTTTGATCGCCGGCTACTACGGCGGCCGCGTCGATGACGGTCTGATGCGTGTTGCGGACACGATGCTTGCGTTCCCGGCGCTCGTGCTCGCGTTGGCGCTCATCGGCGTCTTCGATACGACGCCGGTACAGATACCGGACCCCATCGTCATGGCTGGCTTTGCGGAGGGGATGCCCGCCTCGACTCCGGTCCCGGGCAACGTCATCATCGTCGTTGCGCTTGTCACCTGGGTGTGGTTCGCGCGGGTCGCCCGCGGCGAAGCACTGTCGATTCGCAACGAAGAGTACGTCAAAGCCGCCCGCAGCTTCGGCACGAGCCATCGGACCATCTTGTTGCGCCACGTCCTCCCGAACAGTCTCACGCCGATCATCGTCCTCGCATCGATCCAGGTCGCGACCATCATCCTGCTCGAGGCGTCGCTTGCGTATCTCGGCTTCTCGGGGACGACACTGTCGTGGGGCTACGAGATCGAGCGCGGACAGGACGTACTCCGGCAGCGACCCTGGGTGTCGATGGTGCCAGGGATTGGTATCGTACTGGCTGTAATCAGCGTCAACCTGCTGGGAGACTGGCTCCGTGACGCACTGGATCCGAACATCGAGGGTGAAGGACGATGACAGAGACAATACTACGAGTACGCGACCTTTCGACGCGCTATTTCACGGGAGATGGACAGATCAACGCGGTCTCGGATTTCGACCTCGAGATCGACCGCGGCGAGGTCTTCGGAATCGTCGGCGAGAGTGGCAGCGGGAAGAGTGTCACGGCGCGCTCGGTGATGGACCTGATCGAGCCGCCAGGCGAGATCACCGCTGGGTCAGTCGAGTACCGCAACGCCGATTTCGCTGAGGCGGTCGCAGACGACCACCCTGAGGCAGTCGACGGCGAGTTCGTCGACCTGCGTCGCATCCCCGACGAGGCCAGACGCTCGCTGCGGGGGACCTCCTTCAGTATGATCTTTCAGGACCCCGAAAGCAGTTTCAACTCGACGTTGACGGTCGGCGAGCAACTCGCCGAAGCCGTCGAAGTCCAACGCCGTGCCAGCGCGCGGCCGCGCTCGACACGCGCACGCACCGACGACTACTCGCTCACCAACTACCTGCTCTCAACGGTGTTGCCGTCTCAGCGCTACGTCTCCAAAGAGAGTCGCGAACGCGCAATCGAGTTGCTCGAGTTGGTCGGCATTCCCGACCCCGTTGAACGGGCCGAGGAGTACCCACACGAGTACTCCGGCGGAATGCTCCAGCGGGCGATGATTGCACAGGCGCTCGCGGGCGAACCGGACATCCTGATCGCCGACGAACCGACGACCGCACTCGACGTGACGATTCAGGCGCAGGTACTCGACTTACTCGATGACCTGCAAGAAGAAACCGGCATGACCATCCTGTTGATCACGCACAACCTCGGCGTCATCGCCCGGATGTGTGACCGCGTCGGCGTGATGTACGCCGGTGAAATCGTCGAACGCGGCACGCTCTCGGATATCTTCGACGACCAGGTCCATCCCTACACCGAGGGACTGCTCGGCTCGATACCCGACCTCGAGGGTGGCGCGGCGCGATCCGCTGCGGACAGTCAAGCGGCGGAGCCGCGAGACGATGCAGGCGGCCGTCTCCAGCCGATTCCGGGGAACGTCCCGAGCCTGATCGACGCGGAGATGGAGCCACGGTGTCAGTTCGCTGATCGCTGCCCGAAGGCCATGGAGGAGTGTCTCGAGCACCCACCGGAGTACGATGCAGACGGCAGCGAGAGCCATACTGCTCGCTGTGTGCTCGCGGCGACCGACTACAGCGAGGCACGCGCACTGCCTGAAGACTACTTTGGCGAGACTGAGCGACCAGCCGGAGAGAAACACAACGAACCGGATGCGACAGATCCCGACGCAGACTCACTCGAGGACCGGTCACAGCAGGCAGTCGACAACCCTGGCGGTGAGCAACGATGAGTACGGACACACCCGACGCTGACGGACGCAGTACCGAGTCACAGACCGCCACTGGCGACCACGACGACCCGCTCTTGCGCGTCGACAACCTCGAGAAGTACTTCTGGGCGAACGATTCGCTACTCGACCGACTCCTGGGCGATGACCCGGTTGCCGTCCGTGCGGTCGATGGCGTCAGTTTCGATATCTACGAAGGCGAGACGCTCGGGCTGGTCGGCGAATCCGGCTGCGGGAAGTCGACGACCGGTGAAACGCTCTTGCGACTGCAAGAGCCCACCGGCGGCCGCGTCGACTTCGACGGACAGAACGTGTACGACCTCTCCGGGTCGGAACTTACCGAGTTCCGAACGACTGCTCAGGTCGTCTTTCAGGACCCCTTCTCGAGTCTCGACCCGCGGATGACGATTGGCGACACCGTCCAACAACCACTCGACGTACACAACGTGGGAACCGAGGACGAACGCCGCGAGCGCGTTCGTGACCTACTCGAGCGCGTCGGTCTCTCGGCCGACCAACTCGACCGCTATCCACACGAGTTCTCCGGCGGGCAGCGCCAGCGTATCGGCATTGCCAGGGCGCTCGCGCTCGAGCCGGAGTTTCTCGTCTTGGACGAGCCAACCTCGGCACTCGACGTTTCGGTGCAGGCACAGGTGCTAAACCTGCTCAATGACCTGCAAGATGAATTCGATCTCACCTACCTGCTGATCAGTCACGATCTCTCCGTGATTCGCCACGTCTGTGATCGCGTTGCCGTGATGTATCTCGGCGAAATCGTCGAGATTGGCCCCGCCAAAGACATCTTCGAGTCTCCAAAACATCCCTACACGCAGGCCTTACTCGAGAGTGTCCCACGGGCATCGACTGATGAGCGAGAGCGTGATCGCCAGACGATTTCGGGTGACGTACCCTCGCCGCGAAACCCGCCGAGTGGCTGTCGGTTCCGAACCCGCTGTCCGCAGGTGATTCCACCCGCAGACGTCGAGATCGACCAGTCCGAGTTCCGCGCCATCATGGACCTGCGCGAACGGATCGAAACCGAAGACATCTCCCTCGAGAGCGTCGGCGACGACCAGTTTACGTTCGAAGACGGCGCGCTTCCTGCGAGCGAGGTTTCGGGCTTCGTCGCTGCACTCGAGGAACGATTGCTCGACCAACCGCTTTCCGCGCCACACGACAAGCGTGTACGTGACGCACTCGAGGCGCTGGCAACGAAAGACTGGGATCGGGCAGCAGAACGACTTCGCAGTGAGTACGAAACTGTGTGTGAAACCACTAATCCAGAACACCGTGTTCCAGAGACGAACGAGGGGCATGTAGTACCAAACCAACCTGTCGCATGCCACCTATACGGCGATACATCCCGGAATACCGACGACCGGTCCGAGTCACCGCCACAACAGTGACTGGTTGAAGGTGGTAACGTGTGACAACCGTCTGGTTGCAGTCGGGCGATTCGGCCGCGAACGGGTATGAGCGAAACTGACTCTCCGGGTTTCCAATCCTATCTGTATTGGCAGCAGGTGTATTACCACAGGTGCCGTTGAGTCTTCTATGACGACGAGCGCCACTCGAATGGAGGCAGCCTGCTCCCTGTTATCGGAATCGAAACGTCGATACCTGCTGTACCTCCTTGCTGAGACGCAGGAAGGCAACATCGAGAACCTCATTACGCAGATCACCGCCTGGGAGTACGACCAGCAGGCCACTGACATCAACAAAGAGACCAGACAGCGCGTCTACGTCTCACTCGTTCACAACCACCTGCCACGACTCGCTGACTACGACATCGTTGACTACGACCTTCGAAGCGGCGATATCGTCCTCGATGAGGGCTTCGACGACATCAAGCCCCTTCTCGAGCAGTTCAAACAGACCGAAGAAGTCCAGGAAATCCGCGCGCGACCAGCGCTATAACACGACGACTCGAGTCGGTCAGTGTACTCCATCAAGAATAGGTGGCTGATTCGTCTCCGATTCCCTTTTTGTAACTCTTACCGTCGATACTCGTGGCCAACGTACAGCGCAACCAGATTTATCCCGAGCAGACACACGAATAACACCGTGTGAAACGTGGCTGAAAGCCCATAGAGCAACATCGGCGTATAACAGATCGGCAGGAAAATTGCCGACCAAAATCCCGCTTTTCGAATCGACGCTGCAATTCCCGGGACCGTCCGCTCGAGGAGTCGCTTTTGTCCCCCTCGCGTGCCTGTTTCGACCGACTCCCGGACGGAGCCGGATCGACGATCACGGGTTGGCGACGAGTCTGACATCGAACCACCTGTGCATGGCCATAGTAGCGTCTGTACCCACATATATCGATGCGACGCTTTTGACGATTGTGCTCGATTCAGACGAATCTGTACTGGTTCGTGCCGGAATCTCCTGTTGGTGCCCATCGCGTGCGAACACGCCACACGAAGACCGCTTCCTCGCAAATCGAACGGATAGCAAACAGTTTCACAGCCAGTAAGCACTGCTTACCACGGATAAGAGCAGTAACCGACGACCAAGAATGGCCTCCCCTCGTCGATTCCGAACACCAGCGAAAACAGACTCGGATCGAGTCCACCGAAACTAGCGGCGGGGGTGTTACTGGAAGCCGATGCGACTGCCGCGTCGGCCCGTCGGATCCGGCCCGCTCGTCCCGCCCTGGAACTCCTCTTCGATGCGGTCGTAGTAGTCCATAATGTCGTCGGTGATCGTCGGTCGGACGTTCTCCATCGCCTGGCGGAAGTGACGCATCTCGACGATATCCGCCGTGTCGTCCTCACGAAGGGCTTCGATTGCCGCCTCACGCGTGATCGACTCGAGGTCGCTGCCGACGTAGCCGTCGGTGATCTCGGCGATTTCACGCAGCGTGACGTCTGCGGCCAGTGGCATATCCTCCGTGTGGATATCGAGGATCCGCTCGCGGCCGTCGATATCGGGTTCGCCGATCATGACGAGCCGGTCGAATCGACCCGAGCGCAGCAGTGCGGGGTCGATCATGTCCGGGCGGTTGGTCGCGCCGATGACCATCACATTGCCCATCTCCTCGAGGCCATCGAGTTCCGTCAGCAACTGGTTGACAACGCGTTCGGAGACGTTCGAACCGCTTTCGCCGCCGCCGCGGCCGGGTGCGAGTGCGTCGAGTTCGTCAAAGAAGATCACCGTTGGCGAGACCTGCCGCGCCTTGCGGAAGGTCTGTCGGATGGCTTTCTCCGATTCACCGACCCACTTGCTGAGCAGCTGTGGCCCGCGAACCGAGATGAAGTTCGCGTTGGTCTCGTTGGCGACCGCTTTCGCCATGAGCGTCTTCCCGGTGCCCGGTGGGCCGTAGAGCAAGACGCCCGCCGGTGGGTCAATGCCCAGCCGACTGAACCGCTCGGGACTGTTCAGCGGCCACTCGACGGACTCCTGGACCTGATCTTTGGCATCCTGAAGCCCGCCGACGTCGTCCCACGAGATTTTGGGCAACTCGACGAGCACTTCCCGCATCGCGGAGGGTTCGACCTCGTTCAACGCGCCGCTGAAGTCCTCGCGCTTGACGATCATCCGGTCGATCAGGCTCGGCGGGATGTCCTCCTCGTCGAGGTCGATCTCCGGTAAGTATCGTCGCAGCGCCTTCATCGCGGCTTCCTTGGTCAGGGACTCGATGTCCGCACCGACGAAGCCGTGGGTCTCATCAGCGAGATGCGAGAGTGCAACGTCGTCGCTGAGTGGCATCCCGCGCGTGTGAATCTGCAGGATCTCCTCACGGCCAACCTCGTCCGGCACGCCGATTTCGATCTCACGGTCGAATCGGCCCGGGCGACGCAGTGCGGGATCGACGCTGTCGACACGGTTCGTCGCCGCGATGACGATGACCTGGCCTCTGGCCTCGAGGCCGTCCATCATCGTCAGCAACTGGGCGACGACGCGACGTTCGACTTCGCCGGTGACGTCCTCGCGTTTGGGCGCGATGGAGTCGAGTTCGTCGATGAAGATGATCGCCGGTGACTCCTCGCTCGCATCTTCGAAGATTTCCCTGAGCTGTTGTTCGGACTCGCCGTAGTACTTCGAGATGATCTCCGGCCCGGCGATAGAGAAGAAACTCGCCGAGGTTTCGTTCGCGACGGCCTTCGCGAGCAGCGTCTTCCCGGTGCCCGGCGGGCCGTGTAAGAGCACGCCCTGTGGCGGCTCGATCCCCAGTTTCTTGAAGATCTGGGGGTGTTTCATCGGCAACTCGACCATCTCGCGCACGCGCTGGATCTCGCTCTGTAAGCCGCCGATGTCCTCGTAGGTGATCCCGCCTCCGGTCTTCTCGAAGCCAGAGATCGGCTCCTCGCGGAGTTCGACGTCGGTGTCCTCGGTGATGAGGACGACGCCTTCGGGTTCGGTTTCAACGGCGATCAGCGGGATGGCCTGGCCCGGCGAGCGCATGAACGGATGGTTCGTCGAGCTCATGACGGGCACGATGTCGCGGCCAACGACCGGCCGCTTGAGAATCTGGCGTTTGACCATGCCAGCGGCATCAGAGCCGAACTGAACGGACGCCTCTTCGGGCGGTGCCAGTGTGAGCGAATCCGCTTTCGTCGCTTCGGCCTTGCGGATGGTCACTCGCTCTCCGATACCGACGTCTGCGTTCTGGCGGGTAAAGCCGTCAATGCGGACGGTATCCGTGTTCCAGTCCTGCCGGTCAGCCCGCCAGACCTTCGCAGCAGTGGTGTCTGCACCTTCAATTTCGATGATGTCGCCCGGACTCAGCTTTAAATGCAACAGCGTGTCCGGGTCGAGTCGGGCGATACCACGACCCGAGTCATTCGGGTATGCCTTCGCAACCTCCAGTTGAACTTCATTCATGATTCGAGATGGACGGCGATGTGTGTCACTCCGATTCGTAATCGGATAGGTTTTTTGCTAGCCTCTGTTGTGCTAGTTGCTACCACACGTAAGTTCACGTGGTAGATACATAGATGTGACGGCGTTCGGTAAATTTGTGAGAACACTGTGTGCTCGCACAGATGGGTTTTTGGCTGTGCCCACCCGCCACGTAACTATGCACGTCCTCGCATTCGATGGCCGAATGGGCGCAAGCGGCGATATGTTGCTCGCCGCGCTCCTCGATGCCGGCGCTGATTCCGCCGTCCTCGAGCCCGTTACTGACGCCCTCGAGATCGAGTACCGGATCGACGAGACGAGTAAGTGCGGTATTTCGGCCACGACCGTCGACGTAGTGTTCTCGGACTCGAGCGACGCAACGTCGGGTCATGACGGCAGCGAACACGATGACGGAGCCGAGCCACACGATCAGGCGCACGAACACCCACACGCGCATGGTGACGAAGGGCACAGCCACGAACACACAGACGACGAAGGCCACAGCCACGAACACACAGACGACGAAGGCCACAGCCACGAACACACAGACGACGAAGGCCACAGCCACGAACACGACCACGTCCACGCCGAAGGCCACGGCCCACAGCGCAGCTATCTCGAGGTCTGTGCAATCGTCGAGGGGATGGCCCTACCCGAGCCCGTCGAGCGCGACGTGCTCGCGATCTTCGAACTGCTCGGCGAGGCCGAAGCCAGCGTCCACGGCGAAGCCCTCGAGGACATTCACTTCCACGAGGTCGGCGCGGACGACGCCATCGCGGACATCGTCGGCACGGTGCGCTTACTCCATGACCTCGAGCCGGATCGCGTCGTGACAACCCCGCTTGCCACCGGTGGCGGCACGGCCTCGATGGCCCACGGCGAGTTTCCCGTCCCGACGCCCGCCGTCCTCGAGATTGCCGAGCGCGCGGAGTGGTCACTGCGCGGTGGTCCCGTCGAGGCCGAACTCCTAACGCCGACGGGCGCAGCGATCCTCGGCCACGTCGCAGACGGTGTCGAGGTGCTCCCGACGCTCGAGGTCGACGCCTCAGGCTACGGTGCCGGTGGCTACGATCTCGACCCGCATCCGAACGTCTTGCGCGTACTCGTCGGGGACGACGGCGCGCGCGGTGGCTTGGTGAAAGACGATATTGCCGTCCTCGAGACGAACCTCGACGACGCGACGCCGGAGGTCCTGGGTGGACTACAGGAGACGCTCGCGGACGCGGGCGCGCGGGACGTCTCAATTGTGCCAGCGACGATGAAGAAATCGCGGCCGGGTCATCTGGTGAAAGTCATCTGCAAGCCGGCGGACCGGGAACGTGTCGCGCGCGCACTGGCGGAAGAGACCGGCACCCTAGGTGTGCGAGATGCCGGTGCAACGCATCGATGGATCGCACACCGGGAGTTCGAGACAGTGGAAGTGGCACTCGAGGGCGGAACGTACGACGTCACTGTGAAAATCGCGCGTGACAGCGAGGGCGCGGTGTACGACGTGAGTGCGGAGTACGACGACGCGAAGGCGGTTGCAGCCGAGGCCGGGGTTCCGATCAGAACCGTGATTCAGCGGGCTGAATCGCTTGTACAGGAGTGAGTTGTTCGATTCTCTCGAGGGAGTATTAGCGCACTTCTCGAGTGTACTGCTGATTCAATGAGAGTACGACACTCCGAAAATGAAGAAATTCTCGTCAGTTAGTGCGTGGTTCGAGTGAGTTAGTCGTCGAAGTCACCGAAGTCGATACTAATGTCGACATCATCGCCGATTTCCGAGTCGACCGACTGATCGGCGCTCGTGTCAGCCGTCGTGGTGACGTTGCTCACGTCAGCGTTGTTCTGCTGGGCGACATCCTGTGCTTGGTTCACTTCAGAGAACGCGAACGAGCCAGCGGTTGCGCTGCCAGCGTCAGCAGGGGAAGCCAGCTGTTCTGCACCGTTCTTGTAGTGGTCACCAGTGGCAACCGCGCCGCCGCCAGCGCCACCATCACTCACAGCGATTGCGTCACCGGAAGTCGCTTCAGAGACGCCAATCTGTGCGTTATTGTTGTTCTGGTCGACGTTGACATTAGTCTCAGCCGCTGCGTCACCAGTGTCTTGGTCACCGAAGTCGATGTCGAAACCGAAGTCATCAGGATCGACGTTTTGCGCCGCAGCGGTTCCTGCAAACCCCATGAACATGAGGCTACCAATCATCGCTACCGTCAGTGTGATCGCGAATGTTCGTTTCATAGTTGCGTTGGTCTAGGCACGCATCACACACACGGCTGGGAACTGCTCCCTCTCCGACGAGTGGCAGATCGTGACAGTCCACTATCTGCCGTGTCGCTGTGACGCGTTGCCCAGTCGCTACTCTGCAGGGTATCACACTTGAACCCGGACCACGGTTTCACGCCGAATACTCCGATTGTCTCACTGAAGCCAGACCTACCATCGTGTATTCTCACCCACACGTCCTCGAGAACCGACTGGTACCCGTCTCACACTGTCCATTTCCGGAGACAGCATTCAGAAAACGAGAGTCTGTGACACACTCTCAGGCGAAATCTTGTGTAGCTGCGACCAGCGCGAACGCTTTCACACGGAATGAGTCGATTGGACTCCGAAATAGTTCAGTTCGTTGGCTACTCGAGTGTGGTCAGTTCCCACCAAGCGCGGTATCTGGGACGTTGGAGTCCGCTACTGGATTGTTTCGCAACAAAGAATACAGCGCGAAGCCACTGCCTTCGGGCCGTAAACCACTGCCTTCTGTTCGGTAGGCGGCTGCATCGACAGGACAACTGACCGATAACAAAGGTGGTTATCGAGATAGGATGGTTCACGCCGGAGAGATGCAAAAAGAAACGACTCTCACGGCACGAATCAATCAACTCATGAGCGACACAACGACGATACGTTCACGGTATACGACAGTACTTATGGCGTGTATAGTCGCCCTATCGATGATCGCAGCCGGTGCACCGGCTGCGGCCGCGGGCGAAACTGTTTCCGACGATGCAAGCGTTCACGCACTCGAGAACGGTGAAGAACTGTATCTCGTCTTTGGTGCTGATCTCGGCGATCAGACCTTAGACGAGTACATCGAAGCACACGCGGCTGGTGAAGCGGATTCGGAAGTCAACCAGTACCAGAACGTCGAGCAGGTGAATATCAACCAGCAGAACAACGCGACGTCGATTGCCATCGACGGCGGTGAAGCAACCGCGATCCAGCAAGCAAACCAGTACAACGACAACGAACAGTTTGCTGACGCGGCCGCACAGAACGTCCAAATTCAGGAGACTGCATTCGAGGACGTTGGCACCGTCAACGTCGTCATCGGTAACGGCAACGGCCAGCAGTTCGATGGCTGGGGCATCGCCGACAAGAAAGGCGACAAAGCAGACATCGACGCTGACCAGAGTGCTGACACCGTTGTAACCCAGAGCCAGGTCGTCGGCCAGCTCAACTACAACGAACAGAGCACCGCGTTCGCACTCGCAGAAAACGGCAGTGACGCGATTGCACTCCAGCAGTCACAGCAGTCCAACCAGAACCTCCAACACGGTGCAGCGAACGCGACGAACGTCTACCAGGGCGCTGGTGACTTCAGCGATCAGTCCGCTGATGCGACGGTCACACAGGAACAAGCCCTCGACCAGACGAACTACAACGAACAGGACAGCGCCGTCGCCATCGCAGTCGGTGACAACAGCACCGCAACGGCGATTCAGCTGACCGACCAGACCAACTTCAACGACCAGATCGCCACCGCCGACAGCACGAACATCCTCGAGATGATGACCGGCATGAGCGTTGCCACGGCCGGCATCGACGATGACGGTGCGATGGATGAAGCCGCAACGGCGATGGGTAATCTCGCAGACGACAAGCACCACGACGACAAGCACGCGGACGATAAGAAGGACGACGACAAAGACAAAGAGCACAAGAAAGACGACGGCTCGGCACAGTCAGCAACCTCCGAGGTTGCACAGGCCCAGGAAGTCGAGCAGATGAACGTCAACCTCCAGAGTTCCGCAATGGCACTCGCAACCAACGGCAGTGATGCCACTGCGGTCCAGTGGTCCCACCAGACCAACGTCAACAGCCAGGTCGGCTACGCTGACGCGCTGAACGTCTACGCCGGCCCCGCCTACGCACACGACAGCGTCATCACCTCGGACACGACGAGTGTGATGCTCGGCGGTGACGCCATGGACGGTGCCCCAGGAGTCGCGTTCGACGCTGATGCGAACCAGACCAACGACGTCGAACAGGAAGCAAGCGCACAGATCCAGCAGATCCAGTTCGTTGCCCAAGAGAACATCAACGAACAGCAGGCTGCCATCGCCCTTGCTGATGATGGCGGCAGCGCTGACTCCGCACAGGTGACGATGCAGGAGAACGAAAACATCCAGTACAGTGCGGTCGCCTCGACGAACGTCTGGGCTGCAGTCTAACGACGACTAATCGGCGTTTTCCTTTGTTTTTATCGGTGCAGTGTCTGTGACCGGTGAGTGGGAACGCCATCGAACCTACGAGTGTCAGGAGTCCTGACTCGGCGTGTACTCACTCGAGTTACGGAGGACAGGACCGACGACAGTGTCACGCCGTCAGTCGAGGGGACTGTCCTACTCGAACAGTGATCCGGTCAGGAAGTCATCGGCAGCGTCCTCACTGAAAAGTGAACCGCCGAAGAATCCATCGCTGTCAAAGAGGACTCCAGCATCCGAGTCAGTGACCGTCTCTGTCGCTTCGACAGTCTGTTCGTCTTCGACAACCGACTGTTCGCTCTCCTCGACCGTCACGTTCTCAGTTATCGTGTCACTTGACTGCGCGAGAGAGGTGTTGTCGGCTTCCATCCCATCGGGTTCTTCCTGTGCAATCACTGCCCCAGTGGCGAGTGCCATTCCAAGCAGTCCAATTGCGACAGCCAGTGTAATCGCCTGGCGATACCGTCTGTAGTGGCTTTCTGTCATAGTTGTGGTCTCAGCGGCGACCGTCGTGTCATTCTATTCATGGATAAACGACTGGAATCGTTGAGCGAGCAAACACCCTATTTCGCTGTGATAGGCGCTGATTGTCGGCTGACGTGTCACAGTGTCCCGCCACTCCCTCTTGGAGTTTTCACTGGAAACGCGTTGTGTTCGCCTCGCAGTCCGCTCGCGGACGCCTCCCTGTCTGAAACAGTCTCTAGCACCGACTTACGACTGCGACGCCGACTCGAGTGGATTTGACTCACCGTGAACAGGTGTCTGTCTCTTGGTTCGACCAGTTCGTTTTTGAGACGGTCTCTCGAGCCTGAAAAAGCGGTTTTAGACAGGCACGCGTGATGGGTACTATGCAATTGACACGACGCACACTCGTCGCCTTCGGCGGACTGTTCGGCCTCGGCGTTCTCGAGCGACTGTACAGTACTGTCGCGGCCGGTGAGTCCGACGACGACGCTGCTGCATGCGGGAACGAAACGGTGGCTGAATCAGTAGCAGCCGGCGAGGAGAGCGATGGGAGTGATGAGGGGAGCAACGACGAGGACGGCGACGACGAGGCGTGGACCCTCCCAGATGACAGTCCACTCGAGGAGATCGCGACCGTTTCGGTCGATGCGCTCGAGGAGGAGGGCCTCGAGGACCCGATGCTCTCGATTACGAACACCGACTCCGAGGCCCGGTCGGTCTCGGTTCGAATCGACTCGGAGAGCGATACCGCACTCGAGGAGACAAACGATATTCCCGGTGAGAGCGTCCTCGAGGTCGTCGCTGGCGAGTCGGGAACGTACGAGACGACAGTCGAATCCGGTTCGTTGCAGAGTACGACATCGATCACCGCGTCCGGAGAGTGCCCCGCGCACACGGAGATTACACTCGGAGACAGCGGCGTTCGAATGAACACCTCGATGCGTTGCTAACCGTAGTGCTGGCACCGAGCCTGCAGTACCGCCCCGACAGTGACTCCCTGTCACTCACCGACTGCAGCGATCACCGGGCATTATATATTCCAACCCTATACAGTGAGGTATGAACGGGTGCCCGAGTGAAACGAACCGTCGACGGACCCACACGCCGTCGACGGCGTTCACCGAATGGAGTGTCGGAATACAACGACCGGACTGCCGGAGAGACGACAACAGGACACCGACCGCGACCAGTGATCGCACGATGCAGACTCGAGGGAGGAATCTATGGACCTGATCGACGACAACGGGAACCTCTTTGGCGTCGTGAACGTGATCGATGCGCTCGTCGTCTTGCTCATCCTCGCAGTCGCCGTCGCCGGCGTCGCCATCGTCGCGATGGGCGGGCCGGAGTCGACCGACGAGCCAGCCGTCGACACCGAGACCCAGCACGTCACGCTCGAGATCGGCTCTCAGCCTGACTACGTCCTCGAGCGCCTCGAGTCGGGCGACGAGGGGACCGTCGACGGTGGACAGAACGCAACGGTGACGGACGTACGAACGATCCACTCGGAGACGCTGGTTCGCGCCGAAATCGAAGGCGAGCCAGTAGCGGACCTCGATACGATTGCAGTCGGTGGCGAGCCACTCCAGTTCGGCCACGACCTCACACTCGATCTCGGACTGTACGCCATCAACGGCTCCGTTGCAGAGATGGGAACCGAGCCAACGCTCGCACTCGAGGAGACGACAGCGTCCGTCACGGTCGACCTCACCGATGTCAACCCCAGCGTCGGCGACGCGCTCGAGGCAGGCCCAACCGCGACTGACGGCGGAGAGACGATTGCCGTCGTCGAGGACGTCGACCGCGAGCCCGCACTGGTGATCCTCGAGAGCGACGACGGCCAACTCCACGAACACGACCACCCGCGCAACGAAGACCTGCAGGTCCACCTCGAGGCGCAGGCATTCGAGACTGATGACGGACTGTACTATCAGGGCCAACGTCTCGGCGTCGGGCAGGATCTCGTCCTCGAGTTCGAGACCATCTCCGTCACCGGACCCGTGAGTCACCTCGAGCGAGAGTAATGGGGTGGGAGGTGAGTGGATCCGGACTACGCGCGCTTCTCGCGCCCAACCGGGATAAACTGCGCGCGCTGCTCGAGGTGGTACCACGAAAGCGCCACGGCTGAACCGATGGTGTTGGCGACCATATCGACGAGCGAGGCGACTCGATCCGGCTGGAACACCTGTCCGAACTCCATCACTGCGCCGTAGCCCGTTGCAATCGAGAAGACGAGTAGCGCCTTGTGAGCGGGCGGGCGCGTGCGATCCGCAATCGCGTACGCGAGCGCAACTGTCAACGCCGCATATGCTGTTGCGTGGCGCTGATGTGATGCGGGGAGAGAGCCACTCGTCGTGAGCGTCGACGGCCGTGTCGGTACCACAGCCGGCGGCGCGGTGACCAGCGACCAGTAACAGATGAGCACCGCGATGAGCCCCGCTGGGAGCCATCGGACCGGCCACGGAAGCAACGGGAGACGTATCGACACCGTATCGGTCGGTCACCGGCCGTCTGGTTAGTAACGAACTGATTGGCCAGCGGTAACTGACCCCTTCCGGTCAGCGGCGGCGGGAACCGTGCCGATTGGTGGGTGGGTTCTCGAGTCAGACTCGTCTATACGCACGAGATCAGCATCCGCTTCTATCGCGTACGCCAATCTGTGGCTTCCCATCGATGAAGATTCCGACGAAATTCGCCGATGAGAGGTGTTTCCTCGAGCAAAACAATCTCGATGACAGTTTCGTCATGCCCAGCCCGAAGTGCTTCGGCACCGCCTTCTCCATCCAGTCGTTCGTCCTGTTCGCGGGCACAGACCCAGGGAAGCCGGCTACAGCCACAAACAACCAGATCGAACATGCAGTCCACCTCTACACACTCTTCGAGGAAAGTCTTAGTGTGCCCCGTCTCGAAACGTGGGTAACGCGGCTCGATGTCGAAGACAAATATGAGCAACTCAAACATGCGTTACCACCTCGATGCCGCCCAAAGCGTTCAGACGTCTGCTTCTCACCAACAGCATGTAAAAGACGTAGCGGCGGAGATTCTCGACGTGAGCGACGAGTTCGATGAGACTGTGAAATAGTACCAACTGCAACGAGTTACACACTGACGTGCAGTGGTTACTATCGCTCTCGCCGAAGCACGTCCTCTCGCTCGTCTTCTGGAACAGTGACGGAATCGTAGACGTCCGACGGAACATCAATCGTCCGCATAGGGTATGATTGTCGGCACATCTATAACGATCCTTGGATCATCACAGTGTCCATGGACAGCTGTTGTCTTCAGGCTACCCGTCATCTCCTGTCCATCATTGTGACCACCGACGACCACTCGAGGGAGACACCCACAGGTACTCACCCTTCGTACACCCGCGTGCATCCTGTGAGTTATATCTCTGAGAGAGTGACGAAGCCCCTCTCGAGGGTAGTTTCCCACCCCTGTCCCCGGTCGTCCGAGGACATCAGCTGTCACCGGCTCTTAGTCTTCACCTCCCGTCTCCCCAGGAACCTCCGCGTCAGTGGGAAGCACCAATCGTCGCTCTGTGTACTCGAGGCCGTTCTTCCGTTCCGTTCGCTTTCTCACTGCGACCCGGTGCTTCGAGAGATCCAACAGCGCATCGATCACCCTCGAGACGAGTTTCTTCGCGTACGTGTCGCTGACGCCGGCTTCCTGTCTGCGGATCCAGTGTTTGAGGTCGCTGGCGGTGACGTACTCGGCGACGGTTTTGCAGCCGGTCTTCCATGGGTTATCGCCAACACTCGCGTCCGTCCGTGCCTGCCACAGGGTTGCGGCTAACCGCGTTGGGAGTGCGTTCGCAGCCGAGCGGCGCATGTCGTCGTCCATCCGCGCCAGTTGCTGGATCGGTAGGAGGTCGCCGTAGGCGAGCGTGGTGGCAGTGCGCTCAAGCGGGTCCGCCTGCTCGGGCAGTCGGTAATACGTTCGGTCATCGGCTTTGGTGATGCGCTCGAGGAGATCCCCAGTGATCTCGAGTTCGTGTTCGTCGACGTGCGTCGTTCGAAGGTGGGCTCCCTTCTCGAGTTCGCGCGACTGGAGTTCCGCGAGGCGCTGCTTGTTCGTCTCGGCTTTCTTGCAGGCGGCCTCGGCGAGGCGGGTCTGCTGGTCCGTCCGTGACTCGCAGTCCTCGAGACGGGTTCGGGCGTGGTGGAGGGCGTCCTCGAGCTCGGCGATGCGTTCGGTCTTGGTCTCGAGTTCGGACTCGAGCTGTGTGGTTCTGCGCTCGAGTTCCGATTCGAGGCGGTCGGCTGTGGTCTCGAGGCGCGCAGTTTTCGTCTCGAGTTCGTCGATTCGGGTCAGGGCCTGGTGGAGGGCCGTCTCGAGGTCGGCGTCGGTGGTAGAGTCGGTCGCGGGAGTGGAGCCAGCGGGCTCGTTACGCATCCTCGACACCCCCGTCGTCGGCGTCAGTGTCGGACGTCTCGTGTGTGCGCTCGGGAGTCTCACTCTCGTCGCGTTGGGCCGTCGGTTCTGTCCCCTCGAGTGCGTGCTCGTACGGACAGTCCTCGTCGCAGTCGATCTCGACCTCGAGATTCAACTCGGCGTCGAAATCGATCCTGACCGTACACTCACACTCGAGGGCAATCGTCGGGGTTACGTCCGCGACAGCGTCCGTTGGGTTGTTCGGGTCCGTGGAGTCGGTGTCCGACTCTTGAGTCTCATCCGGCGTGGCTGGCTCTCGAGTCTCCTCCGCAATGTCTGACTCTCGAGTCGTCTCTGGAGTGTCCGGGCGCTCAGTCTCCGGCGTCTGCGCTCGCGGGTCGTCAGTTAGAGTCTCGTCTCGAGGCTCACCGTCCGGGTTCTCGGCGTGAACCTCGCCACCCGGATTCTCATCTCGCACCTCGCCGTCCGGCGTCTCCACCTGGGGCTCTCCGTCCGGCTCCGCGTCTCGAGTCTCGCCATCCTCACTCGGTGCATCCGCCGGCGGCTGGTACTTGATCTCCGGGCGCAGGCCCGTCCCCGGCCCATCGGCATCCGGCCGGTACGGAATCGCCGCCTCCGGCCCAACCGCCGCAATCGCAATCTGGCACGCCTGGGCTCTGATCTCGAGGACGTGCCGTCGGATATCGGCTCGTGTGTGGGTCGGCACATCCTCAAGTACCGTCCCGTCCGGCTCGTGGACATCCGCAAGGAGTGTGCGCGTGAGCGCGTCGACGTGCTCGAGGCGCGCGCGGATCGACGGTGTGGTTGTGGCCGGTTCGTCCTGTCGGTCGGGAGCTTTACTATCCCGTGAATCGTCGTCTGACATGGCTTCCGTAGGTTGGTTACGGGAGCTTCTCGCGGACTGGTGGGGCTAACACCGGTCCGCTACTTCTGGACTCAGTAGCGATGTGTCCGTACTAGTGCTTCCGTACAGTTCAGTAACAAGTCCATCGTACTTATACTCTAGCGTATTTGCGCTATGAATGGGTCGCATATATGATACAATATTACAAAACCAAACCAAGTTAATGCTGCTCAGTGGGACTACAGCGTCGAATGCGCCCTCGACCAGAGTGGATGTCGCTGAAGGATGGGCTCATCCTCGAGTTCCTCGCTGAACACGATCTCGAGTTGCCAGCGAAGCCACTCTATCGGAATCTCAATCGTCACGGCCATGAGATCGGCTATTCGACTGTTCGACAGCGATTGAAAGAGTTGGAGGAGCATGGTCTTCTCGAGAAGGTCGATGAAGCCGGGTATTACGCACTTAGTTCGAAGGGTGAGGCGTATCTAGCCGGAGAACTCGAACTCAGCGAACTCGAATAACAATCACATCTAAACATCGAGGGAAATTTTGCTTATTATTCGGTGTACTAGTACTAGTCCTTCTCTCTTATCAATATTATAATCATAATACCTACTCAGAATTCTCCAATGAACTGCTAGCCTTCTGGGTGCCACCCGAAGACCAACGGATATAACACTGGTTGCATGGTTCGAATAGACAATGACTGACGGGGAGACGGTAAATCGGCGTGAGCAATTGCGGGCGCTCATTCGTGTCGCGCAATATCGCCCCAAACTCGTGATTGCGATTATTTTTGGAGGTGTCTTCACTGCGTTGTTAGAAGGCATCGGATTAGGTTTCATCATGCCCATCGTGGAGATTGTCCAGTCTCCCGGAGATCCGGCTGCAGAGGCCGATGGGGTGATGGAACTGTTCGTGATGGCCTACGACTTTCTTGGGATTCCGTTTACGCTTGGCCTTGTGGTAACCGGTGTGAGCGTTGTGTTAGCCGTCCGGTGGACGCTGACGTTTTTTGTTCGCTGGATGCGAGAGGCGTTGGCAATCGACTACACGCGCAAGATCCAGACACAAGCATTCGATAACGCACTCGATGCGCGGATAGAGTACTTCGACCGCGAAGGGTCTGATGACATCCTGAACGCAATCGTGACGCAGGCCGAGTATGCCGGACGGACAATCAAGTACGTCGTGGACCTGATCGAGCAATCTCTCTTAGCCCTAATGTACTTACTCGTTGCACTTGTTCTCGCTCCGTTTCTCACACTATTCGCGATCGTTTTTCTCGGCGGCTTTTCCGTTCTCTTTCGGTACGTCCTTGAACCGGGATACGAACTGGGGGATCAAGTCGCTGAGGCAAATGAACGGTTACAGGAAGCCGCACAGGCTGGAACGCAGGGAATCCGCGATACCAAGCTCTTCGGGCTCAAATCGGAGTTGCGAAATGACTTCCTCGAGTCGGTGAACAACTTCGCCCAATCGAGCATCAAACTCCGTCGGAACGAGCAAGGGATCAACAGTTTCTACAATTTACTGACTGCAGTGTCAGTATTCCTGCTAATTTACCTCGCAATCTCATTCGCTGAGATGTCCCTCGGAGCGCTCGGTGTGTTTCTCTTCGCAATGTTCCGCCTCGGACCGAAGGTCAGTCAGGTAAACAAGCTAATCTACAAGGTGGAAAACAACCTCCCGCATCTGGTTCGAACGCAGCAGTTCCTTGACAAACTCGAGGCGAGTCAAGAACTCGAGACGGCGAGCGAACCCGTCCCTGAGGAGATCGAGCAAATCGAGGTCGATGATCTTCACTTCTCCTATCAGAGTCAGGACGATGAGGCTCTCTCAGGGGTATCCCTCGAGTTCGAAAAAGGTGAGTTCATCGGCTTCGTCGGGCAGTCCGGTGCCGGGAAGTCGACGATCGTCTCACTGTTGTCGCGGATGTACGAACCCGATTCCGGAGAGATTCGGGCAAATGGTCGGTCGATCCACGAAATGGACGTCGACGAGTGGCGGTCAAAGATCGCGGTCGTGCAGCAGAACCCGTTCATTTTCAACGACACGCTGGGATACAACCTGACGATCGGGAATCGGGACGTGAGCGACGGGGAGTTAGATCGGGTCTGTGAAATTGCGAAGGTGGACGAGTTCCTCGCAGAGTTGCCCGACGGCTACGAGACGCAACTGGGTGACGACGGCGTGCGGTTGTCCGGTGGACAGAAACAGCGGGTGGCGTTGGCGCGGGCACTGTTGAAAGATGCAGAGGTACTGGTACTCGATGAGGCGACGAGCAATCTCGACTCGAGTCTGGAGCAGCAGGTTCAAGAGTCCATCGAGAGTATGGATCGGGAGTATGCGATGGTCGGAATTGCGCATCGACTGTCGACGGTGAAAAATGCCAATCGAATCTACACTGTGGAGGCAGGCGAAATCATCGAGACTGGCAAACACGAGGAATTGATCGACAACGGTGGACAGTACGCCGAGTTGTACGCGATTCAGTCGAAAGGATAAACAGTTAATTATCATTGGGGTACAGACCCTAACCGAAGAGAAAATTACAGTGTGATAAAACAGACCACTTATGTCAGGTAAAATACTATCCGTAATCCCTGCTCGAAAAGGCTCAAAGGGAATACCAAGGAAGAATTTACGGAAGCTCGGAGACCATCCTCTTGTAGCCCATGCAATCAAAACAAGCAAGGAATCCGATTTGATCGATCATGTGGTTCTGACGACAGATAGTCGGGAAATTGCGCAGATAGGACGTCAGTATAATGTTGACACAGTGATTGACCGTCCGCATCGTCTATCAAAAGACGAGGTGCCTCTTGCTCCGGTTATTGAACATGCTTTTAATCAAGTAAATAAGGAATTTCAGTATGTTCTCTGTTTTCAACCAACTGCACCCTTGGTCTCGGTAAACTCTATTAACAAAGGGATTACAGCAGGAACGGACGAAAAAACAGACAGTGTTGTGTTTGTTAGGGATAGTAGTCATATATATTGGAGGGAGAAAGAGGATGGATATGAACCTATCTCAAGCGAAAGAAAAAACAGGCAACAACTGGATCCTATTTATGAGGAAATCGGAGTTTTTATCTCAGATAAAAGCGTAGTAAAAGAAGGAAATCGAGTTGGAAACTCCCCTGAATTCCACGAAGTAGAGTCACAAGAAGGCATAGACATCGATACATACTCCGATTGGATTCTTGCAGAGAGTCAACTACAGCGTAAACAGATAATATATCGGTTGATAGGGAACGGAGATGCGGGAACGGGTCATGTGTATCGAGGAATTACGATCGCAGATCACCTCTTCGAGCATGATATTCTGTTCGGAGTTGAGCCGACAGAGGACCTCGCAATTGAGAAATTGGAGGAGAGCAACTACGACTACCAGATATTCGATGATGAACAGTCATTCTTGGAGTTCGTTCATTCGACTAAACCCGATGTAGTCGTTAACGATATTCTTGATACCTCCGCAGACTACGTTAAATCACTCAAACAGCACACACCTCACGTCGTCAATTTTGAAGATCTGGGCACGGGTACCGACCACGCCGATGCAGTGATCAACGCACTGTACGAACATTCCAACCCACCAGAAAATCATCACTTTGGATTCGAACATTTTTGTCTACGAAACGAATTCCTGTATGCTACGCCACGGGCAGAAATCTCGTCCGTCAACAGAATCATGATTTCCTTCGGAGGGACCGACGAGAATAACCTCACCGCCAAAACCCTGCGTGCGCTGTCAGATATCGATCGAGATATCCATCTCGACGTGGTTTTGGGACTGGGATACACCGAACAAGAGTGGCTTGATCCAATACTGTCGGCGTATCCATCAAACGTTAGCGTCGAAATCAATCAGGACATCAGATCTATGGCGGAGCATATGGAACAGGCGGACCTTCTCATCACGTCCAACGGTCGAACGCTGTACGAGGCGGGATCGTTGAATGTCCCCGTGATCTCGATCGCTCAAAACCATCGCGAACAGAAACACCCGTACGCACACATCTCGCGAGGAGTACTTTTCTTGGGACAGGCAGATTACGTCACCGAGGAGAACGTACTAACTGCAGTCAAAGATTACATCACGGATAGAGAGAAGCGTGAAACGATGCGCGAGGCACTGGAAGACCACGACATTGCCAATGGCGTCGAGAGAATCAAACAGATATTGTTCGAAGAAACCAATGAAAATTAACAACATAGACATCGAAAATCGCACGCAACCGTACTTGATCGCCGAAATCGGCGTCAATTATTTTGACATCGCTGAACAGCGAGGTATTTCACCGATCGCTGCCGCAAAAGAAATGGTGAGAGAAGCGGCCACTGCCGGAGTTGACGCGGTAAAGTTTCAGTCGTATTCGGCGGATCAACTCGCGTCTAAAAACTCACCTGCATACTGGGACACAAGCGAGGAGTCGACAGAATCGCAGTACGAACTGTTCGCCCAGTACGACGATTTCGGAGAAGCCGAGTTTGAAGAAATAGCGACGTGGACGGCCGAGAATCACGATGTCGACTTTCTTTCGACACCCTTCGACTTCCACGCCGTTGAGTATCTTGAAGACCTCGTTCCAGCGTATAAGATCGCTAGTGCGGACATCACGAATCACCCCCTCCTTCGGCAGATCGCGCAAAAAGAAAAACCGGTTTTACTGTCGACAGGAGCGAGCACGATTGGTGAGATTGACCAAGCAGTACGCGTCATCGAAGACGAAGTTGAGGATCCAGAAATATGCTTACTCCACTGCATTCTCCAGTATCCTACCGATCCGGAGAATGCCAATCTTGGTATGATTAACCATCTGGATGAAGTGTATCCTGAGTATATGATTGGCTATTCAGATCACGTTCCGCCGGACGATGGGATGGTCACCCTACTGAATTCAGTTGTCAACGGAGCAGAAGTCATTGAAAAGCACTTTACACTCGATAAGTCGCTTGAAGGGAATGACCACTATCACGCTATGGATCCAGAAGATGTTCGAACATTTCGGGAAAATGTTGACCACCTTTCAGTAACAACTGGACGGTCAAAGAAAGAACCTATTTCAGCGGAAACAGATAGTAGAGAGTACGCTCGTCGAAGCCTTGTCGCTGCGACGGAGATTAAGCCAGGGGAGGCAATTACGCGGGAGCAACTGGCTATCAAACGACCAGGGACTGGAATATCGCCGACGATGCTTGATACAATTGTAGGAAGAAAAGCACGAGAACAAATAGCACTGGACAGTATTTTAACGTGGGATCTGGTTTAGCAAAACCCAGATTTTAAATTACTGTGTCAATGCCGTTGTAGTCGTGGTAAACAGCCTCACATGCAGAAATTTATTCGTTTCTGGATCGACAGCAGCGTACAGACAGAACTATTGCCGTTGATTCGAATCACTGTCTGTTAAGCGCAATGTGATCCAGGTTCACGTCAGTGGCGGGCTGTAGATCGGCTTTTTGTACCCAGTCATAAATGGACTTCCGCGACCGTTCGACGCCGATTTTCTCTAGTTGGGTAACGTATTCGAAAGTAATAGTCCTGTCAAGTGGAGCCGAATACTGAACTCCACAAAATCCAAGTCCATATAGTCGCTACGACCGCTTAGGCAATCGATTTCAGCCATCAACCGGCCACAATTCATCTCGCCTCACTTTTTAGTCTGAACTAAGCATGACTAATTGGATAGCCCAAGAATATTTGAGAGGGTAAAACAAATAACAGATAGAGATGGGAAAAGATCCAGATATTGCGTTAGTAGTTCTTGACACATTACGAAAAGATTATTTTGAAGAAGAGTTTGAATGGTTACATTCAACCGGAACATATTTTGATAACGGTTGGTCCACATCACACTGGACGATTCCAGCACACGCGAGTTTATTTAGTGGGAGATACGCCTGTGAGATCGGAACGGGGGCAAAAAATCGGCGTTTGACGGTCAAGAAGACACTTGGAGAATTACTTTCTAACGCAGGTTACCGAACCATGGCAATCACGGCCAATCCTACAGTTAGCCCAGAGTTTAACTACAACTCGGGATTCGATAGATTTGATTCGTTATTTTCCCGTTCTTGGAAACAATATGTCAATCCAGGCCTGCCAAGCCCGCTCAAGTATCTCTTTTTTGTAACCCGCTCTCTCCAATCTGATTCTTCATTAGAAACATTGAGGTCAGCATACGAACATAAAATCAAATTTGATGAAGTTGACCTTGCAAATGGGGCAAAACAGGCACATACCCGGTTTCCACAAACAGATAAGGAACCTACGTTTCTGTTCGTGAATTTAATGGAAGTTCATTCTCCCTACAAACCTCCCCAAGGCTACAGAACGGGGCCGGCTGCACGACTTACAGCCACACAAGCTTTACTGAAAGATGGACCAGAACAAGATGGTGATCGAATAATTAACGCGTATTCTGATTCCGTCTCTTATCTTTCCGACGTATATAACGAGATCCATTCAGATCTGTGTCGTGACTACGATCTTGTTATCACCATCTCTGACCATGGCGAGGCTCTTGGAGAGGGTGATTACTGGGGTCATCCACCTGTTCTCACACCCGAGATTACCCGTGTACCGATTCACATTGCAGGCACAAATGAAAATAAAACCGTCTCAACCCCAGTCAATCTCTTAGATGTATTTCAGACTATCTGTGACGCAGCTGAGACTTCAATCCCATCTAACTCCCATGGAACCTCGTTGTTTAATAGCCATGCTGGGTCACGCTCATTGTTAGTTGAGTCAAGTGGGATGACTGAGAGGGCACTTGAAATTGCCAAGAATCTTGATGTTCCTGAAAAGGAAGTAGCACGCTTAGATAACCCTCGATATGGACTCGTCACAGATTCAGGTTACGCCTTTGAGACAATAGCTGGAGATCTCTATACGATCGGATCAATTGATAATGCCCAGAATCGTCTGGAAACGAAGCTAGATAAGATTGAAATGGTTGACGCAGAGGAATCATCATCCCCGTCCAAGGAACTCTTAGATCATCTTCAAGATCTAGGATATGCATGATACATTGCATAAATTATATTGCACACGAAGGTTTACAGTTAGGCCCGTGCACCCCAATAAAAACTAGCATTCGTCCCAAAAACTAACATTCTGAGAAAAATATTAAGGAGATTGTAGTGCAGTTAATGAGTGGGTGCGTACTAACGTATGCCTTGGCGAATATTCTATAATATATGTGAAAGTTATTTACAGCCACTTGGTGACTACGGTAGTGTTTTTATAAGCCGTTCCATTTCATCGTGTGTTTTATCAATCGCATTAGCAACATGATCAAAAGAATCAAAGCCATCGTTGAGGTCGTCGTTAATATTGTCCAATATCTCTTCAACCGGTCCTTGGTACGAGCCTCGATCAAATGTGGCGATATCACTGGGGGCAGATAGGGACTCGGAAACGCCGGTTCCCCGTCCATCCACCTGAAAAAGATAACTAGGATGACGAATCGCGAGGAATGAGATGTGTCCGTGAACGCGATACCCGATATGCAGGTCGATATCTCGATATTGTCCCAACTTTTCGGGTTCGTAAGCGGGATTGATTACCGTATATCCTCGTTTGTCTGCCTCATATTTGAATCGGCGAAGGTGAAGCGAACGAATGAAAGGAGTATGGTCGTCGTAGGAAATTCCTCTATGGAACGAACAGTACAAATCTGCGTCCGGAAACTCCTCGCTCACACGGCGAAGCAAGTATCGAAACTGTTTTCGGTAATACCGTGATCGGGGTACGGCCGTGGAGATAGCAATACTATCAATAGTGGACGGTTTCTCGAATGGTTTTCCGAGAGACTCAAGATCGTACCATGCGGGACAGCCGACAAGCTTGACGTTAGCTATTCCATGCTTTTCGAGGACTCGCTTTGTAGGGAGGTCACGCACTCCAGAGAATTCGATTCGTTCATGTATGCGTTCGAGAAGTTCAAGGGATTCAGACGTGAATTCATACGAGTCTTCGTCTGTTCCTTTCCATCCCGGTCCGAGAGGATAAACCGGGACACCCTCATCAAGAACGTCATTAAGTGAAGGATAGATACTAGCGAAGTTCCCGGAGGCATACGCTGGCCCGCCAGCGATTATTACAGCATCGGTTTCTTGTACTCGAAGAAGTTCTTCCTCAGAAATATCCTTTCGGACCATTTCTAACTCCAACAAGTCCGCTTCTTCGAGATCTGTATACTCGAATAACAGCTTCTTAGCCCGGTTCCGAATCAGATAGTCACCAACATTTTTCTTGGCCCCGTGAAACAAGGTATATTTCATCTATAGCCCACTCCAAGGGGAGTCTACTAAGAAATTCCGGAGACAAACCGAGTGATCCCATGTATCATAAACCGAGTGATTTATGCCGATTCTCGTTAGCTATATTGCAGGCTGTACATGGATAAGACGGATCATCGAAACCTAGACGGCCAATCGGTTCTTGTTACGGGGGGTGCGGGTTTCATCGGCAGTCGCCTTAGCACCAGACTTACAGAAAACACAGAATTAACAGTTGTCGACAATTTTTCAGTCGGCAATATATCTGCCGTACCAGACGAGGCCCGAATAATCGAAGAAGACATAACTGATCGTGAATCCGTCTTAGATTCAATCACAGACGTAGATGTTATCTTCCATCAGGCAGGTCTCGTTAGCGTCTCGCAGTCAGTCCAGTCTCCTTACGAAAGCCATACCAGCAATGCAACGGGAACAGTGAATATCCTTGATGCCGCTAGAGAGCACAATGCGAGAGTTGTTATTGCCTCAAGTGCCGCGATCTATGGTCATCCTGAGTACACTCCAATAGACGAGAAACACCCGTTCGACCCTACGTCTCCATACGGGCTTGACAAGCTCACGACCGACTACTACACTCGTCTCTATTCCAATCTCTACGATCTCGAAACAGTTGCCCTCCGATATTTCAACGTCTTCGGCCCTGGACAGACAGGAGGGAATTACGCAGGAGTAATACCGACATTCATTAAACAGGCTCTCTCCGGGGAAGACATCACTGTTCACGGTGATGGCGAGCAAACTCGTGACTTCGTTTACGTAGACGACGTGGTTCGGGCGAATATCTCTGCTGCACAGACAGACCAAGTTGGAGCAGCGTACAATATTGCTACCGGAGAATCGGTTTCTATCCGGAAATTAGCCGAAATAATTCGTGATATAACTGACTCTAATTCTGATATTGTGCATACTGGGTCTCGATCCGGCGACATCAAGCATTCGGTTGCGGATATCTCGAGCGCAGAAACCTCTCTAAGATACCAACCATCAGTCACACTGGAAGAAGGGCTCGAACGTACCATAGACTGGTGGCAGAACAAGAACTCCGAATCGTAGTCCTATTCGCATATCATATTTGGGACTGGTAGTGCTAGTAGCAGTCTTCCTGATACGGCGTACCCTCATCAGCCAAACGCTCAAGGATGTCACATACATTTTCGGTTGCATTCGGTGCAAAATAATAGTCGCTCTTGAACGAGTTCTTTTCTGTTCCTAATGCAGCGACCAGTTCATCAACCGACGCAATCAGTTCGGCCGATCCCTCTTCAATTAGCGGCTCAAGAACGTTCGGCCCCGCACAATCGTAGACATACGTTTCGAGATCAAACGCCAGTCCTTCATATATCGCAGTCGAATAGACACCGACCTGTACACTTGATTCTGAAAACAACTCATATAGTGGTGGTTCAGACCCATCGATTACTTCGAAATTTGCATTAACTAGCCACGGATACTCGTCTTGCCATCGATCGTATTCTCCAGGATGGAGTTTATACACGATATCGTGGTCGATTTCCGAATGCCGGTCGACTTCAACCGCAAATTTTGAAAGTTCTTCTCCGATTGTTCCTTGTGAAATAAAAACAATCTGCTCCTGAGATGAAGTGCTTTCGTACTGATTGATGGATCGCTCAAGATACGGATATCCGACTGTCAAGACTCGATCGTCCGGAATCGGAAACGTAGCTTGTGTCTTCCAGTAGTCACCCCACACGAGCAAATAGTCGGGAAACGTAATTTTGTCCCGGGTTCCAGGGTACGTGTATCCCAAATGCTTCGGATGAATTATGCCGTGTTGAAGCTCCGCAACTGGAATATCCATCTCAGAACATGATTCGATGAACGTCTCTCGACCGTAGCTCACAACCAGTAAGACGAGTTTGGGATCTATCCGTCGAAGCATCTGTTGATATAGCCGATGAAGAGGGCGACGGATCTCTAACTTGTACCGTACTTGCTCTGTGAGGTCCAATTTGACTTTGAACTCTTCCTCAATTTGATCCTCAATGTAATCGATCTGATCAAGTTCGGTAGCGTTGAACTGGGGAATATCAATCCCTGTCTTTCGCCAAACACGTGCAAGACTATGAATAATATCTCTATACTTGATGTTATCTGTCTTAGCAGGCGTGAGATGTCCGTTCTGATATTGTTTTTCGAGATAGGCAAAATCTACGTCCAATTCCTCGTAGATCGGATCAAAATAAATATCCCACCATAAATCATCCTTCAACTGTTTTCGTCTCGCGTGACCATATGTTAAAAAGTTCTTGTCAGTCACCAGCAACGGATTTTTATCTACAGCAGAAGTCACGAACGACTGTAATACGTGCAAATACTGCTTCGGTTTCGACTTAATCGTTGACGAGGTATGCGCTTCGTTTTCTACCCCAAGTTCTTTTTTTATATCTCGATAAACGGGATGACGAATTCGTTCCCATATGGGGACCCCGTCTATCCTAACATCGAAAAATTCGGCTGCTTTTTCAAGTTCTAAGAACGTTTGAAAGACATCGTCTGTGGTCGCGGAACTCATTTGTATACCGGGTACTTCGAGAGGAGTGGTAGAAAGGTTTGTCAATATTAATCTTTGTCACCGAATAGAAATAGGTGCGTTCCTCACTACAACAGGAAATGTGTTATCCTGTGTTTTTCACATCAAATGGTCCAGTGAACAGCTATGGAAAACGTCATGTGATAAATCTTGAGGATTCGTTATTCAGCAATCTCAACCCTTAAATGTCTGTTCCTGTACAAAGATACCAAGGAATGGAACTCTATGACCTACTTGTAGAGGGTGCATCAGCTGGTATAGAACTGCAGGATGAATCGGGGAGTATGCCTTCAGGTAACAACGGACCTTGGAATGACCCCGAAACGCCGGTACGAAACACGTCTCACTGGTTGATTACATTTCTCAAAGCATACAATATCACTGACGATGATCAATTTCACGAAGCAGCGGTAAGTGCACTTGAATATCTTCAATCGGAGGAAACACGTCCACAAGGAAAGACCTTCCATCACCGTAAGAACCCAGAGAAGGACTTCTGTAACGGTCTTATCGGACAAGCGTGGGCGTTTGAAGCCCTAGTGACCGCAACCAGGGAGTTGGGCGACCCAGAACCAGAGTCACTCGCCGAAACTGTGTTCCTGCAACATCCCTTCGATTACGAACGAGGACTGTGGCAAACTGTAGAGATCACTGGTGAAGTGTTAGGATACGATATGACCTTTAATCATCAACTTTGGTTTGCAGCAACAGGGGCTATGCTGTCAGACGAAGAAATACTGGAGCAAGTTAGGATTTTTCTAGACAACCTCGAGGAAAACCTTCGTTTGTACGACAGTGGGCTAGTGTACCACAAGGTTTGGAGGGACTTTTCCGTTAGTGATCACGTGAGGTATCTAACCGGAGGGAACGACCTAGAGTTCGGACTTCGTAGATACCGTGATATCGCTCGGACATTATTATCGAGGAATAACTACGATGAGCAGATTATCTACCGTTCAATCGGATATCACTCCTTCAACACGTATGCCTTTGCAATGTTGAAAGAACGGTTCCCAGATCATGACTTTTGGGAATCAAAAAAGATTGGATCAATTCTGAAATATTCTCGTTCCAACGAGTATCATAAAGCGATCCAAGATAACGATTACGGCTATCCGTACAACCCACCGGGATTCGAGAACGCCTATACGCTATCGGTGTTCGAACCCGATAGTCAAACTAAACAGCAAAAGTGGGTTGAGGAACAAGTAGATCGGACTTTCAATTTTGAGAGTAGTTTATTGGAATCTGTTCCAACGGACGCAACTACATACGCAGCTAGGATCTACGAGGCTACACGTTTGCCGAACCTTGAGTTTGGACCTGATCATGACGCAAAACCAAAGTGAATCGCCGTTCGTTTCGGTAATCGTACCTGTGTACAATGCTCCGGAGGACATTAGAAACTGCCTCGGTTCACTTGTTGAACAAACATATCCGGACAAACGATGGGAATTACTTGTAGTGGATAACGATTCCACAGACAGAACACCTGAAGTAGTCAAAGAGTATGACGAGGCGAAACTACTTAGGGAACTTGAGATTCAAGGATCATACGCAGCGCGAAATAAAGGAATGAAAAACGCAGATGGTGAAATAATTGCGTTCATCGACTCTGATTGCACTCCTGAACCCGACTGGTTGGAGCAAGGAGTCAAAGGACTTTCATGTAAATCGGCTGATCTCGGCGGTGGAAAGGTTCGATTCACCTATTCATCAACACATAGTGCCGCTGAAATGTATGATTCTATGGTGAATATGCAAATAGAACAGAATATAAAAGAACGGTCTGTCGCAAAGACGGCGAACCTTTTTGTCCGAAAAGAAGTCTTTGAGGCGATCGGAATGTTCCCTTCGGGAGTCAAATCAGGAGGTGATGTGGCTTGGACGAAAAAAGCAACAGACGAAGGCCATCAGCTAATTTATCTTGAATCAGCTATCGTTAGCCATCCGGCTAGATCGTTCCGACCTTTACTTCGAAAGCAATGTCGAGTAGGTAAAGGAAAGTACGATTCAGGAACTAACTCCGGTATTCAATATTTTCTAAGGCAATTACTTCCACCTAAACCAACAACATTCCGAGCGACTCTGAACGAAAAGTTATCGGCAGAGCATCTATCTCGAAAGTCAGTGGTCGAAATATATTTTGTTGGATGGGTATGCAAAATTGCTACTGCGACCGGCTGGTTATTCAGTAATATAAGAAGCTGAATTAGTGTTTCCCGAATTGACTTCGTGATTGGTGGGTGTCTCGTCTTTATTTGGGGAAAAATAGATTGCAACGCTAGTCGCAAGTCCAACGACTAACCAAGCAAACGGTAGATGGATGAAGTCATACAACAATTCTCCGACCAAGATGCACAGAACAATGGCTAACCAAGTTAAATTCAGGTAGAACTTGAATGACTTGGTAGAATTTGCAACATTGCGGGAAAGGATAATGAATGGATAGACATACATTGGAAGGGCTAATATTGTTCCAACGATTCCACGCTCAACCAGAAATTTCACATAGGTCGATTCTGGAGTTATCCAACCGGTATGTACTACATAGTTATTTAACCCAACACCATGTATAAAAATATTTGGATTACTTAACCATAATCGAATTGCATAAATTCTAGAACTTAAGTGGGCATGAATCGAATTTTGCATTCGTGACAAAATAACCTGTTCTGGAAACACGAGCGTTAAGAGGATTATTCCACCCACAATTGTCACACAGATGAGAGCTATTTGTCGAAGTGATATACTTCTTAATATGAAAATTAGGAACGTTATTCCACCAACTATTAGGAACGTAAATATTCCCGACCGAGACACAGTTGCGAAGAGAGCCACGAATAGAATCATAGTCGCGCCACCTGCAATATATGTAAAGACTTTCCGATTGCAGAGTAGCGTGTACCCTGCCATGAGAAATATACCCATTGCCAAAGCAAGAGATGTGTGTGGTGGTTGGGTCAAGGGTAAGGCTAGCCGGGGAAGACCTCCAACTGTCGTCACCTCGAGTTCGCTAACGAAGTTGAGATACGGAAAGAAGTCCTGAAAGGGGACTTCAGTGATTAGAGAGTCGTTCACGTACCATTCGTAGTAAGTATAAACGAAAAACAGGATATAGATTGAGTACGTGGTAGCAAAGATTCGAATAAAATACAGTACGTCTGACTTTGATTGAATGATAACAATGGCGAGCAGAGTAAAAACTAGCCCTGATGAGTTTGTAAATAGCATCGGAACAGTGTATCTAAGATCGGTTGCCACCGATACGGAAAGAAATAGACTGACAAACGCTAGGGAAAGAAAAGCAAGGGCATATAATTTTCTTTTTTGGATGTATAGATGGGTACGCTGTTCAACTCCGTTAGATCGGTACTGTCGTAGCGCGTTAGCAACAAATGCTACGAACGTCGAAATGAGTAAGAAACGAAAGAGCGACATATTAACTGGATCTAGCGGGATTCGATAGAGATCAAAGGGAAGTGAAAGTATAGTGAGGGCAAATAATGACTTTCCTTTGAATGATTTACTAAGGCCAAAAATGAGTCCGACAAAGGATGCAAGGCAAACAAGTATAGCAATATTAATCATTCCTTTGGGCTATTCTCGTTTCTCGAGTTGATAAAACCACCGAGAACAAGAAAGCCCTTGCCGAGACGATATTTATTCCAAGGAAATGGGAGGACTACTAATCCCCAGAGATCCACAATCAAGGATAGATGTTATATCGTTCTCAACAAAGTCTTGCCTCAAAAAGATCATGCTCTCGTCAAACGTAACGGGAACAATAGGAGGAAACTACTCTCCTTTTGAACCATCTTAAAGAGGTAGTTCACGGTAACCAATTAGCAGGTTTGAAAAGAGTGTTAGTTGAACTTACTCCAAATTAATGAACCTTCGCGAGGCTACGATGACCAGCTTAAACAAATACATTCATTCTCAACCATTCAATCATAATTAAATGAACAAAGAAGATCAACTCCCTTTTGTTTCAGTCATAATCCCAGTATACAACGAGCCGGACAATATCCGAAGTTCTCTTTCCAGCATAGTCGACCAAACGTATCCTGAGACACGATACGAAGTGTTGGTTGTCGATAACGGATCGACCGATGAAACTAGAACAGTCGTTCGTGAATTCCCCGTTCAGCTACTTGTCGAAGACGAAGTCCAAGGATCATACGCAGCACGAAACAGAGGGATTGAACGAGCCACCGGTGAAATTCTGGCGTTCACTGATGCTGACTGCGTGCCTGAGCAGGAGTGGCTTTGGAGTGGTGTCTCGAAAATGCATCAAGCGGACGCAGAACTTGTTGCCGGACGTATCCGATTTAACTTTTCCTCGGAGAAGACCGCTGCCGAACGGTTTGATGCAATGGCTCATTTGCGGAATGATAAAAAAGTACAACGTGGTGTCGCAATGACAGCGAATCTCTTCGTATGGAAAAAAGCGTTCGAAGAGATAGGTAAATTCCCGCAGAACCTGACATCTGGCGGCGATGTATACTGGACCCGGTCCGCAACGAACTCAGGCATGGAACTCGTCTATTCCCCAGAGGCGATTGTAAATCACCCATCACGTCAACTTCGTCCGCTCCTAAAGAAGATGTATCGTGTCGGGAATGGAAGCATCGAAATGTGGTACTTGGACGATCAAACGACCGCTTGGAGGATTGTTTCCGGATTGATTCAGTTCCCGTTGAAGGTATTTCAGTTTGTGAAAAGTGAGAGCAGTAACAAAACGGAACGAAATACACAAACACCATCTGATCGTGATCCCGAACAGACCATCGACGTCTACCTTGCTGCCGTACTCGCGGTCATCGCGCTACTGATCGGAAGGGTTGTTGGCCTCGTTAAATTGCTCTCGCGCCTACTCCACCGTTAGAAGCTGATAGAAGCTACGAATTGTTCTTCCCTTCGGTTCGACTGGAGGTCTCCCAGACAACAATATTGGATCCGCGAACGAAGTTCCATAATCCGAGCAACATGCCGTAGTTTGAGTGAAGAAAATAAAATGGAACATGAGTGACGACCGGATCGTCTACCTCGAGACGGGCCGCGAGTGCGCCGATTGCAGCAAGGAGATAAAAACCAAACTGACCGACCAGCAACAGTTGATAGAGCAGCGAGCCAGTCATCAGGACGAGGCTTGCGCTTGCAACGAACACTAAAAATAGCAGGACCGGTGATAGCCAGCGAACAAGTTTATGAGACCACAATTGATACGAAAACAGCGGATATCGAATCGGATTCAGTAGGTCAGGATAGTTCGCTATTGCGTGCCAACATCGAGTGACGATCCGAACGCGCCGGCGGGACTCCGACGTTGACGAACTCTCCGTATCCTCCCACGCGACTGCCGTAGGTGCGTACGTGACAAGTTCTCCTTGGCGAACGATTTCTAACGGCTCGGCGAAGTCACTAATGGCGTCTCGAGGAAGCGGGATGTACGATTCGGCACGGATCGCGTAAATTGACCCGTTGCCGGTCACGAGGGAGTTAACATGCGACTCGAAGCGCTTGATCAGCGATTCGTAACGCCAGTAGACAGATTCGCCTTCCACGCCATTGGATTGGCGGTATCGAAGTTCGCCGACTACACAACCGACGTCAGGGCCGAAGTTCTGCACTAACTGCTGGATCGCGTCCGATTCGTACATACTGTTTGCGTCGGAGAATACCAAAATATCCTCGTCAACTAGTTCGGCTACTTCGTTTTGGCAGGCCGTCTTTCCGACGCGACCTTCGATTCGCACGAGTTCGACGCCGTGGTCAGCATACTCTTTGACGATCTCGTCAGTTCGATCTGACGATGCGTCGGAGAAAACGACAATTCTGAGTTTCTCATCTGGGTATACTAGCTGGAGGCAGTTCTCGATCTTTTCACCGATAATCTCTTCCTCGTTGTATGCAGCGATAATTAGTGCGACAGGTGGATGCTCAGATGGTGAAGCGTCGGATGTTCGACCGCGTATGCGGCTTCCGATCCACATTGAGAGTGGATAGACGGCGTAGGTATGGACGAGTAAATACAGCGCACCCCAGAAGGTGATCAGGGAAAGAATTTCAATTACCATCGCTACGAGTGAGTACACTTCACGAAGGATCGATTTTAAGGGTTTGGTTCATTTTCGTGAATTAAATTGCGAGATGCCGATTATGTTATTCTAGTTAAATTTCGACTCGTATGTGTTCTATAATGTTTTCAGATTATATATGATGGAAATATTTAGTGTAAGCTAGTCAAATACTCAGGATATTCGAATAACCAAACCATTAGCCATAGATATATGACTCAGACTGGTTCAATAAGAATATGACCGCAGTCCGTCTGGAAGAGGTCCTAAAAAAAGACCCAGAGACAATCAGTACAGACTTCTCGCACATTCAGCATATGTATACTGGACATTTTTCTGACTATTATTATAATAGGTTCGACCGATCTCTCGATATTGCTGACCTTCATCCTGCTAATCAGGCCCTTATTATCGGAGGTGGTACTGGAGTCTTTGCCCTTTCGCTAGCCAAATACGTTGATGATGTTCATTTCACAGACATTCCTCGAGAAGAGCCGATGTTTTCAACTGCCCGCACTCTCTTTGACTATTCGACAGTCGACGGTAGTGGGGTTAAGTATACGGCGGCTGATGCAACCAACCTTCCATACGATTCCGATTCATTCGATGTGGTGTTTGCGCTTGACGTGCTCGAACACATTCCAGACGAGCGAGCAGCAATCTCCGAACTTAAACGCGTTACAGCGTCCAATGGACAAGCCATTGTCTCGTCGCCGATCGAAGTAGGACCGGCGGTCGGCATCCGTGAAGCATACCGTTTTATTGACGGCCGGCGCTGCAAAACAAAATCGCTCACAGAACTTGGTTTATCTATCATCGGAAAATCTCCACTTGAAAGAAATGACCATCACCGTGGATATGACTTCCGTCAGACTATTAAATGGCTATCAGAGGAATTCAACGGCACCTCAACTGAATATTGTCCCTACCCAGCGCTCAAATGGCTAAATCCGACTGTGATAATTAAGAGTAAGTAGGCGACATACCCGGTTCGGTGATCCTTCCCTGGAGTTGGGTCTCAACTGACTCCTTGAGGATATGGTGAATTCCTAGTCGAACTACCATCGTTGTCGTCTCATACAACCACACGCTCCAGTCGGATTTACCTGCCAATTTTGTTCACGCAGACTGCTCGGAACGCGGTCGCCCCGACAGATGTCGTCGGCATGATATTTTAAAATAGTCTTCCTGAGCGAATACTCTGAATGATCATATTGTTTGTTCTTACTCATATTGACAATTCATTTATGATCTTATCTGAGGGATATGAATTGGCCGTGCGACAACCGAGGGTAGAGGACAAACGTATTGTCTTTGAGGACATATTATTCTAATACACTCTCACACCACAGTGACTCGAGACCCGGAAACCTATGTCAAATTATATTTATTCACAGTCTTGGTCTAAGGCGAACACCGCGCTCACCCAGGACAAAACACCTATACCTCTCCGACGGACTCACCACAAATATGAACACTTCGGGTGAGCCATGGACGTGATCGACGATGACGGGAACCTCTTTGGCGCGGTCAACGTCGTCGACGCACTCGTGGTCCTGCTCGTTCTCGCGGTTGTCATCGCTGGGGTTGCCGCTGTCGGTGTCCTCGGTGCAGAAGTCAACGACCCTGACGAGGATGATGAGAACCTCACCGACACACGCTATGCAACCCTCGAGATCGGAACCGAATCGATCACAACCGCCGAAGCCGTCACCGCGGGCGACGAGCTGACAGCAGGCAACGAACGCCTCGAGATTACAGACACGTACGCAGTCCGGACCGCGAGCGACGACGCGCATCTCACTGTCCGAACCGAAATCGAGGCGACAGCACACGACAACGGGACGCTCGAGTTTGCCGACAGGGAACTCACCACGGGCCAGAACGTCTCAATCGAGACGGATGCCTACGACGTGACGGGCACGACCACCGTGCTCGAGAACGACACGGCCGACCTCCCGACGACCGAGACGGACGTCGTGTTCGAACAGACCGTCGATCACGCGACGGCCGAGCAGATCGACGCTGGTGACGTCTCCCAGATCGGCGACGAGACGACAGCCACGCTCGAGAACGTCTCCGTCTACCCTATCGCTGCTGACCAGTATCGCGTCATCGCGGGGGCAACACTCACAACGCTCGAGGGTGAGGACGAATACAACACCGTTCGCTACGGTAACGCCATCGTCGAACCCGACTCGAGTATCGCGTTCGCGACCGACGGCTACACGCTCGGACCGACGATCCGCGAGACGGGGACCACAGCCGAACCGGGCGAGGACACGACGACGACCGTCGAGATCGACCTCGAGGGACTCGAGGATCGCGAGGCGTCCCAGTTCGAACCTGGCCTGAGCGAAACGATGGGTGGGGACACCTGGGCAACGATCACCGATGTCGAGCGCGACCCCGCCTCGGTCATCGTCGAAACCGACGACGGCGACATACACGAACGCGAGCATCCGACACAGGACGACGTCACCCTGACTGTCGAGTTAGACACTCGCGAAACGACCCTCGGGACGCAGTTCAAAGGGACACCGTTGCGTAACGGCGACAGCGTCTACCTCGATTTCGGCGTCACGACTATCGACGAACGCGCCTGGATCATCGACTGACCGCCTATGACAGATTCGAACGTCGACACCCACGCAGACCGCGATTCCATCGAGCAGCGCCTGCGAGCGGGTGCTGAACGATCCAGACTCACAGCCACGACACGAACCCTCGCACGCTACGTCCGCCACTCGTGGTGCTATCGCTGGCTCACGAAAGAGCCCGATCCGGACGTCATCGTGATCGACCTGCGGGAAACGTACACCGTCGGCCCGTTCATCCGGATTCTCGACGCGATCATCGCACAGTTCGCTCGAGCAGCCCACTCCTCGCGTGCGGTCGACATCGGCCGCGACATCGCGGCTCGCTTCGAACGCCGACCGCTTCGCGTGCTGGGCATTGCAACGCTCGCTGCACTCTCCATCTCGCTGCTTCTCTCGGTCGCTCTCAGCCAGACAGGAACGCTCTGGCTCGGCGCACACGTTGCACTTGCCGGCGCGGCAGCACTCGGCCTGCGCTCGGAGCGAACGCTCGAGGACCTGACTGAAACCCGAACCTGGGAACTGCTCAGTGCGGCATTCGAGCCGCCGGAGCCACCGGAGTCAGAAGCACACGAAGCCTCGGCTGACGAGGAAACGACTCCAGATGCCGACGCGGACACCAACCGGTGCTAAAACGCAGTCGCGGCTACGACTCTGGCTGTGACTCTGAGACTGCGTCCTCAGCAGCATTGATTCGGACGGAGTCCGTTGTGACAACGATTTCTGTACCCTCGTGGACAAACCGGACAGTCAACTCGCCCTGGTGGTCGACGAGTGCATCGAGAGCATCCGGCTCGACAATATCGTACAGCGGCCCAACCGACTCGGGCGGCTGGTCCGTGTAGGCCGCGAGCGCGGAAACCACGGCGGTACTCGCAGACTCACCGCGTTGAATAGTGTATTCCATGGTAGGGACGGGAACGGGGACTCCCAACCTGAGAGGAAGAACCGCTGACGAATAAGACTGACTGATTAGTTAGTAAAACAGAGTGCCAGATATATCGGTACTTGTGAATGATATAATTATACACAACCACTATCGGTAATCAATTCGAATTCCCACCATCCCACTCCGAGACACCCACCTCTCCATTACGAACGCCGACGCAACACTGCGGCCCAGAGATCCGTGAGGACGGTCCAAAGCTGCCGAATCACGATTTTCACGTCGAACCAGAACGACTGGCGCCGGATGTATTCGAGGTCGTAGCGCAGTTTCTCGTTCGGGTTCGTACTCTTCGCGCCGTTTACCTGTGCTAACCCGGTCAAACCGGGTTTGACGAACCAGCGCTTGCGCCAGGAGGGAGCATCGGCCTCGAGGAGGACTTCCTCTTCGGTCCAGGCGGCCCGCGGGCCGACGACGCTCATCTCGCCGATCAGAATCGACCAGAGCTGTGGGAGTTCGTCCAGATGCGTTCGTCGTAACAGGCGACCCACGCGCGTAATTCGGTCGTTTTCCGCATCCGCAGCGGGAGTCACCGATTCGCCCTCGGGGATCATCGTCCGGAACTTGTAGACGGGAAACGTCTCGCCGAAGCCGGCGGTCCGGTCCTGATCGTACAGCACCGGTCCGGGACTGTCGAGTTTGATCGCAGCGGAGATCACGATCATGAGCGGTGCGAACACGAGCAGTCCGACCGTCGCAAAGACGATATCGAACAGTCGCTTGCCGAGGTGGTCGAGCGGGTCCCACGGCTCGAGGTCGACATCGACGAACTCGTCGACATCGCCTTCGGAGACAAGCACGCTGTCCGCGTAGTCCCGATGAACCTTCACATCGACGCCGTATTCGTGACAGGCATCGAGCGCGCCGAAGAACTCCGCGCGGTCGGCGTGACGAAACGCTAGGACGACCGTATCGACGTCGTGCTCGAGCAAGACATTCTCGAGGCGTGAGAGCCCGCCAAGGCGTGCGAGGCCGTCAACGTTGCCGTAGCCGTTGGCCGCGAGGCGGTCGGCATCAGTTTGTTCGATTCCGCCGTCGGGTGCGGGTCGGACGGACTCAAGGTCGGTTCGAGTGCCGACGACGGACGGGCAGAGATAGCCGTGAACGGGGACCGAAAGCAGCGGGGCGATGCGGTCGATTTGATCGAGGTCGTCCCCGACGACGAGCGTCCGTGCGGCACCGTTGCCAGGGCGGCGACGAATCCAGACGAACCACGCGGGTACTGCGACCGACAGAATACCGAACGTCATCACGAGCGTCGCCCGCGGGAGCCGATAGGTGTAGTTGAAGTACCCAAGCGTCGCGAGGACAGAGCCGGCCACGAGCACGCGCTTTTGAGCGAAAAAGACAGTATCGAGCACGCGCCGCGGATGGGGCCGATACAGCGGCGCGAGACACCCCATGACAGCGCCGATGCTCAGGATGAGCGCCCAGTAAAACTCACTCCCCGAGAGAACGGTCACCTCGAGGCGGTTGAAGACTGGCACGTGCGTCGTAAACAGACGCTGTGGAAACGGGTGATTCGCAACGGCGACGGCACCCGCGGTCACCACAATCACGCCGACGACGCTTACCAGCCGGTACTTCCATCCGGTCAACATTCGTTCCGTCGCACACCAGCGGGTCGTATAATATATTTTATATTTTATCCTGAGCGTTTGTCCACCGAAGATACTCACTCTGATCGGAGTGACTCTCGATTGTCGTGTTATGTCAGCAACAGTAATCAGTCAGCGTTGCCGAGGCAGGCACACTCGCCTGCTCGAGTGATTCACGATTCTCCTGAGTACCCAGATGCAGTCCCGCGATTCCGAGTGCCCACTCGAGACATTCCGCTCACGCACAGACTGGCAACAGTATGAACTGACTACTCGAGTGCGACTGTCTCGCCGGTTTCGACAGCCGACGCGGAGACCTCGAGCGTCTCATCGCCGACGGTGTACTCGCCCGGGTACGGCACTGTCACAGAGAGTTCGCCATCGTCGTCAACCGTCACCTCTCGCTCGTAGACAATCGTCTCGTCCGAGACGGACTGTTCGGTCTCGAGGGCCACCGTCTCGCCGGGTTCGCCAGTCGCCGTGATGTTCGCACCGGGGACGACGGCAAATGCCGAGGCCTCCTCGTCGAGGTAGATTGCCTGATAGTGCTCGAGTGGGTCGCCAGTGCCGCCGGTGCCGTGCTCACCATGGAGTTGCACGTAGGCGTTCGTTCCCATGACCTCGCCGCGGTCAGTCACGACGACGTAGCCGACCCGCCCATCGAACTCGTCGGCGTACCAGGCGTCCGGGTCGTCGTCGGCTGCGAACTCGTCGTAGGTGTTCGCCGCGTAGGAGTAACTCTGTGAGTCGCCGCTGACGAAGTAGTTGTACATCCGGTTGTCACCCCACTGACTCAGCACGAACTCGCCGCTTCCGTCGCGCTCGAGGTCGGTGGCGTGTGCGTCAATCGCCATCGCCGCGCCGAACTCACCCTCGCTGTAGGTCGTCTGTGCGCTCAACGACGGAACGAAAAACAGGTTTAACCCACAGATCAACAGGACGACCCAGACCAGCGCGAGGAGTTTTTTGCGGTCGGCTGGAATCCGAATACTCTGCTCGCGCTCGCCACCGTCGGCAGCGGCTTTGCGGGACCGCCCGTCGCGTCCCTCATCCGGTTTCCGGTCCCGGAACGGCTGTGGCGCGCGCGCCAATTCAACCCACGACAGCAAGTAGACGAGTCCCAGGCCACCGAGAATCGAGAGGATGATCGTTAACTGCGCAGCGAATCGAACCTGAAATGCCGCCATCACGAGCCAGTACACGCCATACACCGACAGCAACAGCCAGCCGGGTTCATAGCGCTGTACGGTCACCCAGCACGCCCACAGCAGGACACCAATCGCGAGATAGAAGCCAATTCCGATCTGAGCCATCGGCTCGAGGATGATCGCGTTCTCGGTTGCAAATAGTGAGCCGATCTCTGTTGCACCGTGATGTTCTCTGTAGAAGACGTCATCGGCACGGTCCCGCAGCCTCGCCCATTCGTCCGGGCGAACGGATCGAAACGCGAGAATTCCGACGACTGCTGTGACTGCCTCGAGTCCGACCAACCCAGTCGTTGGCCACTCGAGGCGCTGCCAGAGTTCGCCAAGCCCGGCAACAACTACGGCCCCGACGACGACGAGCACGGGGACGAGTGCGGTAAAGGGTTCGTGCCAGCCCCAGCGGACGTGCAGGAAGCCGGAGACGCCCGCAGCAATCGCCAGTCCGACGAGGACGGGTGCGTTCGCCAGCGTCGGCGAAATTCCGTTTCGCGCATCGAGAGCGACTTTCAGCCCGACGTAGCCGGCAACGGGGATGAACATCAGTGCCGAGCCACCCCAGGCGTGGGCCGACAGGGCGAGTGCAACACCGAGAACGCCGGTTGCAAGCCACGTTCCCGGCTGCTGGAGGTGCGCCCGGATTGCCGCCCGCGAGGACCGTTCCCACTCTCGGCGGCGCTGTACATCGACCGCCAGCCAGCCCAGTGCCAGCAGCGTCACGCCGAGCCAAAAGTACTGATAGGGTCGATGCTCGAGGAAGCCAGCGGACGTATACACTGCGTGGACGGGCGTCAACGCCAGCAAGAAGACGGACGCGAGGCCGACGCGGACGTCGTCGGTGAGGGTAACGGCGAGCCAGTAGACGACGATCCCAAGCAGGAGCGTCATGACGATGGGCACCCACGCGGCGACCATCGCCGCGGCCCACTGATCGCCGCCGAGCAACGAGGCGAACAGCCAGTTTGCAGCGTGAGTAAAGGGGCGCGTGCTAGCAGCACCGCCGGGCATGTCGGTGATGACGCTCCAGTCGGTCAGCCCGTCCGAACTCGCGAGTAACTCCTCGGTCCAGTAGCGATAGTAGTACGGGTCGTTCCCCGGCGAGACGACGTGATCGCCCTGAAAGACGGACCGATAGTTCAACAGGCGCATCGCGGCCAAAACGGCAATCACGCCGGCGAGTCCAGCCAGTGCTCGCCCATCGAGGTCGACGGAAACGCGCTCGGCGAGTGTTGGGCCCGTCTCTGCGTCCTCCGCAGCGAGTGACTCGCCCTCGAGTGCCGTTTGTACTCCCTTGCGACTCGCCACCTCGTACTCGCCGTTGGTTTTGGTGACGAGTTCACGGGAGACAAGCTCGCCGAACGTTCCCGAATCCAGCGGGAGGTCGTCGAACGTCCACGTCTCGTGGTCGGCATCGACGGCGAGGACTGTCTCGAGTGTCGCCTCGCCGTCGTCGGTATCCGCACAGAAGTCGGCCGCCGCGTCGGCGACCGTGGCGGGGTCCGGTTCCTCGGCCATTAGCGCGTATGTCGCGCCGTGATTTGATAAAGGCTGCGAGCACAGTCGTCCTGCATGCACTCAGCGACGGGAGGCGATAACTGCGAGCGTGACGAGGACGACAACAACGAGGACTCCGCCAATAATTGGCCACTCGAGCAGGCCGTCGTCATCGCTGTCGTCTGCAGCGGCGACCGTTCCCGATCCCGCGTCGTCCCCTGCGAGTTGCAACACGGCAACGACCTGCCCGTGTGAGGCATCGGTCTCGTAGGTCCAGCCGCCGACCTCGTCGTAGGCGACCGCATCCTCGAGTGGGTCGACGTCGGTGTCCCAGGCCTCGTGTGCCTGCTGGACGTAGCCGACAACCTCGAGATCGTCCGCGTGTTCGCCCTCGAGTTCGACCGCGCCGTACTCGACAGTCTCGTCTTCGGGGAGGCCGTGCCACTCGAGACAGTGTGAATCCATGTAGCCATCGCCCTGTGGCACGTCCGGATCGGTACCGAACTGGTCGCTGTCGAACGGGCGGTCGTAGTGCTCCGTCAGTGGGAACTCAACAGTGAACGGCTCGGCGTCGCCGTGCCACTCGAGTGACTCCCCGGTCGAGATCGTCGCAGTTGTGTCAGGGACGCTCTCGCCAGTGATTGGCTCACCGGCTTCGTTGAGTAGCGTCACGCAAATTTTCCCGGAGCCCTCTCCCAGGTAGGGTTCTCGGTACTCATCGCGCGGATTGATATAACTCACCCAACTCCCGTCGTCGGCTGCCTCCTCGAAGAACGGATCGCCTGGCTCTGGTGCCGGGATCTCGGCTGCGTCTTCGGAGACACCCTCATCCTGTGCCACTGCAAGTCCCGCACTCGAGGGCGGCCCCATACCGACGCCAAGGAGGAAAATGCTGGCAAGAACGACACCGCCGACGCAGGCGACCCCGATGCGGAGCCGGCGCGAACGGAAATCGGCCGACGTCATCGCTTCCTCCGCAGGCGCGAGTCTGCTCGAGTCTCGACAGTCAGCTGCCCACTCAAGGGCGGTCGCAGTCGTCGATCCCACCGCTGCTGTGCTGTGTCCCACTGGGGTACCATTACCGCGAGACACGACCGGCCCAGTAGTAGATATGAGCGTCGTACAGCCACACAGATGACGACTACAGACGACCCTTCGGTCGAGAAACTGGCGCTCATTCGTCGAGACGAACTCTTCGCCCGACGGACTCGTGCGCCAGCCACGAGACGGCGGACCCCGACGCCGGCAGCAAGTATTGGTCGGCCTACAACAGACACTCGAGCTGACTGGATTATGTGTTGAACAATTAACAAAACCCTGGACGGTGATTCGGCTGGTATGGGATGGTCCCAGCTTCCGGGCATTGATCCTGACCGACGAGTCCGTTCGCTCGTGGTCGGGAGTGGATATTTGATTGCCGTACCAGTCGCGCTTGTTCTCCTCCCGGTGCTCGTGGTGGGGGCCGTCGCGACCAACTACCGCGGGGTCGCCAGCCGACTCTCACAATTGCCGGGTATCAGCCCGGATGGCGGACTGAAAGCCGGTCTCGTCGCCGGCGGCGGCCTGTTCGTCCTCTGGGGCGTGGTCCTCGTCGGGGCAACCTACGGCGGCGTCGGCGGTGAGTTCGGCCCTGGCGCGACTGAGGACGAGCACGCAGATGAGCCGCCAGCCGACGCGTTCGACCCAGATGCTGACCGAACGCTCTCAACCGGCGAAATCGTCATCCTCTACGAGACGACGATGGATCGCGGCGGAATCGACCTCGTCAGCGCCGAGCCAACCGGCGACATCTTCGAGGTTGAGTACCAGCGCAGCGCAACGTCAGAAGCCGAATTCCTCGAGCACGCGGGCTACGTCACGGGAGCCTACGTCGGCGCAGTCGGTGAAGGCCTCGAGACGACGCGGATGGACGCCACTGTTCTCGATGGTGACGAGGAACTGCTCTCCTGGCACGTCGACAGCGAATGGGCGATGGCCTACCACGACGACGAGTTCACGATGGACGACGTGATCGAACGCTCGCTCGCGACCGCCGAGGAACTCTCCGCCAGCGATGCAGAAGATGTCGTTGACGACGGATCTGACGGGGACTCGAGCACCGAATCCGGCGACACGAACGCCGATGCGGCTCTCGAGGATAACGCAGAGACTGCTGAAACGGATGAAACAGAAACTGCAGACACAGAAACGGACGCTGACGAGGACGACGAACCCAGCACCCCAGACTCGTAACCTCGGTACAATAGACCCTCTCAGTCCGTTTCGGCTTCCGGTGTCGCCGTACTCACGGACGCCTGTGGCGTTCCGGACTCGGTGCCGACCTCACCTTCGCTCTCGCGCTCGAGGCGCTGTGTTGCGCGCTCCCGGTCCTCGGGATACCCCACGTCGATGCGCCAGCCTTCCATCCGAAGCGCGTCAATCGTCCGTCCGGAGTGGATGAGCAGGTCGATGGCATCCGAGAGTTCGTACTCGCCGCGGTCACTCGGCTGGACGAGCTGACAGGCGTGGAAGATCGCCGGCGTAAAGGTGTAAAAGCCAGTCATCACCAGATTCGATGGTGGCTCCTCGGGCTTCTCGATGACTTCGACGATCTCGCCGTACTCGTTCGTATCGAGGACGCCGTATCTCGAGGCTTCCTCGTACGGGACTTCTTCGACGAGGAAGGCGGCATCAGCACGGTCCTCGCCCTGGCGGTTGATTACGTCGGCGAGGTTCGACCGGAACACGTTGTCGCCGAGCATCAACATGAAATCGTCCTCGATGTACGGCTCGACCTGCAAGATGGCATGTGCGAGGCCGAGTTGTTCTTCCTGATGGGCGTAGGTGATCGGCACACCGCGGTACTCGTCGCCGTAGCGGTCCATGAGCTGTTCTTTCAGGTAGCCAACGACGACGATCAACTCCTCGGCCCCGACCGCGAGCAGGTTGTCGAAGACGTCTTCGATGATCGGCCGGCCATCGACCTCGACCAATGCTTTCGGTTTGTCTTCCGTCAGCGGTCGCAGGCGAGTCCCCTTTCCTGCTGCTAAGACGACAGCTTGCATACCCAACGGCCACGCCAAACCCGGGTAAAAAGCTAGTCCATGACTGCTCCAGTAACGGAGACGCCAGCCTCGAGTCACTCGCTCTAGCCTCGAGTGCTAGTACTAGGACCCACGCGAGGGACTAGTAGCACAGTGTCTCGCGATAGCTCATCGATACTAGGACGAGGTGTGATAGGTCAACAACGCAGAATGATTTAAACTGTGGGTTGCTGCTGCTCTTTTTTACCCGGGGCTGGCACACCCGGTGAGAAGGGAGTGAGTCGTGAGTAACAGACGCGACAACACACAAGCGAGTACTGCGACGACCGGCCGTACTCAGTCAGCGTTCGTCCCGGCACCGGTCGCTTCTTTCAGGAGTTGGAGTTCCTCCTCCTCGGAGATGTTTTCGGCCTGAAAGCACGCATGGAGGACCTTATGCGTCAGTTCGGGATCGGATAGGACGCCAGTGGCGGTCTCACGAGCCGGTTCCGACTCTGTCTCGGGAGTCAGAGACCGCTCCTCGAGCCCCTCGAGTCGCGTTTCCAACGCTTCGACCTGTTCGGTTAGTGCTTCGAGTGCCTCGAGTGTCGGCTCGACTGCGTCGTCCGCCAGCGTCTCGTGAGTATCTGTCGAGCGCATTGGGTCGTCATCTCCGGTGGTGTCGCGTTCGTGCTCGGGTCCGCGGGGATCACAACCCGAATCCGCATCCGTCTCGTCAGTCACAGACTGGTCGCCCGCCTCGGCGTCAGCGTGGTCCTGGTCGGTTTCCTCCCCGATCTCGAGGTTCGGTCCACTCTCGTCCGCCTGCTCGAGTTCTTGGTCGGTTTCGTCCGCCTCCTCGAGTGGAACTTCGTCGAACACTGTCGCAACGAACGCACGGCGGTTCGACCAGTCGAAACCCTCGATGGAGTTGACGCGCTGGCTGATCGTTGCACTCGTGACACCGAGTTGGTCGGCCAGTGTCGCCTGCGTCGCCGTTGGCTGCCGGGCAATCGCCCGCAATGTCTCGCGTTGCTTTTCGGTTACGTCCGCCGGCTCGAGTGAGTCGTCCTGCCCGTCCCCGTCGGACTCCGCAGGGTCGACGGCTCCTGCCTCAGCGTCGACAGCTGATTCATCACCCGTCTCCGGTTCGTCGGTCGGTTCAGTCACTGTCGGCGCACTCGAGGAGTCCTCCCGAAAAATGCTCGAGTCACTGTCATCAACAGCAGCATCTTCATCGGATGACCCATCCCCATCGCTTGCTGGTTCGTCACCAGCGCTTGCAGCTCCGTCGTCACTCACCGCAGCCTGTGCTCCCGGATCGCCGTACTCCTCGAGCACCTGCTCGACAATCGAGACGGTGGCACCGCTGACGCCGTCGGCGATGGCTTCCATCGATGCATCCGGACGGGATTCTGCAGTGTCGAGGATCTTCTTGTGTAAGACGGCCCGCGGAACGGACCCCCCGTGTTTGGTAACTCTCCCAGACGTCGTCGACGTACTCGATTTCGACTCCATAGACCACTCGCGTACACCAGCAGATTCCGGCTGGCCCGTTATATGTTTCTCAAGTAGAATATACATACACTCAGTGCGTCATATTACTGAATTGACTTTAAGTAGTGTTGATGTGCAAATACTGTCGCCCAGCACAGATGACCCGTCTCAACCGATTCGAATTCCGACACACAAATTACCCAGCAGGGAAAAGACGCACGAAAGCGCAACTCGAGCGTCTCTCGGTTTGCGTCCGCTGACCACCTATGGACCGAAGCCTCGGCGTCACTGAGTTCATTCGCACGCACCTCCCGGAGTGGGTCGTCCCGATAGCCGAGCTCACGGCCATGCTCGGCGACGAAGTCCTCGTCGTGGGCGTCTTAGCCGTCCTTGCAGGCGTCGATGCCTATCGATCCGCCCGCTGTGGGCGCGGACAACTCATTACCGACCAAACCGCGTTCGTGCTGGCGATTGTCCTCGGTGGCCTCGCGTTCACGCTCATCCTCAAAACGGCGTTTGGCCTCCCTCGGCCACCAACCGAACTCCAGGCAGTCCCACGCGGAGGCGATGGCTTCCCGAGCGGACACACGATGGCCGCGACACTCCTCTGGACCGCACTCGCCCTCTGGGGACTCCGCGGGCGACTCACACGCCGGACTCGAGTGGCCATCGCGGGCGCGATCATCGCTCTCGTCAGCGTCTCTCGACTCATCCTCGGCGTTCACTATCTCGTCGACGTCGTCGCATCGGTCATCTTCGGCGTTGGTTTCCTCCTGATTGGCGCAAGACTCACTGATACAGAGCCGACGAAGGCGTTCGCCGGTGCCGCCGCACTCGGCGCGCTCGCACTCGTCGTTGCCGGGATCTCGACTGACGGCGTCCTCGCGTTCGCCGGGTGTCTCGGCGGGGCGACGACCTGGTGGGTCATCTCGAGGCCAGCAGTCCAGAATCGCTGGGCGGCAGTCGTACAATAAGGGGCCGTTTCAGGCTGTCTCGTCATCTTCTCCATCACGTTCGTCCGCTCGATGCTCGAGCAGTGCCTCCGCGATAGTCAACTCGCCGGCAGCAACCCGCCGCGCGAGTCCCTCATCAATCGCGCGATTGTGCTCGCTCTGCTCGCGCGAGCGATCCTTGATCACCTGTAACTCGCCAGCCGTCGGCTCGATCTCACGACGGTCGACGAGTTCGCCCTCGAGACGGGCGATGTTCACCGCTGCGAGGACGTCCTCCATCCCGCGTGCGCCCGTTCCGAGATAGGGAGTCGTCCCGGTTTCATCGACGAGTTCGACCTGCACGTCCTCGAGGTCGTTGACGAGTTTGGCACCCTGGAGTCGAGAGCCGTCGCCGATTCGGACGAGCGGGTTGGCCGCCTCGCTGGCCTCGCGCTGGATAACGTCGACCGCGTCCGTGAGTGGCACCTGAAACGCGGCGACGACCATCTCGCCAGCCAGCACAGCGATACCGGGCTTTCGGCCGGGATCGACGCCGATAATCGTTCGCCCGCCATCGCCGCGAACAGCGGTCAACGCCTGATCGACGGCGCGGCGTGGCTCGTCCGGGGCCGCGACGATTGTCGTCACGTTCTCGAACTCATCGGCGTGGGCCTCGTCGGTAACGACGACCGCGGTTTGCTCGGGTAGCGACTCGTCCGGCTCGAGCGTCGTGAACTGCGAACCCCGATCCCGAAGCTCGTTGACGACGCCGTGATACACCTCGAAGTCCGACGTTGCGACGACGATCACGAGCGTTCTTCGTGATGGTTCGAAATAAACGTATTCAGCGCCGCCGTCGATGACCGGACAGCTACTCGAGTGCCGTTTCAATCCCGTTTCCAGCTTCGACGCGTTCTTTCAGCCGCTGGACGAACCGCGCGGCGGGTGCACCATCGACAACATCGTGGTCGACGGTCACAGTGAGACAGAGCAGTTCTCTGGGCTCGATCTCACCGTCGACAAGGCTTGGCTTGCGCTCGATGCCGCCGACTGTCATCTGCAGTGGATAGGTCGTCGGGCTGATTCCCCAGCCGCCGCCAGTTCCGAACATACCGAGCGAGGTCACGGCGACAGTTCCTGCGATGCGTTTCCAGTGGCGAGGTGACACTCGCGGCAGTCGCCAAAACAGCCGTCGAATCGGTCCAGGGAGTCTGAGTCCCAATGAGGCAAGGCGCGACTGGCGACCCTCGGTTGGATCCGTCTGTGCCGTTCGAATCTCGTCGTGGATCGACCGGAGTGAGCGCCGATTTGCAGTTCGAATAACGTGTGGAACACCAACAGGACCGTTGCTCCCCTGGGTTTCGATAATCACCATCACGTCAACGGTATCAAACCGGACGATCCGACCGCACCAGTCACGAAACGATTGCATCTCCGGGTGGTCCTCGAGTACGTTCGCGAGACAATACACGAGAAATGCAGTGAACGAGAGGCTGCCACCAGTCTCCAACTCTCGCTCCCGTATTTGACGTCGAGGGACAGTGACATCGAACTCGACGAGGCCGTGAACGACGCTTCGTCGCCCAGCAACCCGCATGTAGTCGACAGTTCCACGACGCTGCATCGGAAACGGTTCGACCGTCTCTCCCTCATCAGTCATAGGTTGTGGAGGACAACGACAGGCATACGCGTTTGCCTGCGGTCGCGCGTTCGACACCGGTTGGCCCCACACTCTTGTGTCGCCGTCAGTAGGAAATCGTCTCGAGGTTCTCGACGGCTTCAAAGTCGCCGTCGCGGGTCACAATTGATGCGTCGTGGTATCGACAGATACCAGCGATCATGATATCTGCGAGATTGATCTGTGTCCCTGCCTCAAGCAGTTCTGCATGGATCTGTGCTGCCTCACGTGTTGCAGGTGCATCGAACGGCAACGGTTCAGCCCATTCTAGTCCCGCGATAACGGTCTCGAGTGATCGATTGTCAGCCCATGCCGCATCACGATATAATTCGAACAACACTATCGTTGGCACATAATAGACAGGCTCGTCTTGCGCGTCCAAAAATACTTTTGCAGCGTCGTTCCCTCGAAGATAATCAATCAGAAACGAAGAGTCGAGGACGATCATTTGTCACCATCACGTTGCTCACGTTGCTGACGCCGGTCGTCAAACGCGTCATCAAGTTCCTCTCGCGTGCGACCTGCTGCCGAAGCAAACCCATCGTCGTCAGCGAGGACACCAAATCCGTTCATGATATCAGTATCGGATTCCGTCAATCGGATAACCGTGTCTGTAAAGCTCTCGTCGCTCCGTTTGTGAGCTTTGAGCCGTTCGTAGGCCTCCTCCGTGATCGTCACTGTTTTCGTTGCCATGTGAACGTACGTGTACACGTACGTCTTTTCTGTGAATAAATCTATTGGTGAGGGAGCGACTCTCGGATACTCACTTTCCGCTTACTCGAGCGCGTCAGCAGGATCGACGACTTCTCCGGTCGCCGGATAGACGCCGACTTGGTCACAGAGATCGCCCATCGGGCAGGCATCGGGGTCCTCGAGGCAGGCCGGTTGCCGCGCCGTGCAAAACTCTCGGCCGAACTGGATCGACGCTGTATGCCCGAAGCCACATTTCTCGGTGGGGACGTCGCGCTCGAGGACGGCGCGAACGTCCTCGTGGTCGGCGTCGGGTGGGGCAATTCCGAGGCGGCGATAGATGCGGTGGACATGTGTATCGACGGGAAAAACACCGCCACGGCCGCCGGCAAAGAGGAGGACACAGTCTGCAGTTTTGGGGCCGACGCCCCGGACTGAGAGCAGCGTGTCACGGACCGCGGACGGCTCCTCATCTGTGACGAACTCGTCGAACGCTACCCCAGAGCCGAACTCCTCGAGGACCCACTCAGCGACGTCAATAAGGGTCTCGGACTTTTGATTGTAGAGTCCGGCCGGTTGGATCGTTTCGGCGAGTGTCGACTGCTCGGCCTGGGCAAGCGCATTGGCGAGATCTGGGCTGGACTCCGAACTGGCGCTCGAGTCGTCTGCACTGCCATACCGCTCGAGCAGTGCGTCATAGGCGGGCTGGCTCGCTTTGTCGCTCGTGTTCTGACTCAAAATTGTGCGAACGAGACAGGGAAAGGCGTTCTGTCCGCCGTAGGTTTTTTGCCAGTAGCGTTCGCCGAGACGGTCGATAACGCGTTCAGCGCGGGTCTCTGCCGTTGCCGGATCGAACTCGGCGGCGACGCCACCGCCAGCGTCACCGCCGCTGATGTTGACCGACGGCTCGCGGTCGTCGTCCATAGCGAACGTACTCACTCGCCGGGTATTGGTATTGCCCCAAATGAGTGCCAAAGTCAGCGGGCTATCGTCGTCGCCGCATCGGGTCTTTGAGTTTACAGGCGAACTTCTCATCACACTTCGAACAGACCGCAGACCGGTCGAAATCATCCCGGAGCGTCCCTGGTTTCGTCCGCGTCTGCAGCACTTTTCGCTTGATATCAACCGGGATCTTCTCCGAACAGTGCGGACAGATCACACGTTGTGTCATACTGACTGGTTGCGACAGTGGGTGATTTATCCTTTCGGCCGAAATAACAATTACAGAACATCTTCTGAACTACTCCTGTGCGAGCAGTCACGAACTATTTCTGGGGCGCTCTCATCGGAGTACGCATGGGAGATGTCCACGTCGTTGCCCTCTGTGGCAGCTTACGCGATACGAGTACGACTCGACTGGCACTCGAGCACGTCCTCGAGGCGGCTCGAGAGCGTGGTGCGAGTACCGAACTGGTCGATTTGCGCGAGTACGAGTTGCCCATTTTCGATCCGGACCGTGACCGCGAAGATGCTGGCGATGCGGACCAACTCGCGGCAAAATTGCAAGCGGCCGATGCAATCGTGCTCGGGTCGCCGATGTACCACGGGTCGTACGCCTCACCGTTGAAGACTGCACTTGACTACTGCGGCTTCGACGAATTTGAGGACACGACCGTGGGACTGCTCGCCGTCTCCGGTGGGGCGTTTCCGGTGACCGCACTCGAGCATCTCCGTTCTGTCTGTCGGTCGCTGAAAGCGTGGGTACTCCCACATCAGGCAGCGGTCCCGAACACCAACTCGGCGTTCGAGGATGGCGAGTTCGTCGACGAGAAACTTGCAGATCGCGTCGCAACGCTCGGCCAGCGAGCAGTCCAGTACGCCGTTATCGAACCCGATCCTGGCACGCTCGAGAGTGATCAGAACGTGGGTGCGAAAGGGCAGTAAGTGGCTCAGTTCGCAAGCAGTCGCTGGAATCGGTGCTGATGGGCGATGAACGCGAACAGTCCGAAGACGACGCCACCGAGTTGGACCGCTTCGATCCGAATCACGACCGTCGTCACCTCGAGTGCAATCGGGGGCGAGGTGAGCGTCACGTCGATAAACCAGGCTGACGCCAACAGGGTTGAAGCCCCAATTGCAAGCAACACGGCGGGAACGACCGGGACGAACGACGTGTCTCGGATCGAGTGATGGCCGAAGACGCGCCGTTCGAAATCGAACTGTGCCGTAAGAACGAGTGCGAGCGCGAGCGTGGCGAGTGCGACGCCAGCGCCACCACCGATCTGTTCTGCGAGTAACAGCCAGACGACCCACCCGCCGGTCAGGATTGTCGCTGCGCCGAGACGTCGCGGTTCGAGCAGGTCGCCTAACTCGTCGACTGTGGCACCGAACACACCGGCTCTGAGCAATGCCCCACAGAACAGAATCCCGAGTCCGGCGAGTGCCGTCGAGGGTGTCCGTGACCCAATCACGAGCCCGAACCAGAGCGCAACGGCAAGCGTCTCGAGCGCCGCAGCCGAGAGTGCAGCGGTCAGACCCACGACTCGCTGTCGCGTCGTCTGACCGAGGACGCCAGGCTGGCGAATGACGCTCATACATCGCCGTTCACAGTAGACCACTTTCGTTATGCGAGACATTACCACCGATTGCGGCCACTGCTCGAGACTTTATAGGACGGTAACACGATATTTAGACAGACAGTGTCGCCGAGGAACTGGTACGAGAGAGTGACGAATCGCTAGTAATGAGTGTTCACCAGCGTATTATGACTCGTCGCTGAGTAATTGAGACACGCGGTCACCCGTGACAGGGCCACCCATGGTGCTCACAGTCGGCTGTACTGGATCGAAACAGCCACAACTCGAAGAAAGCGCCGCCATGCGTGACCATGTCAAGAACAGATTACCAGAAACGGGCGCGCGAGTAAGCATAGATTACGTTTCGAGTACGAGCGCGAATCGATTGAAACGGTGGATACAATTATGTACGGCCATGGTGACGGATGCGATTATGCCCGAGACGGAACAACAAGACAAAACCCTGTCGGAGATTGTGGTCAAAGAAGCAGTTGGGAAAGGACTTGACAGCCCGATGCGAGAGTCGATTCTCGAGGCTGTCGAAGAGTCGGATTCGTCCGCACAGCAGCGTCGCCTTCCGCTCGTCGGTGCGGTTTTCGGCCTCGGCGCAGCGCTTGGATTCCTCGTTGGCCAGCAATCCAGCGACCTCGAGGGGTCGCCACTCGACAGTCTCAACAGTCTCGACGAACCCGAAATTATCGACGACGTCACCGAACAGGTCGAGGAAGCGACCGGGTCAGAGTCCGAGGTGCTCGAGGAGACCGAGACAGAGTCTGAAACGGAGCCAGCGGTTGATATGGACACCGAAAGCGACGGCTCGAGCCGGCTGCCAAAGCTACTGCTCGCAGTCGGACTCGTCGCTGGGGCCGTGGCACTTCGTCGTCGAATGGGCACCGAGACTGAGGAGGAGTGGGAACCAATCGAGGAGTTCGAGCCGGCGACGACTGCTGAGATGGACGACGAGGAAAGCGAGGACGACGACGAGATGGACGCTGAGGCCGACGCCGACGAAGCGGAGGCTGGCGCGGACGACGACGAATAATCGACGGTTCTCTTTTCGGGGCGACCGGCCGCCGGCAGCCGAATACGGTGACGAAGGAGCTAAGGTGGCGACGCCGACAGTGTGAGCCAATGGAGACGACCCACCGCGTCGTCGTCGATGATGCTCGGTCGCTGTCGGCACTCGAGGACGATTCCGTCGACCTCGTCGTCACCTCGCCGCCGTATCCCATGATCGAGATGTGGGATGACCTCTTTACGACGCTCGAGCCTGCCATCGGTGACGCACTCGAGGCCGGCGACGGACAGGCGGCGTTCGACGCGATGCACGCCGAACTCGAGGCCGTCTGGGACGAACTCGAGCGCGTGGTCGTCGACGGCGGCATCGTCTGTCTCAACGTTGGCGATGCGACGCGCTCGCTCGATGATAGTTTTCGCGTCTATCCGAATCACGCCCGGGTTCTCGAGGCGTTCGAAGCGCGAGGGTTCGATCCGCTGCCGGACGTGCTCTGGCGCAAGCCGACGAACAGCGCGGCCAAGTTCATGGGCAGCGGGATGATTCCGCCGAACGCCTACGTCACACTCGAGCACGAGTACATCCTGATCTTCCGAAACGGTGGCGACAGCCGTCAGTTCGAGCCCGGTGCTGATCGACGCTACGAAGCGGCCTACTTCTGGGAGGAGCGCAATCGCTGGTTCTCCGACGTCTGGACCGACGTTCAGGGCGAACTGCAGGACCTCGATCTCGACCTCGAGGATGCAGCCGACCTGCGCGAGCGATCCGCAGCCTACCCCCTCGAAATTCCCTACCGGCTGTGCTGTATGTACTCGGCCTATGGTGACACCGTCCTCGATCCCTTCTGGGGGACCGGGACGACGACACTCGCCGCGATGTGTACCGGGCGAAACTCGGTCGGCTACGAACTCGAATCGGCGTTTCTTGAGGCCTTCGACGAGAGCGTGGCAGACATACCGGCACTATCGCAGTCGGTCGGCCAAGCGCGACTGGCGCGCCACAAGGAGTTCGTCAGCCAGCGCCGCGACGAGGGCTCCGACCTCGAGTACGATGCCGAACACTATGAGACAGCCGTCGTGACAAAGATGGAACGCCAGATTCAGTTCCGCGAGGTGACGGCTGTCGACCCGCTCGAGGGCGGCGCACACCACGGCGAGCAAGCGTATCGCGCGACACACGAGCCACTGTCGCTCGAGTGAACGACTGGTCATTTGAGGTCACGCGAAAGTCCGTCCGAAACTCACAGCACTCCCCCGTCGCTATCGACGCGACACTTTTATTCATCCCGCCCGCAGGAGAGATATGGATCACAGTCTCGTCTCAGCCGACTCGAGTCCACTGCGTGTCGTCGTGGTCGGCCCGGAACCGTGGCGACAGACTGTGACGGCAGGTCTCAAGGCAGAGACAGATGCCAACGCCGGTTCCGAGACAGCCACCGTCGACTCCGAGACAGCCACCCCCCTCACGATCTCGGCCGCCGTCGACTCGATACCAGCACTCGAGCCAGAGACACTCGCCTCGAGCGACTGTCTGCTGACCTGTGATCGTGACGCCATCGCCTCCATCCGAGACAACGACACCGACGCCACAGTGGCGTTGCCGAGCATCTACGTGCTCGAGCCAGATGAGTCTAAAGCTGCGTCGCTCGAGGTGATTCTCGAGGTTGCCACCGACGTCATCACACAGGCGACCGCCGAAACACCGGCCGTGCTCGCCCATCGGCTGGGCCGTGCCCTCGAGAATGTGACCACGACGAGCGAGATAGACGCGAGTGACACCGCTCGAGCGCACCCAGAGACAGTCCCCAGCGCCGCAGAGGTCGGCCACAATCTCCTGACTGAGATGACTCAAGCCGAGCAGTTCCGTCTGATTCGTGATGCGACAAGCCGCCTTCTCACCGCCGACTCGAGCGACGACGTACTCGAGTCGGTCGTTGCACTCGCCGCCGACGTACTCGACCTCGAGGCGGCCGTCTACCGATTTGACGAACAGACAAACGAGCTGTACGCAGAGACAGCATCTAGTGGATTCGACTCACTTGTCGACCATCCCGACCGAATCCAGCCCGGTGACGACATCGTCTGGGAGGCGTTCATCGACGGCCAGATTCAGACGGCACCTCGAGACGCAGCGAGAAGCGATGAGGATGCCGACAGTAGCCAATCCCACCGCGACCGCTGGAGTCGTGCCCAGAGCGGACTCTACGTGCCACTCGGATCGCACGGCGTCCTCGCCTGTCTCTCGGCTGACCCGGACCGCTATGACGACGCAACCGTCGAACTCGTGTCGCTGTTTACGATGATCACCGAGACGGTCCTGAATCGACGCAGCCGAACACACCGTCTTCGCGAACGCGAGCACGAACTCACCGCACAGACCGAACGCCTCGAGCGACGTCATGCAGTCACACAACTCCAAGCCGATCTCGAGACCCACCTCTTGCGTGCCGATTCGCGCGTCGAGGCCGAACAGGCGATCTGTGACCGACTCAGAGAGATCGAGGGGTGCTCGATGGTCTGGATCGGCGAGCCAAATCCCGGCGGCACACAGCTCCAGTCTCGAGCAATCGCCGGGCGCGAACGGGCGTATCTCGAGTCGGTTGCGATTCCACCAACTGATGACTCCGCTGCCGAACCGGCCGGTCGCGCCGCCCGTACTGAGTCGTCGGTGTCCGTCGAAAACGTGGCTGCAGACGTCCACAACGGCGAGTGGCGGCGTGCAGCACTCTCGAGTAACTACCAGTCCGTTGTTGCCATCCCGCTCATCTCTGATGGCTCTCTCTACGGTGTGGTGACTCTCTACGGGAACCAGCCCGCCGCATTCGACGATACGCTTCGAGCAATGCTCGACGAGATCAGCGCGACACTTGCGTCTACACTTGACTCGATCACCCGCTCGAGCGCCGACGAAGAGACAGCCATCACTGAGGTTGAACTTGAACTGCAGTCAGGTTCTGTCCTCACGGCAATCGCGTCCCAACTGGCAGCGTCAGTCGAGTTAGCGGGAGCAACAGCCGATCAGGCTACCTCTCCAATTGCCTTTCTCGCCCTCGAGTGTGCACTCGAGGAGGGAACTGTTGATCGCATTCGAAGCGTCAGCGGCGTCGCAAACGCAGCAGTGATCTCTGACGTGTCACAGCGTCCGATTGTGCAGGTCACGCTCGCTGAGCCATATTTCGGCTCCATCATCGACAGCTACGGCGGCTCGGTCCGGACACTGGTTGCCACCCCAGAGACGACAACAGCGACGATTACCATCCCCGCACGCGTCGAACTCCGTGCGCTGCTCACCGAACTCGAGCAACGCGGCTTCCCAACGACGATGCTCGCCCGACGCGACCGCTCGAGTGACGAACTCACCACACCACCCAGCCCCGGGTACAACACGCTGCTCGAGGCGTTGACCGACCGACAGCGCGAAGTCGTCCAGACGGCCTATCACGGCGGCTTTTTCGACTGGCCGCGAGAGATGACCGGCGAAGCAATCGCTGACTCACTCGAGATTTCCTCACCAGCGTTTCACAAGCACGTTCGATCCGCCGAACGGAAGCTCTTCAGCCGCGTATTCGATGATCGAACGGTCGATGGTTAACTACGTAACCGTCCGGACCGACACCACGTTATACAGTTAACGGTCACACTCTTTAGTCGGACTGTCAAATGAATAGCTGTCCCACACGGGATTGGGGATATTTGTTATGACTGAGATGACTTCACGTTCCGTCTCATCGGCGCAGAGGGAACCGTATACAGCACAGTACGACCGACTCGATGACACACCACTGTCCGTCGCCGTTGCACAGGCAGTTGCAATGTTCCGAACTGTCGATGTCATGTCGCTCGACCCACTCCATCACGCGATCAACGCTGATGCACTCGAGCGACTGTTCGAGCCACGCGCAGACAGCCCGCGGACTGGGGGCACAGTCAGTTTCGAGTATAACGACTGTCTTGTCACCGTTACAGCTGACGGCGAAATTCGGGTCCAAGACGCCTGAGACGGACGCTTGTACGTCGGTGCCAGTGCAACCGCAACCGTCTTGGGGGTGTGCCGGTACCGCGGTACAACAGACCGTCTGAACCACTCTATTTGAACGGGTAATCGAGTCTCCGGACAGACATGTCTCTCGTTCTCGAGCGGGCCGACTCAACACCTCCAGAACAGTCAGAGCCGAGTGTGAACTGGCGAGACACCAATATACAGGCTAGGAAGTAGACTCAGAATCGAACTCCGAACTCGAGGAACCATCGACGGACGACTCAGCCGCGGACTCGACGGCCGTCACTGTAACCGAACCCGTCCCATCGACGGAGATCCGATGCTCACGATAGACGAACTCGAGAGACGCACCAGCGGGTGCTGGTTGTTGTGCCATCGACTCGATCAACGAATCGAGCGCCTCCGGATCGAGAATCTCGTGAAGCGGCGGCTCGAGATCGAGTGGATCGACCGCACTCGAGTCGGCGATCTGTTGCACAATGCGCATACTGGGTGAATCCCCCGGTCCCATACGCTGCAGTGCTCACTGCCCATACATATATCCATTGGTGGTTTTCTGACGTATGGCTGCCGTGTGGCAGACGAACGTCAGACAACTGGTGACGAGAACAGACAGACAGACACCGCTTTTCGTTCGTGACTGTCGTCGAAAAATGCCCGGGGAGGGATCTACACCCGACCTTTACATGCCCACTGAAATAGTATAAGTCATGACTGCGAACCCGGAACAGTCGATCAAACGCCTCCGAGAACGGATCGAGGAGGTCGAAGACATGGACGAAGACGATGCTCAAGCGCTCCGGCGCATGTCCGACCGCATCCGCATCCTCGGACCATCGAAGTACTCCGACTTCGCTCATGAAAAGTACCTCATGCGAGCCGTCAAGATCGCCCAGGAAGTCGGCGGTCTCGCCGATGCCCTCGAGGATCGAGACGCCGCTGAACGCATCGTCGCGTGGATCAACACCGAGAAGGCCAACTCGCCCGAGACCAACAAAGACTACCGCGTCACCCTCCGACAGTTCGGAAAACTGGTCAGCGGTGACGACACCGACGAGATCCCCGAGAGCATCGAGTGGGTTCCGGGTGGCTACCCCAGCAACTACGATCCCGCTCCCGACCCCGGCGACATGCTGCGTTGGGAAGAGGACGTCCTTCCCATGATCGAAGCCTGTGTGAATCTTCGCGACCGTGCCCTCGTCGCACTTGCATGGGACCTCGGACCACGACCGTACGAACTGTTCGACCTCTCGCCGAAGCAGATCACCGATCACAAATACGGCCTCCAGGTCACCGTCGACGGAAAGCAGGGAAGACGGTCGCCCGTCCTGATTCCGTCCGTCCCCTACGTCAACCGCTGGCTCGAGGTCCATCCTGGCAGTGGCAGCGACCCACTGTTCTGCAATCTCAACGGCGGCGGTTCGATCTCGAACAACCGTGTCCGGGACATCCTGAAAGAGAAGGCACGCAAGGCCGGCGTCGACCGACCCGTCACTCCCTCGAACTTCCGGAAGTCCTCGGCCAGTCACCTCGCTAGCCAGGGCGTCAGCCAGGCCCACCTCGAGGACCATCACGGCTGGACGCGTGGGAGCGATATCGCCGCTCGCTACGTCTCCGTCTTCGCCGAGGCAAACGACCGCGAGATCGCGAAGGCCCACGGGAAAGACGTCCAAGAGGACGAACCCGAAGCCCTCGCGCCGCACACCTGTCACCGATGTGATCGGGAAACGCCCCGAGAGAAGGATGCCTGTGTCTGGTGTGGGGCAGCGCTCTCCCAGCGGGCAGTTGACAAAGACGACGAGCTCAACCGACGCTGGATGGAAACCGCTCGCGATGTCGCTGACATCGAGGGTCTGACAATCGACGAGGTCATGGACGCCCGCGACTCCGTCGACGAAAACGCGTTCCTCCGGCAGGTCCTGTTGAGCGACGACTGACACCATCAGTTCTCACCTCGGTCACCGTCGACGATCTCGAGCATCCGGTCGATGTCCTCCGAGATCGGCAGGTCGGCATCGGCAAGGCGTTCGAACAGGTCGCGCTTCTCTTCGACGGTCTCTTTCGCTTCAGTTTCGGGCTCGGACATGGATTCGGTGGTGCTCATTGATCGGTCACCTGATTACGGACGTAGATGCGCTCGGACCACGGACGGTCCATCAGTTTGATGCACGTGATGAGCCCGCCCTGGCGGGCGAACAACACGGTGTCGTTGCGTCGGTGGTACCGGGCGACAGCGCCGCGGTGAGTACTTGGGTAGTGGACTGGCGCGGCCTCCTGCCACGCCTCTTCAACGTCAATGTCCTCGAGGAGTGCCCGGTCGTGCCACTGGTCTTCGACGTGGCCGGTGATCTCACCGAGCGAGTGTTCGGCAGCACGCTGGCGTTCGTACTCGGCGATACCGGCATCGATTGGCTGGACGCTCATGGTGAGATCACTCCGTTGGTGAGAGCAAGCGTTGTCCAGAGAGCGGCTGCGACCACGCCGAGGAGGGCGGCCGTCTGGAGTGGGTCCAGCCGCGCTCGCTCGGCGAGTCGGTTGTCATAGTAGGCTTCGCGAGCTTCCGGAGAGACACGTCCATCGCCGTCACAGGGTTCGAACACCGTGTTTCCGGTGTGGAAGCACTCGCCGTGTCGGTCGCCCCCGCAGCGGGAACAACGCGTTAGCCATCCCGGCATCACCGACCACCTGCTGGAAGATCGCGGACATCTCCGTAGCATCCGAGGTAGGACGTGATCGTTCGCGCCCGCCCACGGGTAACGCCAAGCGCCTCGCCGACATCACCAAGCGTCTCGTGTTCGTCGACGGCCGCTTTGACATCGTCTCGAGTTACCCCCTCTGGAAATTCGATGTCGGTCTCAGCCTGATCGTCGACGCCGTCGACGGTGATCGGTTCGGCGGTGTGGTCGTCCTGGACGTCGTCGCCGGTGCCCGCCGGCGCGTCGTCCGCAGCGTCCTCCTCGAGGTCGACGTCTCGTGCCTCTGACTGTGGCTCTGACGTTAACTCTGAATCGGGTGTGGTGGTGTCGTCCTCGGTGGAGGTGCTGCTGTCGTCGTTTTCGTCGGTTTCGTGAACGCCGTGTTCTTTCATCCGGCGGTAGACTGCGCCGTAGCCGACATCGAAACGGTCAGACGCGGCGCTAATGTTTCCATCGGCCTCGTCGTAGGCGCGCTGGAGGTCCTCAGTCGAGGTGTGATCGAGGACCTCATCGGTGTCGTCAGCGTCGCCCTCGAGGTCGGTAGTCGACTCGACGGGTGCCTCTACTTGCTCGACTTCCCGCGGGAGATCGCGCCCCGTTGCGAGCTCATCTAGATCAGCGTCAGCGGGGACGGTCACTGTCACCTGGCCGCGGATCGCATCGCCGTTCGACTCGAGCAGCTGTGCGCCGTCGACGGTGATCGGCGAGTCTTGAAGGGCGTCGACGACATCGGCGAGTCGGCGAAGGTTCTCACCGTCGACGCTCATCGCGAACGCCCTCCTCGAGAGACAGAGTTGTCACTCGTTGTATTTCGTGGACTCATGTGCTCAACCAGCCGGATACTCCCGATCCGACGTATTAACACAAGACTGGAATCTTTAAAAACGTTCCCGCGCAGGAGGTTTCTCACGCCTGTTCACCCCCTTCGGTTCGCGTAGAGTTCTCAGAATCTGAAGCGGGTTGATCAGACTCGAGATCGACACTACACTCGAGACAGACGCGGACGTACTCGGCGTTGAACATCGCCCGCAGCTTCTGCCATTTTGTGGTGGCGTCAGCTTCGAGGCTCTCGAGTGGGAAGTCCAGTTTGTCAAAAGAGTACGTCTCGCAGTACTCGCCGCACTCGTCGCAGTAGTTGTCGTGACGCCGGCGACCGAGTCGGAGTTGTGGTTCGCAAATCGCGATGGCGACGAACTGGGCGAGGCGAAAGCGGATCTGGTAGAACATCACCGGTCACCTCCCGGCTGTAGTGTGCGGCCGCCGTCGGCAGCAACACGGCGTCCGCCGGCTGACAGACCAATATCTTCAGGGCCGTACTCAGCGCTCAGATGGGGCGCAAAACGTTCGTAATCCTCCCCCATGACCGCATCACAGTGAGAAATCGGACAAGCAACCATTCTGAGCCATTCGCCCTTGTGTGTCTCACTGTCAACGCGGACGAGATAGCCCTCAGTCCCGTCTTTAGCCTGATCAGGCACCCCCACCACCCCTACATATTTGTCAGCAGAACTGTAACGACTGAATATGTCACCAATTGCAACGGTGTTCGGGTTGATCGTACTGGCGTATCTGGCAATCTGTGCAGTATTAGGGTACTCGGCGTTCGTGTCGGGATGGAAAATCGGATGCTCTATCGACTCGCTGCGAAGAGAAATTGTCTGAAAGAGAGCAGGTACCGGAAGTGACGCCTCTTTTTGACCAATATCGTCAACACAGTGACCGCCGTCGGTCGCGACACGCTTGACCTGGACGTCGTGAAACTGGTCGTGATCTTCGGCAGCGTCACCGGCCGTCTCGAGATCGCCGCGCTCGAGCACACCGCAGGAATTGCATTCCGCCACAAACTGTTCACTCATCGCGACCACGCTCCTCAAACTGCTCGAAGGCGGTTGGCTCTGGCCCGAGGACGCTCGTCACTGCGCCGCCATTTTTGACGACGAGCGGGACCTCGGAGCAACACTCCAGCGCTGCACCGACCGACTCGTACTCGTCCTCACAGAGGTCGCACGTATAACCCGAGTCGCCACCGTCGGTCACGACCGGTGGCTTCTGGACCTCGCCACAGAGCCGGCACTCATCGCCAGTCGGGACGATGACGTGGTCAGCACCGATCTCCGGGCAGCGGTGGGCCGTCCGCTCGGGGTCGACCTCGAGGTCGCCCTCGCAGTGGTGGCAGCTGGTCGCCGAGATCGCACCGTACCCGACGACAGTGTGGAACTCACATGGCTCGCAGATCGCAACGACGAGGTCCTCTGGAGCGTGGCCACCGTCGGTCATCACCCGCCGCCCGAGTCGGGCACAAACACGCTGGTGAACGTCGTCGCGACGGTGCTCGACTCGGTGAGCCATCGCCGCCGTCCCGATTGCCGAGCGTTCGGAGTCGCCGGCATCGATCAGCGTCGCGGCCTCGCGAACAGCACGGTCGAGGCGCTCGGTCTCGGAGACGCCGCCGTCCGTCGCGAGTTCACTAGCGCGTTCGAAGGTGGCGTCCGTCGCACCGCTCTCGTCAACAGCATGGGCATCCTCGAGCACGCGACCGAAGCGTTCGCGACGCGCCGCGGGGATCTCGGAGTTCTCCCGTGGGCGCTTGCACACTGACGCTGGGATGTCGTCGCGATCAACGAGCGTCCACTCACCGTCGTCATAGCGCGCTCGGTAGCGCGTCTCGATGCCGACCTCGAGATCGGCGGTGACGCCCAGGACGGCGACCGAAGCAATCTTCGAGTCGGGCACCCGGCCGCGTTTGATCGCGACCGTGTAGAACCGACGCTCGCCGTCGGTTGGGTCGTCGTGGTCGGCGTCGGCGAACATGCCGTCAGTGGCCCACTCGACTGAGCCCCACTCGAGGTCCTCGCGGTCGGTCTCGAAGAGGGGGGCCTCCGGGTAGAGGCAGTTGTATGACGCCATCAGGCGTCACCTCGGTTACTGTCGACGTCGATCCCAACCGCGTCGGAGACGTCAGCGTCAGAGGCCTCCATCGGGTTGCCGAGCAGATCGCCGGTTGTGACCTCGAGCGTGAAGATCGTCTCCTTTGGTCTCGGGCCGGTCGCGAACACGTTGCCTGGTTGGATAACCGAGCACGTGCTCATGTCGACATCACGTACGTCGCCGCCAGCCTCTTCGACTGCCTCGAGCAAGGCCGTCAGTGCACGGGCGTCATCGGAGTTCATCGGCACTCCTCTAGCTTGACCGCGTAGGTCGTTCGGATCCACTCGCTGCGGTTGTCGCCTTCTACACGCAGTCGGTAGCCCCACACGCGCTCTGTCTCGAGCGTCGCCGGCGTTGGCTCGAGCCGCTTGGCGGCGTCGAACTCGTTCGCGACGCGGATCTGCTCGAGCAGTTGGGACTCGGCGCGTGGATCGCCGCCCGTGGAGTGCTCGAGGATCTCGGCGTCGTCCCCGGAAGGGCTTTCCGCGTCGCCGTCGTCCGATTCAACTGGACGGGGTCGGAGGCCTGTACAACCTTCCGTCCAGTCCGTCGCGTTACTGCGCGGCGGTTTTTCGTGCGTACTACTGTCCGCAGGAGTGTCATCTCGGCCGTGGGGACGGCCGGCTGTACTGCCTTCTGTGGGTAAAACTTCATTACCCGGTGTATTCTCGTTATTCATGGATTCTGAAATCCCCCTGGAGAGGGTTCGGAATCCAAGTCCGGCGTGCTCTAACACGCTGGGCACCTTTTAGCGCCGCGCGAGGGACTTGGCTTCCAATTAATCCTATAGGTTGGAGCTACTTAATGATGCCGACGGGAAGATCCGATATGGAATTACGAATTGACTAACCCCGATGGCATTAAGTCGGATCATCCCGTTAGGAGTAAGTATGTCCACAATGATCGATAACCGAATGCTCTTTCAGATGCAGACTGACCGGCTGGTCCTTCAGGACCTCTCTGAAGACGGTCGGAACCTTGCTGCCAACGTCGCTGACAACGTCGATCTGCATCGCAAAACGGTCGCGCCACGACTCCGACAACTCGACGACTACGGCCTCGTCCACGATATTGGACGTGGCGTCTACGAAATCACCGATGATGGTGAAATCGCACTCGAGGTTATGAACGACCACTCCGATTTGAGTGGTGGCGAACTCGGGGATCTCGTTGAGCAGGAACTCGAGTCTTGAGGCAGTCACTTTTGTTCACCTCAACTCGCCTTCGACGAGACCCATCGCCTCGTTGATCCAGTTCGGAATCGGCCGCGTTGCCGGGTCCCGATCAACACACCGCCCCTCCGCAAACTCGAACGTCCACTCGTCAGTGCCGTGCTCGATACGGACCGTTTTCTCGTCGCCACCGTACTCGATCTCGAGCGTTGCTTCCGTCGGCACCTCCGGCGGAACGTCCGTCTCGAGTTCGCGCTCGAGGTCGATCTCGATTGTTCGGCTGTCGGTTGTGGTCGCCATGACAACTCGAGATGAGGGCCGGATACCGCATAAAAACCCCTTGAATTTCCGAATCCTCAGCGCGTCGTGACTGTCGATGGGCCTACTGAAACCCTTATCAGATGGTAAGAATTGATTGTTGATATGGATTTCACAAAATATTCGTTATGTCTCCTATTCCAGCCTTTCGTCTTCTGCTAAGGTGAAATCCTCATGTTCTTGAATCGTTTGGATAGCTGTTTTTCGTTCGGAATCAGACTGAGGGTCATACTCATCATTATTAAATGGTGTTACCGCCCCAGTATGAAGTTCGAGTTCGCCATCGCTGTTCTCCTTAAAATAGTAGACCCAATGGCGGTTTGCCGAGTTCCACGTATCGACTCGAACAACACGGGCACCAACAGGGTCGTCTCCAAGATCAGTGATGTCAGTTGGAATTCTCATTCACCAGTATACACACTCTGATTAAGCAACATTAGGTTATGGGTGACTGACGTCCCTCGTATTCAACAACCACTACCCGACAAGGCCTAAAAGGATCAACTGCACCACCGCAATGTGAGTTACCTATACTGACCGATCGGAACTCGATTTTTGAAGTTAGCTCTCGTGCTGAACTTGCGCGCTGTATTCACTATGTTTCCAAGGAGCATCGCCGATTGAAGGTTTCAGCAGAGTCCTATCGATGGAAGGTCGATCACCGGCTCGACGTTGATGTCGATCACGCTGTAGACGCGATCCTTCGTCGTTGACTCGTCGTACTCGACAAGATCGTACTCCTTGAGCTTCGGAAATTTCCCGCGCCGAGCCCGTTCGCCGATTGGATGCACCGGGCCGCCGGCGTAGGTCTCGTCAGCGATTGCCTCGTAGCACTCGTGCAACTCTGCCCCCGCAATCTCGCCCGCATCGTGGACGATTGCGTACAGCACCTGGTGGTGGAACGGCAACGACTCGAGGTTCAACTCCCGGATGCGATGCTTCGCGTGTTCGTACGCGGTCGCGATCTCGACGCTATCGATCTGGTGGAAGCCCTGGTCACGGGCAATCTCGGCAGCTGCCCGCAGCGTCTGGATCCCATCGCGAGCGACACCCGCGACCTCGTTGGCGATTGTCTCGAGGTATTCGCGGGAGACGACATCACCGTGGAAGCCCTGGATCGCTCGGCGCTCAAGGATGTCTGCGAGCTCGGTGACACCGTAGCGACCAACCTCGATATGGCAACTTCCGAACGGGTGGCTTGCGACGACGTCCAACCGGGAGAGCCAGTCGGTCCCCTCGTGGGCGATTGCGATAACGGTGACGTGGGCGGTCGCCAGCAACTCGTTGATCGCTTCCGTCTCGGGCAGGTCGTCGCCTTCGTCCAGGACGACAACCGTGCCACCGTCGACGGCGCGTCGAAACTCACGGCAGACTGACTCGGTCGGCGTCGTCCGCACGACGTCGTCGGGTCCGTTGGGGTGGCGCTCGAGGACAGCACGGAGCACAGCGCCGGTTGTCTTCCCGAGGGAGTCGACGAAGATCGTCGTCACACCCCGCTGGCGCTCGAGGCGGTCGGTCACCTTCTGAGCGAGGAGTGTCTTCCCGACGCCCGATGGCCCGGAGATGAGCATGTCCGTCTCTCGAGGCTCTGGGTGGGTGTACCGGCGAAGTAACTGCTCGATTTCGGTCTCGCGATGTAGAAGGTCCGGCGGGACGAATTCGTCGTCAAACACCCGTGGGTCGGCGATCATGTGCTACATGACAGCAAGGTGGTTTAAAAAGACCCCTTGTAATTCCGAATCAGATGCACAGTTATGTAGGCGAACAAGTACCTGCTTCAGAGATAATCAGACGGTTCTCCTTCACTTCGAATTTTAGTTCAATTCGTAGCGGTTTTGCATTATCTGCAGTCACTACAATTTCTGCACGTTGCCAGTTAACGTTCGAAAATTGATCTATAGTCCAATCCATTCGGTGTAGCATTGGATGAACTGTTCCAGAAGAAGATTCTTGAGAGAAATGAGGAGTCTCAAATCGGTCATCCTCTGAGAGCGCTTGGGGTACAGGTTTATCCTCTGCAGGAACTTGAACTACCCTTTCAGAAGGTGTTTCGTTATCCGGGATATTCCGTGGTTTGGTTCTCAGTAGGTCTAGTTCAAGTATTTCCTGAGTGTTAATGGTTGTTCGGGCCGGACGGTCAGCTTCTGACCATCGAAGGGGGGTACGAAGTTTGAGAGTTACATTGTCCGGTCTACCATTTGGTGTTTTTATATCCTCTAAGTGACTGTCTTCGCCAACTAAGATTAAGAAAGCTTTTGCGTTCTTTGCAGATTTTTCACCATTATTTTTGACTTCTAAATGCAATGTCCTTTCTCCTTTGATAAAATCCCCTGGATTCCCCTTTGGATTCGAAACTATGGGATAAATTTTGTCGAATACGTAACCTGTCGATATTAGTATTGGTCTTGTAACTCTACGATATATGTAATTTGAAACTAAGCCCGCAAATAATGTTGCTGTCGCAATAATCACTGTCTCTGCAGTAACCACAGACTGTTGTTTAAAATTCCTTGATATAAATGTTGTGTATAAGTCATCTCAGAAGGGTCTGTTTGTTAAAGTTGAAAATCCTCACAGAGACAATATATCAATCCTAAAATAAGGTCGCTCAGTCGGGCTGCTCGAGGAAACGATCCCGCCAATAATCTGTTTTCGCCCAACGCTGGTTGCAGTCCTTTCGATGCGGGATCTCGTCGATGTTCATTGCCGACCGGCCACAGCAGCAACACTCAATTTCGCCAGTTGGTTCGCCTTTCCGAAAGCCGTCGATATCGACCGACGTCTCGCTGCGGATAACCTCGTACTCCGTATCGGGAGCGAGTGCATCACGCATACTCAGCGGCCCTCCACGACGCCATCTGCGGTCTCGAGGCCGACATCTTCGACTGGTTCACGACCGACCGGCTTCCACCGACCGGCACAGCGGACATACTCAATGCGCATGTGGCCGCCGTCGGCCGGTTCGAACGCGAGCTTCCGAGCCCGGCCGTCGACGCCGCGCCAGCGAACGTCGAATCCACGGTCAGTCATCGCGACCACCGCGGAGTGCCGCTGCAGTGTTCACCGAGCTGATCGTCGACGTCGCCGCGGTCGACAATCGGCGGGATCTCCCGCTGCCCGGTCGCGTAGGCAACCCGCTTCAGGTGCTTGCACTCTCGGTCGCGAAACTCGTGGTCCGGACACTCGCAGGCCTCGAGGCGCGCGTCGATGAGATACTCACTACCGGACTGGGAGACGACGAGGTACTGACCGGGGCAGTCGCGAACGCGGCCCTGGTCCTCGAGGACGGTCAGGTATTGCGTGAGTGCACGCCGGTCAACGCCGTCGACGGACTGCTCGGCGGCCGCCATCACTCGCACACCTCCTCCCAGACCTCGGCACGTTTCGCAGCTCCCTCGTGGGCCTGCAGCCAGTTGCGAGCCTCATGGACGGCGTCCTCGATCTCTTCTTCGTTGCCCTCGAAAAGCTCGAGGTCCTGTCGTTGAGCAATAATTGCACACGCCTCCGCGACGAGGACGTCGATGTGGTCTTCGAACGCGGCCTCGAGCCCCTCGGCTGCCTGATCGGTTGCACTGTGGAGATCGTCGCGAAAGCCGTAGCGCTCGTCAGTCTCGGCGGCGGCGTGTTGTGCGTAGGCAATCGCCGTCGCGTAGTGGTCGACGAGCTCGTCGCCGTCGTCGATTGTGAACATCCGGTTCTTGAGGATATTCGAATCAAACGTCTCGACGCGGTCTTCGACGGCGTCACTGACGACGCTGTTTGCGCGGTAACTGCGGTTGACCATCATTCCTCACCCCCGTCGTCATCGTCGCGATCATGGATCGGCGTCTCGAGTTGCAGCCGCGACCGTGGGTAGGCGTACGGTTTGAGCGCCTCGAGGGTCACATCGGTCCGCTGGGGGAACACGACTTCGACGACGTCGTCATCCGCGGGGTAGTCGGGGTTTACATCCGCGACGGTCGGGCCGGACTCGAGTTCGTACGCGTCGGCGCGAAGTGTATCGAGGTTCACGACGAGCATCGTCGCGTCCTGGTCCTCGCGGTCGGTGACGTGATCGCCGACGTCCAGCTGCGGAAACTCGTAGTCGGGTTCGCCGCCGTCGGTCGCGACCGCGGCCCGCGTCTGCGGTTCGACCGTCGCTCGAGCGCGTTCGCTCTCGAGACGTTCGGCCTGGATGTGCGCTTCCTCGTCGGTCGCATCGCCCAGGTCGCCCGCGGTGATGACCGTCATCGGCCGACCTCCGTGGCGTCGAAGACCTCGAGTTGGTACAGTAGGCCGACGTCGTGGCCGCGGCGGGCGAGCTCCGAGCGGATGCCGTCCCAGTCTTCAACGCCGGCGACGCCGATGAGTCGTTTGCCGATCTGGGTCGTTCGGTCGAGCGTCTCGCGGTATTCGGTGAGTGGCTCGAAGACGAGCGTGCCGCTGTCGGTGGTCTCGAGTTCGTACTGTTCGTCCGCAACCGTCTTTGGGGTAGGTGTCGTAGTCGACATTGCTCTGTGTTCCAGGGCACAGGTCGGGTGTTCTAGCACCCGGCCGAGAATCGTTTTCCCGACCACCCTGCGCCTCTGTCCTACAGTACAACACTTGCGCATGTAAAGGTTGCGGTTGTCAATAGCGAGTGTAGATAGACGACCGAAACACTTTCCCACGGCCGTGTAGAACGTTGCACTTGTAAATGGCGGTGAGAAACCAGAGTGGTGTGAGCCTCACACCCGATGATCTAAACGACCTCGACAAGCAAATCGTCGAGTACCTCGCTACAGAGGGCCGTGCGTCACCGACGTTGTTCATGCGCGCGGAAGATATTGACACCTCGAGACAGTGGGTTTCGAGTCGATTCACACGACTGGCCGAACACGAGCACATCCGCGATCTCCACGACACCGGGATCTACGAGCTCGTGGAAGACCCGCGCGACCACGGAGATACCGATGAGTGAACAACAACCCCTGTCTGGCCTTGGAGTCCGCGAACAGTCGCTCGTGAAGACACGCGATGCGTCAGCAAAGTTGTAAGCGACAGGAAAGTACAGGAGATCTTGATGGTGACGATAATGGCGATATGACGGACCAACTGCAGGATCCTCAGGAGTTGGTCGAACAACTGCAACTCAGAAAGGGACGTTCGAGCGTCGGATCGAGATTTCGGAACAGCAGTTGAAGAGATATTTTCTGTCTCTTGTCTACCTTTACAACACAATCAGAAACTGTATTACTACATGAAATAACAAAACAGTCACTGGACAGTATGGGTGAGAATGAGACTGAAAAGGGGGAGGAATTATCTTATCAAGAGAAATCAGATGACTCTGATCAAGCAGAGTTAGAGGACGAAGAGTCGAAAAGCGAAATTGACACACATGAGATTGTAGAAGAGCCATCTATAGAAGCCCTAAAATACGCGTTTGAGAATTCGGTACATGAAATAGATAGGCAATTGGACGTTCTAAGCGGTTTAGAGAAACGGTCATTGAAACTTGCCCAAGCGACATTGGTTTTTATTGGTTTACTTGCAACAGGAGCATCGCTAACAGAACCATCTACATTAACTGAGCGGGTTATTGAAAGCCCTACCTGCGCTGTTGGTACATCGCCTCGCTGCCTCACTAGTGATCAACTCGCCACAACAACATTCTTTTCCAGTTTTGTGGGATTACTGATTCTTCTTGTATTCGCTGCTCCTGAGAAAACTGGTCGGAATCGTCGAACGACGCAAAAGGACCTTGATTACCTCTTGACCAATGATATATCTGAAAGAGAGTATTTGAACTATAAATTAGAGAAGTACAAAGAGAGAATTAAAACTAACCGGTCTGGGATTCGGTCGAAGAGTTGGGTTATCACTGTGTCTCTTTTTTTCGTAACTGCCTCAGTTGGATCACTTACTGCACTTGTGTATTGGCTCGCAACAGGCCAACCAGTAGGGCGTGTTGGGTTGATTGCATTAGCACTATGTCTCATCGTGGTATTATTTGTTGCATTAACTGGAGGGGTAGAAAAGCACGTCAAGAAAAACCCATTACTTCGTGATTAGGGTGCCTGGCAATCCGCTGCTGACCACCTCATCAAGTATAACCTCGAATTCCACGATGCCACGTCCGAAAAAACAAACCAGAGCGTCTAAACGTGATAGTAAGTTTGCGAGAGGATCACCAGCCTAACCATCCGTCATCGTCCTCATCGTCAAACCGATCCGATATTGAATCGACGAGTCCATTGTTGTCATTTTCTGTATTAGTTTCATCCGCATCATCAGAATCTTCTGTGCTATCAGAGTGCACATATTCCTCAAGGAAATCATAGTCTTCCAGATCGGATAACCTCAAATCACGTAGTGAACCGAGATGAATCGCCTCCCACCCGAGATCGGAATGGACATTTCTAGCAATAGTTGTAGACCGATCAATTATTTTGGTTTGAATATTCGCCAGCGTTCCTCGGATACCCCAATGAACCTCACTCAGAAGTAGTGCATAAGTTTTATTTCCAACATGCCTCTGGACTCTGAATAGGCCATGGTTTGCTGCGTACCGTGTTCCCGCAAAAGAGAGATTGTAGGCCGTAGATGACTGTAGGAGACAGACCTCGCAGGCCAGCAAAAGTATGGATATGAACAACTCAATCTGTGCTTCTTCTATTTCATCTTCTGTCCCATTTTTTGTAACTTCTTGATAGTTCTTAGCGTCGTTTAAACAGTTTTGACAGGCTGCAACTACTGGGAGATATTTGTCTACTTTCCCAACTTGCTCGTCTACATCCTCTAACGAATCAACAAAGTTAGAGGGTATACCAAGATTCAGATCGTTATTGACTACGTCGACAACCTTTCTTGTTTGACGAAGTTGCTCGTTTGTGGCTCCAACACCTTCCTCAAATTGTTCGACATCGATATCCTCGTAATCTGTGAGTTCGTTAGCCAACCCCTCAAAGAAGGCGGGATCGTCGTCTAACTCTTCACGAACACTCGCGCCAGCCCCTTCTAAAATATCTTCTATAACGCTCTCGTAATCTTCATCTGCTGAGACATTAGCTGAGTTGGCTAAACCCAGAACAGATCCTCCAGAGACTAAGAATAGCTGTCTACGAGTGAGTTTCATGTTTGCTGGTATATTTCCACTCATAAAAACTAGCCGGCGGTGTTTCCTGTTCATAAACTCGTCACTGGAGTGAGTACTCTCAGATAATTGGGGGTGCAAAAGGTCCGTCGGAAGCTGTCCTTTAAGTACAAAGCCGCAGCCAACGTCGGTGATGCCCACGAACGACCTACAACGCAGAGACGACCTGATAATCGCCGCAGCGCTGGCCCGATTTAGCTACTACATCGAAGGGGTCGATCCAGAACTGGGGGAAGAGGCGTGGCAACTCGGTGCCGACCGACTCGTCGACTACGACCTCGAGCCGATGGACGCCGTCGACGAACTCGAGATCGGCGAATAGGTCCCCGAACTCTTATCACACAACCGTCCAATCAGGTTGATATGAAACGGCGGGGGTTTCTTGCAGCGAGCGGTACAGCAACGGTAGCCACACTCTCTGGGTGTCTTGGGTATGACACGGATGACGTTCGTGAGGCGGCATCTGGAATGTCTGAGCGAGTTACACGCGAGTCCATCAGCCCGTCAGAGCCAGGTGATGAACTGGATGCCGCCGGTGTCCGGTACATCCTTGGGCAGCTTGGTATGGATGTTACCGGAATGGAGGGACGGCGTCTCGCGAACGTTAGTAGCGCCCGGCTTCGGTTAACATACCGGAGCGCACACCCGACCGACTCACCGGTTGGAGTGGGTGATGTCACAATACCCTTGGGGGATACGGATTACGGCCCTGACCCAGCCGAAGCAGTCGTTGAAACCGCATACAATGAGTTCTCTGACGAGTTTGGATCCCCCGAAGCCGAAATGGCAGTTGTAACAACGGTTTTCGCTGCATACGCAGAAGGCGGTGGTGACCACGATGGGATTGATGTGACTGTTATCGACGGCTTCGATGAGACGATCTACACGTACAGTGTGGAAAGTGAATGGACGACGCGGTGGACAGATGGTCCCGCGCAATATGAAGAGATCCACGAGCGCGTTATGGATACGGTCGAAGGCTAACTGGATGGCACAATCCTATGCCCCTGAGAGAGGGGACCAGAAGCTGACCGATTCGTCTATACTTCTCAGATAGTTGAGTCCGACAAAAATAGTTTGTATATCGCCCCCGTTTTTGATAGTGGGTTGCTGGAGAGGGGGCGATTACGTTCTACAGCCCTCTTCGTTGGTAATAGAGGGCTGTCAATGCGATCAGTGTATTGATCGCGGTCAATCCCTCAAGGCTCAGACGGAGGCCGATTTCGATTATGATCATACGTCGGCATCAAAATACCCCACTCACAGGTATATAGTGGGTAAAGACCGTTCAATCTCTGATTGGAATTAAAGCTATTCTTTAGATTCTGAATATCTGCTAAAGAACACTGTTAGCACCGTTAAAGCACACCTTTAGAACACCAGACGGGGGTTGAGAGATAACGATAAGGCGAGCGAATCGAGAGTGTTAGTCTGATCACCTTTGAAAAAGCCGGAAGAGTCGCGATCAAACTCGAGATCGACGAGTAGCACCCAATCCATGTTGGCTGCAGACCTATCCCTCAAGGAGCACTATGGCCGATGCGGTCAGCAACTGATCGACACCCCACAGTCATCTCACCCCCATTCCTTCGTGCGGTTTCCAAAGTACTTGGCAAGCAGACTTAATACGGGCAATCCCCACTTTTGAAATAGCAAGGGGTGGGGGATTGTCGTTGCCACGGCTCCCCGTGCGAAGACATCACCTCCTTGCTCACGCACCACCGAAGATGGCACTACAGTCGTCTTCGAGAATCCCAACACCTTACGCCGACGCCACCGACCCCACTGATCGGTGGCGTCAACGGCCTTTTGACGCCACAGTACTCGAGACCGACTCTTCAGTGTGGTACAGCATCGGGACTCAGTCGGCACTCTTATCACAAAACCGTGCAATCTGTTTGATATGAACCGACGGAAGATCTTGCTTGCAAGCGGTGTTACACTCTCGACTGTCTTGGCTGGCTGCGCTGGCGACGAAGATGACACTGCCAATGGGGACGATCCCGAGCCTGAAGATGACGATAGCGACGATACAAATGGAAACGGAGACGATAACGGCAACGGAGAAGAGCCAGAGGAAGACGAACCTGAGTCTGACGACGATCCAAACGGGGACGACGTCGACGATACCGACGAGGACACTGATGAGGAAGAGGATGAAGCGGAGGATGTTGATGAACCTGAGCCACAGACGTTCTCCGGCAGCGGCGCTGCTGTCGAAAGTGGTATCGACATCGTCGGCAACCTGACCGTCGTCGACGCCGAACACCAGGGCGAGTCGAACTTCCAGGTCTCGCTCGTCGGCGACGGCGAGTTCGACGACAACTTTGTCAACGAGATCGGCGATTATGCCGGCGAAACGGCTGACCTGATCGACGCCGGCGAGTACATGCTCGATGTCGAGGCGGACGGTAACTGGGAAGTCGAGATCCGCCAGCCGCGCGCAGCCAGCGGTGACTCACTGCCACAGTCACTCGAGGACGACCGCAACCGCGTCCTCGGGGCGTTCGAATTCGATGGTACGCACGTCGCCGAGGGGTCACACAGCGGCGAGTCGAACTTCGCTGTTCACGTCTACGCTGCTGAAGCACAGTTCGGTGAGTTGGTCTTCAACGAAATCGGCCAGTACGAGGGTGAGACGACGTTTGGCTTCGACGGCGTCGGCTGGGTCGCAGTCGTAGCCGACGGTGACTGGTCGCTCGAGCTCGAGTAATTCTATCCTTCTGCAAGCTGGAGTTCGACGAGCCATCGTTCGTCACTGCGGTTGTGCATCGCCAGCGACCAGTTTCGGATGACCCAATCCCCCTCGAGTGGCGCACCATCCGGCGACGTAATCGCGACTGTGTGCCGCCCACCACTGGTGTCCTCGGCAAACCCAGGCCCATCGGGAACCTCACGATCAACTACCGCGTCCGGGACACCAGCGACGTCGGCCAGCGCTGCGGCCTCGAGGTCTGTCAGCAATACCTCGATCGACGTGTCACCCCCCGTCGGCCCGCCATCGCGGTCGATCCGGCTGACCCGCCGCTCCTCGAGGGCTATTGTACCCCGATCAAAGTCGAACACCCACGGCTCCCCCGACCGGTCAACGACGTCGAAGACTCCGCTGCGTGGCTCGGAACGCTGGAACTCAAATTCGATTTCGAACAGCTCTGACGAGAGTTGCGCCTCTGAGTAGTTGGTAACGTAGAATTCCGCTTCGTCGAACGGCGGTGTCTGTCGGAACGGTGGTTGCAACTCGAGTGCATCGTCGCGACCGCCACGGTCGACGGCCTGGAACGTGCCGCCGAAGCCAACCTCGACCTGGACATCGCCCGCCCGGTCGTATTGTCGCCAGTACTCGAGGCCGTCACGGTCGGTGTGGAACGTGATCGTGAGTGTGTGTGGCGTCAACTCATCAATCCACGACTCCTTGAGCATCTGTCCGCCGATGCGCCAGTCGAGTGGGCCACCGTCAATCTCTGTCGTAATCGGTGCGGCGTAGCTTGCCGTCAAGCGTGTGAACGACGCCGAGTCACGGCTCGTCGAGGCTGTGGCTGCCGACAGCGTCGCCGTCGGCACTCGAGCAAGCGAGATCGACCGGTCGATTGATGCCGCGATCTCGCTGCTGGTCGATGTCGTCGCTCGAATCGCCGATGCTGACTCGCGGCCCGTCGATGCTGTCGCTGGCTGCGCTGCGGCGGACGTCGCACGACCGAGTCGTGTTTCGCCGCCGAGTCTGTGCTCTCCGAGCCTCGAGTCGCCGAGTCGTCCGGTCATGATTATGCTTCAAAACAGATTGTTTGTTACGCGTCGATACAGCTACCGCGAGTCAACACTTAATAATCCCGAGCCCCGGGTCTTCATCCGGAATCAACATCGTTTCATAATCGTCATTCTGCTCTAATTCCCTCCAGAATTCAGACACCTCGTGTTTCGTTGCAACAACGTCATCCATAGCGATAATACCTCCTTCAGATACAAACTCAGAGTAGGCCTCAAAATCGCTTTTCACACCTTCGTAGCTGTGGTCGCCATCGATGAACAAAAAGTCGATTTGCCCACCAATTTTTTCAGATACCGTTTCTACAGTCTTTGGGTCGTATGAACTACCGGCAACTAACTCAATGCGATTCTCAGAAAAGGATTTGATTAGCCTTCCCTTACCCCTGAATTTTAGATCAATCCCGATAATATCTGCATTTGTTAACCGAGACCAGAGGTAGAGTGTGCCACCATAACATACTCCTATTTCAACAACTGTGTCTGGGTTTTCATCACTGATCAGTTTAGCCAGGGAGAGAATCCGATTCTTATGCTGTAGGGGTTTTATTGTGTGATACGGGCCATACCCCTCGAATTTTCGAGTTGTGTTTAAAACACTTCTAACACTCCCCTCATCCTTTTGGAGATTTCTTAAATGTTCAACTGACTTTGAATACCAGTAATCATCAAGGAGGGGTATACTCGATAGGGATACCATTAGTTTTTCTCTCACCAGATATCCCACCTCCAAAACACTCCTATCACGTAACAATCTAACCCCAATTTTAGCTTTAGAGACAATTCCCATATTCTTCGCGTGTGCCCCCCATCTGCATAAGATTTAGGAAAAGTAATTACTGAATGGGCACATCTATGCGCGGTGTCTCCCTCCGAATGTAGTCGTCAAGACGTTATACGGCTCTTGTTCCCCTTCTTCTGCAAACTCTATTGTGAGTGAACCCCCATCCACACCGTATGTTCGAGTGGAGAAGTCACCCGTGTCAAGTGAAGAAATAGTCTCTGTCGAACCATCTCGTATCCATGTTACTACATCAATCCCATGCCGATAACTATCTGAATGGCCAAGACTTACGATAGTAATATTCGCGTCTGAATCGCCTGTTGGGTTTGCGACATTCGTTACAGCCCCTTCATTTACGTCAGTCACTTCCTCAGTCCAATAATCCCGCCGAACGTCAGGTTCAAGTTGTGTTTGAATCCAATCGTATGCTGGTTCACCCTCATCAATTACCAACCCTTCTGGCGAGACGGCATTAATGTGGGTTGCGTTGGTGTCCCCTCTGGTTACGTTCGCCCCTGTTGTGATTGCATATCCTGACTCAAGCCGAACTTTGAAATTGTTGGCGTTCGCCAAGTCAGCTCCGTATAGGTTAGCTGTCGAACCTTCACGGATTAGTACGGCGTCATTGTCACAATCTGTCGCGGTTGCGGCGTGCGCATTGACATAACTCCCTTGAGTGACATGGATACCACGATCCCCCGCATTAGACCCATCTGCATTTTTTATGTTCGAGAATGCCCGCGTAATGTAGATCCCAGACTGGCCGGCGTTGGTGCAGTCAATCTCCATAAGATCGGCAACGCTGCCTCGCCGGACCGTTGCCCCGATCTCGCCAGCGTCGCTGCAATCGACATTCTGCGCTGAAACGCGGGACCCTCGGGTCACCCACAGGCCACGGTCCTCCGCCCCGGAGAAATCTGCGCCGTGGTCGGCTGTGGCGTGCGATTTGTTGAGATATAGACCGTCACTCCCAGCGTTAATAACTCCTCCATCTCCAGTCACATAACCGTCTGATTGTATCTCGACAGAATAGCCACGGCTACCACTTCCGTCCATGTCTATAACGCAATCTAGCGTCGGGAGAGAGACCCTATCCATGCCGCGAATGAGATAACCTGTAAAGTCCGAAGCCACGGGTACGGTAGAGTCATCCGCCATAATAACGACATTCGATAGGTCCGCCGGACCTTCAATGATAACGCCGTCTTCGACGGAATGTCCCGATTCGATGTTAATGACCACATTTCCGAATTGGGATGTGTTGATGGTCGCGGCCGCTTCGATAGCGTCGTTGAGTGTGCTGTAGTCAGATGGAACCTCGAGTGTGATAGTGGAGTCGTCGGTGATGTCTGCACGCTCTGTACGGAGTGATCCTGTTTCTGTTTCACCGAAGACAGGATTGTCGCCCTCCGAGTAGTAGTCGCCTTCGTGGGCGTCGTTCCCGTGCTCTTCCGGTGGCTGTGGCTCAGCGTGGACGTCGTTCTGCTGGTGGCCGTCGATTGCAGCAGCGATGTCATCGGTGTCGATGAGGTCGCTGACCGTAACGTCGTCGTCGAGCGTCAGCACTCGTCCCGTTGGTTTGTGCTCGAGTGCGAGATTGCTGTTTTCGTCTTCCGTAATCTGTACGTGTTCGTTCTCGATGAGTTCTGGGTCTATTGCAAAAGGCATCTCATACCACCTTCAGACGACCGTCGCCAGTGATCTCTCCTTCGCCCTCAATCGGGCCGGCGAGGACCTCGCCGTAGCCCTCGGGGATCTCGATCTTTTCGCCGCGCTCAACGACCGTCTGGTGCAATCGCACCTGGAACCGTGCTCGAGGTTCGCGGTGAACCTCATGGACCGCCTCGTTCCCTGTGTCGACCAGGCCGACGAGCAGCGCCGGGCTGTCTGGTTCGTCCGCCTCACGGTCCTGGCCGACAACGTAGTTCGCGCCGTTGTTTGTCGTGAGCTCGGGTGAGAGCCAGACGTAGTTCACGGCGTCGGGCTCGAGGCCGATCCCGTCGACGACCGGCACCGCTGTTGTGATTGTCATGCCCTGGTCCCACTCGTTGACGTAGTCGCCGTCGTTGTCCTGGACGTCGACCGGTTCGTCATGGAGGACGTACGCCAAGCCATCGGAGATCTCGAGTTCGTCAGCTGCGAAGTCGGCGTTGAACTCGAGGCCGCGCTCGACGTAGTCCGACCGGTTCTGCTGGGCCTGCTGGCCACCAAAGTGACCGGCCGAGGTCCAGTCGGCCGTCGCCGTTGGAACGCCGGTTCCGCTATCCTCTGGGAACGTGATCGCGCCGTCGATTGGAGTCGGCACGTCAGATCACCTCCGGAATCTCGATTGAGTGTGTTATCACGACCTCGTCGTCCTGGTGAGCGAGCGTGATCGGGTGCGTATCATCCCACGACTTCTCGTCGCCGGCTTCGGCGACGGCGTACGAAGCGGTCGCGATGATCGTGACTGGGTTCTCATTGTCGGCCTGGATATCGTCGTCAGTTGCGGCGATCTCGAGTTCGGCACGGATGGTCTGGTTGCCTTGATTGTGAACCCAGCTTGCGCGGTCGTCGGCCGTGATGTCGATGCGTGTGATCGGGTTATCCACGTCATCGCGGAGTTCGACGTACGGCCACGGGTCGGGTGGTGCGGCTGTCGGGTCGATAGCGTCTCGGAGGTCCTGGTAGCCGGACTCTCTAAGTTCTGTTTTCTCTGTGGGCATCGTGTGTCAGTCTGCAAAAGGCGTGGTTGGTGTGCGGTGCGGGCTCTGTTACGTGATGGCGTGCGTCCCGGGCGGCGGGATCATTCAGACCTCCCCCTTCGGAAGAGTTCGCTGCTCAAAGCGAGGTTGAGTTCGCCTCGCGTCTCTGGCGTCGCCGTGATCGTGTTCAGCCCTGGTGTGAGTTCGTCCTCGAGGGAGATCGTCTCGGTCCAACTGCTCGAGCCGTCGCCGCTGATCGTCCCGACTGTCGATCCGTTGATTTCGACCGTGACGTCTGTGGGGTAGTACTGCTGGCCGTCAAACTCGGTGATGACTTCTGGGATGGCCGCATCTTCTGGTTCGGTCGTCTCGAATAGGGTCTGTCCCCCATCCTCATCAGTGTCTTCGAGGATGTCGACCATGTGATCGTGATCACCGAGTGCGACCGCTGAGATGTCGTATCGAACGTATGAGTCGTAATTTGTCGATCCAGAGAACTCGATGTCGACCGTATCACCCTGAATTGCACTGCCTGTGTAGACTACCATCCACGTCTTCGGAACAGCGTTCAGGAGGGTCGTCTGCCCGGAATCGCTGTAGATAGTGCTGAACCCGGAGGAAACGTCAAGATTGACATCCCCGGCGAAACTCCCGAGTTCGGTTTCATCAGTTGAGATAGCAAAGTCAACGAAAATGATGCACGTACGCGTATCTCCGTCAAGAGACGGGACGCTGATATCATCCGAAATCGAAAATGAACCGTCCTGACTTCCGCCTTGTGCGAACGGATCAATGTTGTCCGAATCACTCGCAGACGCCCCACTTGTCGTCAGGACGTCCACGAGATGGTCGTGGTCATCCGTTTCAAGTGAAACATTGTGGACGTGTTCGGTCGGGTTGATCGGCGACCTCCACGCCCGTCCCTGGACGGCGAGCGTGACATCTTTTTCCTCGAGGATATCATCCGGCCAGTTAACGACGACGAGCTCCTGTGGTGTGCCGTCGCCAGCGACATCCCACCCGCTGGTGATCTGACTCCGGTCGACGAAGCCCTGGTAGCCACGGTTGAACCGCTGCAGGTCCTTCCGGTTTTCTTGGGCGTCTTCGTCGGCAGTTAGGAGGCGATTCGACAGGACCAGTGAGAGCGTTGCTCCAGCACTGCCGAGCAACGATCTCCGTTTGATGACTCTGAGCATGCGGTCGATGTTCTCCTCTGGAAGGTGGACGTGGACGCGGTCGCCCAGCTGGATGTCTGTGTTGGCCGTCTCGAGTTCGATCTCGAGGTGACGAGGCTCACCGTCGTACTCAGCGACCATCTGGTCGATGATCCGCTGCAGTCGCGACTGCTCCTTGACGTCCTTGTTCTCGTACTCGCGCCACGTTTCCCGCCCGCCATCGTAGGAGTCGGCGATGGCTTCGGCGGTGATCTGGTCGGGACCCGACTGCGCGCCAAACCCGCGGATGTGAGTTATGTTTTCTCGAGCGTCTTCAACAATCTCCAGTTCGCCGATAACAGCCTGCTCCGCAGGCGACAGAACGACATCGGCTTTGTCCTCGCCGATCCGGTCAATGTAGTCGACGGTCCGGTCATCGTTGTACCGAAGTTCGGCACCGGTCGCCTCGCAGACATCCCGTAGCGCTTTGCTCGGTTCGGCATGTGAGAACGACATCGAGAGATTCGTCGCGAGCGTCTCGACCATCCCTACCTCGAGCGTCGGGACCTGATCGATTAGGTCCGTCACTATCTCGCTGTCCTCGACGTTCTGGTAAACGACGTTTGCGCCAGTTGGTTCGGCGTCTTTCGCGTCGAGTTCGAACCCTTCGATACCGACGATTACGGTGCCGTCACCACGTTCATCGACATCGAAACGGCCAGCAATGAACTCCCCGCTCGTTCGTGGACCGTCGACAACGAGCCGGTCATTACGTTGGTCGAGGACGTCGTCAACGTCGGCCCAAGCCTCTCGGTGGAGGATGACTTGACCGTGCGTCATCTCGCCAAGAATCTCGTCGGTCCGTTCAACGGTCGTTGCTGGAACAGCGAGTTTTGTCTGGCCGTCCAGGTCAACGACTCGGAGTTGTATCTCTTGCATGTCAGAATGGGTAGTGGCGACCGTTCTCGGCATCGACCGTTACGTCGACGTTGAGTTCGTCTCCGAGCGCGTGGATCCCACGGAGCAGTTGATCGAGTTTGTCCAACAGATCGTCGGTTCGGTCAGTTCGCTCGAGTGCGTCTTCGAAGTCCTGTTCGCTTCCCTGTGCGTTGTTGCCGACATTAGCCGTGTCACCCACCGGGGCAACCATCCCATCGACAGCGCCGGCGAAAGCCGACTCACCGTCATCGACGCCGTCAGCGGCCGTCTCTGGGAGCGCCCGACCCATGTCCGTTAAGTCCGAGAGTGTGCCCCGTTCGGCGTCACTCGAGGGCAAATAGTCACCAGCAGCATCGGTCATATCGCTGACTGCACCACGGACATCTGGGATCTTGTCACGGATACCGTCGGTGAAACCCCCGACAAAGCCTTCAGCAGCGTTGCGCGCATCACTCACGCCGGGGAGTGCCCCCATAATTTCATCGCGCTTCTCACCGACGGTCGTCCTCGGATCCCACCTGGTCAAGGTGTCCATCGCAGCGTCGGTCGCTCTGTCGATAGCGTTGGGGACCCCCTCGCGGACATCGTTGATCGGGCCGAGGATCGAGTTCTTTGCCGACTCGAGCGCATCACCAGGACTCCACTCTGTGAGGTAGTAGTCCGCGGTCTCGGTGGCCCATTCGATGCCGTCAGCGAAGCGCTCGAGGCCGCCCATGATTATGTCGACCCCCGCCTCGGTCTTGTCCTGGATGCCACCGATGTCGCGTTCCCAGGCAGCGTAGAGCAGCGCCCCAGCAGCGGCGACCCCGAGGATAACCGCCGTCACGGGCGCGGCTGCGGCGGCGACGGTCGCAAAGGATGGTGCGACAGCGCCGACGTTGACCGTCGATAGCGCCATCAGTCCGATACCGGCTGCCTGGGCCGCTGGTGCGAGCGCTTCCATCGGACCGAGGTACCCCGACGCGGCCAGACGTGCGTCGTCCATCCGCGCTCGGAGTCGATCCATCGTGGAGACATTATCAGAGACCGCAGCAGCGTGATCGTCAGTCACGCCTTCTGCATCCTCGACGCGTTCGTTCCAGTTGTCGAGCGCATCTTCGCCGAGACCGAGTTCGTCCTGCAGTTCCTCGAGATCGCCGTCTGCCTCCTCGACGGCGGAGTTGAAGTTTGACTCGAGCTGCCGCCCTGAATACCCAGTTTCGTCAGCGAATTCCGACATCAGCCCCGCGACCTCTTGCGACTGGAGCCCCATCTCTTCGAGTTGATCGAAATCAAGCCTCGAGAGCGTGCTACCGATGTCCTCGATAGACATGTTCGTGTCGCGAGCGGCGAGCGTGAATGCGTCTTGATTCTCGACGAGTGCATCGAGGTTTCCATCAAGCGCGTTCACTGACGGTGCGAGATTCTCGGTGATCGACGAGGCACTCGAGTCAGTTGCATCAGCAACGTTGTCGGCAGCCGTCGCGACCTCTTCCATCCGCTCGGGCGTCTCGACCATCCCCGAGAGGTTGTCCATCGATTCGGTGACGTCGTCAAGCGGGAACGTCGCGTCGGACATGCTCGTCGCGAGATCTCGAGCCTCGTCGCTCGTGACACCCAGTGTGGTCGCCGTCCGGTCGAGGCTTTCGCGCGTCTCTCGCGTATCGTCGAGGATTCCCTGGGCGGCCGTTCCGAGTCCGGCCAGCGCCCCGCCAGCAGCGATTCCCGCCGGCTCGACATCCAGTAGCGACTCGGACATCGTGTCGGTCGAGCCTGCGACCTCCTCACTGGCGTCGGCTGCGTCGTCAGCTTCGGAGACGTAGCTGCTCGCATCGAGCGCCATCCGGCTGGTCAAGTGTTCAAATGTCATGAGTACCGGTCACGGATCTGCTGGCGACTCTGCTGGAGTTTCTCGCACTGTTTTCGATACCAGAATTTCCACCAGCGCTGTTCTTGGGCGTCAAGCCGTGCCCACTCCTCGAGTGTCCAGTCCTGCAGCATACAGATCTCCCCGATTTCCTGGCCAATCGGGGACTGTGCTACTTTTTTGCCTCAGCCCCACCGAGCGCCTGTCCCTCACGGTTGACGAGCGTCAGGATAGCGATCATCCGCGGGATCGAGAACTTAGCTTCCCACCAATCGGTGTCCGCGAACTCGGGTTTTGAGTGCTCTGCCGCGATTGCGTACATCCGGTCGACGGCTTCGTCGAACTCGGCTTCGACGTCGTCACGCTCGTCGAGGTTCTCGAGATGCTCCTGAAGGACAGCAGCGAACTGCGAGGCCTCGCGACCGAACGGACGGAACTCGACCGTCTCGTCGCCGATTGGGACATCGATGGACTCCTCGGCCAGCTGGCGCTCGAGGCGCTGCTGGAGTGAGCCGATTTCCTGCAGCTCTTCCCGACGCTCGGCTTCGCGCTCGTCGCGCAGCTCGATTGTCTCGGCGACGGCACCGGCGTTCGCGAGCGTCGCCCCCATCGTTACTCACCACCGTCGCCGTCGGGGTAGTAGTCGATGTAGATGGGCGATCCCTCGACCCACCACGTCCAGGAGACGGTCGGCGGCGTCTCGCTGGGGTCGATCTCTGGGCTCGTCAGCTTGCAGTCATCGAACCGATGGCAGAGCTCGGAGTCTTCGAGGAGGTCGACCTCGTCGTCGGCTTTCAGCCGCTTGAGGACGTCGTCCTTGAAGTACGCCATGCCGATCCACTCGTCGTTGTCGAACCCGACGCGACGGTCCTCCGTTTGGAACGAGATTGCCATTCCGTTGTCGTCGTCGACGACGACGCCAATTTTCTCGAGGCCGCTGGTGTCCGTGGCGATTGCTGAGGATACTTCGACGTCGACGGTGTTGTTCGTCCGGTAACGGCGTGTCCGTCGCGCACCACCGGGGTTGAAGTCGTCGTCGTCTTCGTCGACGGTGACCGAAAGGTCGCCTTTCTCCTGCAGCGCGAGGCCGGTATACTCGGGGTCTGTTCCACTTTCGTCCGCATGGAAGACGAGGACGTTCGAGCCCTCAACCTCCAAGTCGCTTGTAATATCAGTAGCCATAATCAGTCGTGTCGTATCCGCGGTTAGTCGTCAAGCGATGCGCCGGATTTCGAAGGTTTTGCCCGCAACGAACCGGTTGATCTGGTCGTCGAACGTCGGGTCGGTTCCGCCGGTTTCACCGTCCCAGTACCATCCCTCAACGCGGGCGTTGCCGGGGGTAGCGATTGCATCGAGGACGTCGTCGGGCCACGTCGTCAGCTGCTCGCGACCAACTCGAGGCCGGTACTCGAAGCCAATCTGAACGTTGAAGCTGGCCTCCGTTCGCAGGTTGCGCGGCTCCTCGGTTTCGGTGCGGACCATCACGTGAACGACGACATCCGGTGGATCCGGTGCCCCGTCGTCCTCGTGCCAGGCCCGCGAGACGAACGCCGGGACAATCACGTCGCCACCGTCGTCGATCCCGTCGACGGCCTCGAGGAGATCAGTCAGCGTGTCGTCGGTTGCGAGCCGCTGCAGAATCTCTCCACGGAGCTCCCGGATACGTGGTCGGTGGTCACTCACTGTTCCATCACCTCTTCGTGGATCGCCTCGAGCGCTTCGCGAAGTGTGCCTTTCTCCTGCCGGATCGACGGTGCGAGGAACGGTTGCGTGAATTCGACGATTCCGGCGTACTCGGCCTCGTCGTTGCCCCACATGATGATGACCGTCGACTCGTCGACCTGTTCGACCTCGACGTCCATCGTAGCCGACAGCAGCCCGGTGTCCTTCGGGGCGTTCTCGGTAATCGTGCCGAGGACTTCGACGCCGGCGACGCCAGCGTACTGCTCCATCGCCGACTCGAGTCGGGGCTCCATCGATCGGAACCACTCGACTTGCGTTGCCGGCGTCACGTCGGACGTCCACTCAAATTCAGCGTGTATGGTCATGCTGTCTCCAGTTCGACGTGCGTTGCAGTCGGTCGTGACCGCCGCCCGTACGCGGGCAACGGCGAGCCGACGATCTCGAGGTCGGTGTGCGTGTCGAAGCCGTCTGACATAGGCTCGAGTGTGACGCTGTCGCCGGCCTGTAGGCCAGTCAGCAGATCGGCCCGACCCTCGATTGCCGGGTTGTCGACGACGTCAGTACCCGACTCCGACCGCGTAAGTTCGGTGCCGTTGGCGTGGTAGCGGACGGGACGGTCCTCGACGACAGTGTAGTCGTCCTCGACGGGCTGGCCGTAGCCGTCGACGCAGACGCCGTCCTCACACACGGTGCCGTCAGGGCAGTCACCACTACCGTTGCACTCGACAGTGCCGAACCTCTTGGCAGTCAATCGGTGCGTAGGTCGGAGTCGAGACATAGTGTGTTAGCGACTTGATCCGCGGGCGTCGGGCGTCCGCATCATCGGCGGATTCTTCCCGATGTTCTGCAGGGTGTTCGAGGTGTCCTTCGCGATCGCCTCTTCGCCGAGTTGCGTTGAGCGGTAGTACTCGGTCGACCGATTCGGGCCGGCGAACGTCGTCGCCGAGCCGTCGCTGCGGGTCTCGCTCATCGTCTGCCGGACTTCTTCGATCGGCGTGTTCAGGAGGTTGTGCCCGGCGAGCAGCCGTTCGATGATCTCGAGGCGTTGCTCGGACATTCCCGTATCCGCGAGCAGTTCGTCGACGTCGAGTGCGGCCGGCTGCAGCCCGATGATCTCGACCTGTTCGTCCGAGAGTTCCTCGATGGGGTACTCCTGGGGCTCGAGTTGCATCCGAACGTGCTCGACGCTGGTGCGGTAGTCGTCGCTCATCGGTCAGTCCTCGGGGTCGTCGCGACGGGCTTTGGCGGCCTCGATGACCTTCTCCGAGCGCTCGACGTCTTTGATCTCCTCGAGGACGTCGTCGACCACGCCGGACTCGACCGTCTCGATGCGGTCCTGGTAGCCGTCGTGATCGGCGAACCAGGCGTCCTCGTCGAAGGTGACATCCTCCGATCCGTCGTTCGGCTCGGTGTCAGCAACGTCCCCAGCGTCCTCTTCGATCTGTTCGATCTGATTACCGTATGCACGGAGTTCAGACTCCGTCGGCTCGAACGTCTCGCCCGGAGGAATGACCTCACCGGTATCGTGACGCTTCAGTCGCGTCGACGACGTCCAGCGGTGTGTCGTCACGAGTGATCACCCGTCGATGCCGGTTCCGACGGCGATCCCGTAGATCTCGTCGTACGTTGCCTTGATGCGCGGGATGCGCATTCCGAGATGTCGGTACTCGGTGGCGAGTCCGAGGTCGATCTCGCCGGACATCGTCGTCGGTGCCTGGCCGTCGGCGAGGTCGACGACGTCGGTGTTCTGGATGACCATCACGCACTCGTCGGGATTGAGCGCACCGGACATCCGGAAGTCGATCCACGGGTAGTCCTGCTGCAGCCGCTGGAGCAGGTTCATGTTTCCGTCGCCCTGTGGGTCGGGCTGCAGGGTCAGGTTGCCCCACTGCGCAGTGGGGTAGTAGAGCCAGACGCCCTCCTGCTGTGGGTTGTAACCACGGTTGCGGTCTTCGGTCTGGGCGTTCAGTTCGGACTGAAGATCCTGGATGGTCTCGACGACGTTAGTCGCCTCGGACCAGTCGCCGAAGCCACTCTCCTCGAGCTTGTAGTCGGTCGTGAGGTAGCCGTCGACGCTGTAGAGGCTGCCCTGGATCTCGATCTCGGTGTTCCAGCCGCGGAACGCCAGGTCCTCCATGGAGTCCGCGAGTTCCTCGCCAGCTTCCTCGGCGGCCTCGGTCTCGGCGTCTTCACCGAAGTTCTGCGAGTTGATGAGCTCACGCTCGTCGATCTCCCAGCTGACGTAGTCGTACGGCAGCGGGACTCCCTCGCGGAACTTGATCGGCTGATCGTCGTGTCCCTGCGACCGGAGATTCATCGACCGCTCGGAATTGAACGCGTCGGAGCGGACTTGGTAGAGGCTGACCAGCCGCGCTGGCGAGACGTCGCGGTCGAAGCCAGCGTCGAGGAGGTCCTCGACGGCAGTCTTCGCCATGCGGGCCTCGGTGACGGTGAGATCGTCTCGGTCTTCCCACTCGTCGTAGTCCAGGCGCTGGGCGTTCGCGGAGATCCCGCCCATCGCGCCCTTCCGGTAGCCCTCCTGAAGGCCGTTCGCGGCGGCCTGCCACAGCTGCTGCTGCTGTTCGACCCCCGCGGGGCCGAACTCCTCCTTGGCGGCCTGGAGGGATTTCTGGTACATCCGCTGCTGCAGCTGCTTTTTCTGTTGCTTGTCGTTCGTGAAGAGGATGCGTCGCTGTAGCCCCGACAGGTCGTCGTTGTCGCTGTCGGGCATCGTCCGGTTCGCCGTGATTCCTGCTGTTGCCATCTTAAATCACCTCGTACTCAAAGCGGTCGTCAGCCGATGCGTCCTCGAGGGCGACCGCAAGCTTCGCGCCCTCGTCTTCGTCAACGTGTTCTGCGAACGTCCCGTCGCCGTTGGAAACGACTGGCTCGCCCGCGGTGATCGCGCCGCCGGCGAGGCCGTTCTCGTCGCCCTCACCCGGCCGGAGGACGTAGGCGCGGACCTCGTCGCCGGCCGAATCCAGATCGACGTCCTTCGGCTCCTCGCGAGGCGTCGTCGATCCGGTCTTTTTCTCGAGGGCGATCCGGACCGAGACGTTCTCACCGTCGCCTGTCTGCGGGCCGACGAGCGGGACGCCGTCATCGTCGACGTCCACGATCTCGAGGAGCATCCCCGGTGTGACCGTCGCATCGTCGGCGAGGCGGTACGTGCGTTCGATTGCTGAGTCGATCTCGCGCCGGCTACCGATCTTGTGGCTTCGGGACATCTTACTCCACCTCCAGGTCCGGCATGTCATCGACGTCGACGTCACCGCCAGCGTTGCCGGTTGCGCCGAACGCACCACCTGGAGCTGGGACGCCGCCGGTCTGGGTTGCCCCGCGTTCCTTGCGCTCGAGTTCCTTCTCGGGGAGATCGGCGATCCACTCGACGTCGTCCTCGCCGTACTCGGCGCTGTTCGCGACGATGGTCTTCGCGCGTTCCTCCTTCTTGCGCTGGTTCGCCGCCGTTTCGACCTGCTCGCCAATCGAGTCCTCGGTGACGAAGCCCTGATCGCGGAGTTCCGCACCGAGTTCATCAGCGGTCATGTCGGCAATCGTGTCGCCACCGGTGTCGTCGACGTCACCGTCGTCGTCAGCGTCGGAATCGTCATCGTCGTCTGTACCATCGTCGTCGTCATCGCCACCGTCGGCGTCCGATCCGTCGGAACCGCCGTCAGCAGCGTTCGCGACGACCATCTCGTGCGTGTTTTGAAGGCAGGTGTCGCCCATGTGCTCGAGCGAGTCCTCGTTGAGTTCGCTGTTGGCAGTGATGAAGCGAATCAGCTCTTCTCGCTTGTTGTCTTTCATAGAAGTGTTTGCTGTCGTGTCGTCGTCCGTGTCGGATTCCGCCGACTCGTCAGAGTCCGATTCACCACCCGAATCGTCGCCACCGCGGGGATCGCCATCAGGCGTGTTCGCGGTCTGTGACTTCGTCGTCTCGTCCGTCGGGCCAGCGGCGGGCAGCAGCGACGCGATGCCGCTCAGAAGTTGCCGGACGCCGGCCATCTGTGATCCGTTGTCCATCGTCCGCTGGCCCTCGCCCGAGTTACCAGGGTCATCGGGACCAGCGGTGAGATCTCCAACCCCTGGGTGGTCGGCGATGTTCGCCGTCACACCAGGGGCGATCCCACAACCTTCGTCGATTGAACAGACGCCCCGGCCGTTCGGGATCAGCGCGACCGAGTCCGGCGCTGCGATAGCCTTCGCGTTCGTCCGGTACTCACCGTCGTACTCGCCTGGCGGGAGTTCAGCGTGGAGGTACTGCGAGGAAACCTCGAGGCCGCGGTCGGCTTCGATGTCGTCGACGATGTCAGCTGCCTCGCCGCCCATCCCTCGAGTTTCGTCAGCGTTGATCGCAATGTCGGCGCGAACGTACTCGCCGTCGAAGCGGTCGTTCTCGACAACGCCGACGCCGAGTGTTTCCTGAACGTCTTCGTTCGCCGCGAGGACGATGTCGTCTTCCGGCCGTTCGGGGTCGTGCCACGAGAACTCCGAGCGGTTGCGCGGGTGGTTGACCGTCGGCGTCGTGCCGTCCCACCCGGTGCCGCCGTGGGTGTTCTCCATCTCGGTGCTGGCAGCGACCCACTCGCGGGGGACGTAGCCCGTCGCGAGCTCCATCGGCTTGACAATCGGGACGCCCGTGGCGACGTAGTACTGGTCGCCGTTGCGCGTCTCCTCAACGATCTCGACCTCTTCGCCGTTCGCGGTGATGTATCTCGTCATGGTTACAGGTCCTCCAGGGTGCGGACGTCGGTCACTTCCCAACGACACCGGCAGTAGTCGTGCGTGTCGCGCGGGATGTGGAACTCCTGGGCCTCCTCGAGCGTCCAGTCTCGTTGGGCGAGTTCCTGGCAGAATTCGCAGACCTTGTCGTCGCCGGCGGTGACGAACTCGGGCTCGACGTTGAGCTCGATCTCGACGTCCTCGGGGACGCGGTCGTAACTCGAGAGTTGGCCCGTCGTGTTGTACTGGTTGACGACTTCGGCGGCGACGTCGGCCGTCGCGTTGGACTTGTAGACCTCGCCGCGCTCGACGATGTCCGAGACCAGCTGCGTCCGCGAGACCTCGAGACCACCGTCGGTGATGATCTGACGGGCGTCGCCACGGAAGTCGTCCATCTCATCACGGATGCGGCCGGCGAGCGCGACCACACCGAGGGCGACCGCCTCCTGGACGTTGTCCTGAGCAAGCGTCTCGTCTGCATCGCCGATATCGACACCGTGCTCACGGAGTTCGCGATGGGCATCAGTTGCCCCGCGCTCGACGGCGTGCTCGAGGTGACGTTCGGCTTTGTCCTCGAACTCGCTGGTAAAGACAGTCGACTCGATTTCGTCATCGAGCCAGTCGGAGAATCGTTGGGCCTTCTCGGCGTCGGAAAGACCCGACCACTCGGAGAAGCCGCTGCCGTCCATCCCGAAGGCGTCGTCCTCGAGGACCTTCCCACGGACAGCGGCGTCAACCTCACCGATCCGGCCACGGATCCATCGCGAGAGTTCCCTGACATCGGTCGTCGTATGGGTCGGATCCTCGCGCCCGTTTTCGTCGATCGCGTACTCGTTAGCCGAGACGCCGGTGAGGTCACAGGCGTGACAGCCACAGCCAGCGTCGTGACGCTCGAGGGCTGGGTGGAGGCTACTCATCGTTCACCTCACAACAATCCGAAAGTTCAGCCGCCTTCCGGAGCGTCGCCTCGTTGACGCCAGCTTGTGTCGCAAGTAGCACGACCTCATCAGGCATGTCGTCGTCATCCCAACCAGTCGCCGCGTCAAGCATTCGGGCCAGAAGGCGTGCGTGAGGTTTGTTCACCAATTCGCCGGGATCAGTCATCATCCACCTCCTGGCCGCCATCGGCAGCAGCCTCGTAGCCGGCCGTGATCTCGTCGACGCTGCGGGCGTTCGCGCCGACGGCGTCCTGGTCCTCGAGATCGGCGACCATCTCGGCCTCCGTCTCGACCTCGTCGGGGAGCTCACCCTCGCGGATGTAGTCGACAACGACCTGCCGACCGAGATCGAGCAGCGGGTCGTCGGAAATGTTCCGCAGCGCCTCGCCGCGCTTGGCCTCGAGATCGGCTTGCTCTTGTTCGGAGAGGACGCGAAGCGTTTCCCAGTCAATATCGAACCAACCGCCGCTTGGCGGTGTGATGAGGCCGTTGTCGACGAACCACTGGATGTGTGGCCGGGCGTTCAGCGGGCCGGCGTACTCGGTTCGGCGCTCCTTGATGAGCCCGAAGTACGCCTGTGTGTCCTCCTCTGCGGAGGCGAGTGCGCCCGCGGGATCGCCCTCGAACACTCGCTTTGGGATCCCGGTGTCCGTCGCGAGAGCCGAGAGTTGTGGCTCGAAGATGTTCGAGACGTCGGCGATCTGTCCGCCGAGTTCCTGGACCTCGCCGGTCGTCTCGAAGATGGGTTTGAGACCCTGGAACCACTCCTGGACCTCCTCGTCGTGCTGCTCCCAGAATTGCTCGCTCGTGACGTCGACGTCGTTCGGGTTGTGCGAGACGGCCAGGCCTTTGTCAGCACCGCGATAGGCCATCTCGGCAACCGAACCGAGGACTTTGAGGATGTCCCGGAGGACGTTGAACGACCCCTCGAGACGAGGCGGCGCGAAAAAGTCGTGGTCCAAGCGACGACTTGCGGGGACCGCTACCGTCCGCGAGTGGTGAACGCTCCAGGTCCGGTCCGAATCGGACTTGTCCGTGTCACCCTCGCTCGAGAAGTCAATCGAGTAGCGAACCGGAAGCCCCCAGCGGCCCTCGGCGGCGTGGGTCTCGTTGCCCCACTCGATTGCGTCGACGGAGATCTCCGAAAACAGTTTGTGTTGGACGATGTTGTCGAGTCCGTCCGCGGTGAACTGTTCCGGATCGATAGGCTCCGCGAGCCGATCCTCGTCGACGGTGCCGTCCTCGTCGAGGCAGTCCGTCGTGATGAACACCGAGAGTCCGTAGCGCCCGATGCCAGCGAGCCGGTCGACTCGCTCCATCTGCGACGGGAGATCGAGGTTCCGGAAGAGTTTCTCGACGTCGTCCTTGAAGTCGGTCTCCTCATCGGGTTTGTCGGTGATAATCGGCTCGTCGCGCCAGGTGGTGAACGCCGGCCGGTCGACAATCGGACCGGCGAAGGGATGCGTGCGGTACAGTGCGTAGAACTGCTTGGCGGTGGGTCGGCGGGTCCAGTCGAACGTGTCGAAAATGTCGCGGTTCTGATTTGAGTGGCCGAGGACACCGGCGATGCTCGCTCGCATCACGCTCGAGGCGGTCATCGTCTCCTGTACGTTTGCCGCCGCCTCGTCGGCGTTCGCGGCGACGTGGTCACCGTCTTCGTAGGCGTCGCGCTTGTCAGTTGACGGCGTATCGCTACTGCTCGAGGCCTCGTCGGCCGATGTGTTGTCAGTCATGAAAAGTTAGGACCTCCAGGGGAGCGAGTCGAGCTTGTCGTTCCCATCATCGAGCGGATCACCGCCACCGTGGCGAGCCCAGTTCGCGAAGGCCATCCCGTCCGGCCAGTCGTCGTGCTTGCCAGCCGGCGCGGAGTACTTCGCCTTCCCAGTCGGCGTGAACGACTTCTCGAGTTTCGTCACCTGGCGCTCGAGTTTGTCGTGGTTTGGCAGCGCCAGTGACTCGGCCTCGAGATCCTTGATCAGGCGCTGGTAGATGTTCTGCTTCGTCTCGTTGGTGCTGTTGACCACCTTGACGACGTCGCCCAGGCCGGCTTCGGCGAAGTCGGCAGCGAATCCACCGACACCGTTCTCTTCGATGAGGATCGTCTGGTAGCCCGACGCCGGTGTCCGACCAGTGCCGACCTCCGGTGCAGGGATCGCATCCCAGTACTCGAGGTCGGCCTTTTGCTGGTGCAGGATCTCGAGGAGTTCGACGAAGCGGGGGCCATCCATCGTCTCGAACGCCCACACACTCCAACAGACTCCAGTGGCGTCGAGATCGAAGACGACCATCTCGTCTTTGCCGCCCCGTGCGGGATCGACTCCGAGGAACCGACCGTGCGAATTGTCGAACCGCCGGTCGGGCTTGATGTTCGGGATCAGTGTGTCGTGCGGGATCGCCGATCCGCCATCCTCGGCGAACTTACCCTCGTACTCTTGGGCGAACGTCTCGGAGTCGAGCTTCTCGCGCTGCTCTTCGATGTAGTCCTCTTGGGCGTACGGGCTGATCCGCGTCGGCCAGTGTGGCGAGAACCAGTCGTCGTCGTGTTCGACCTTTGCGTAGAAGTAGCCCGATTTGCCCGCTGGCGTCGAGAAGAGGACGTACTCGAACACCGGGTGGGTGATGAAGAACTGCTCAATCTCTTCCTCGTAGACGACATCCTTCTCGTAGGCCGCCTCGTCGACGATGACGCACGTCGGGTTCTTACCACGGTTGCCGGGCTGGTCCTCCTGGCCGACATTCCCCAGGGTGCGCGAGAGCATCCGGGTCCCACTCGAGAACTTCCACGTCTGCTCGTTTTTCTTGACGACCCCGTACTGCTCAAGCGTGAGCGGACCTTTTTTGAAGCGCTGCTTCGCTTCCTCGAACATCTCGTCGGCGGTCTCCTGGCCCGGCGCCGCGAAGAGGACGTCCGTCGGTTCGCCAACGAGCATCGGTGCCCAGAGCGCATGGTCGGCCCCGACCACACCGGCAGTCAGCGTTGCGCCGACCTGACGTCCTTTCTGCGGAGCGGCCCGTCCCTTGTCGGCTTGCTCGAGGTGATCGAGCAGATCGGCCTGGTAGTCGGTCGGCTCGAAGTCGAAGATGATCTCGACGCGCTCCGACCGGGGGAGGCCCTTGCACTCCTGGTGAAGCTGCTCGAGCGGTGACCCACCGCTGGATGCTGTTTGGGTACTCATGAGTCCTCCGCGATAATGCTCGCCAGATCACCGACGGCGTCGGCCTTCTGTGACTCGGGATCCTCGAGCAGGCCGAGATCCTTGAGCCACTGCCGACGGTCGTTCGAGAGTCGCTTCTGCGCGGTCTGGACAATCGACTCTTTGTACTTGTGGAACTCGCGGCCGTTCTCGGTGTAGCGCGTCTCCTGATCGACGAGCGGGTGTCCGCTCTTGAGGCCCTCGGGCTTTCCGTTGGCCCACCGCTCGAGGCCGATATCCTTCGCGTGCGTGACCGAGATTCGGAAGAGTTCGGCCTCAATTCCGAGCAGAGGCTCGCCGTGCAACTCCTCGTAGCGCTCGTAGTAGTCCTCGAAGACGTCGTCGACGAACTCCTGGAGCGACTCGTCGAGGACGTTCTGGTAGTAGGAGTTCTCGTCAGCGTACGCGCCGTGCGTGACCGCGTTCGTGTTGTCCTCGGACCCACCCTGACCATTGTCGCCGGAGTTGTTGCCGCCGTGGAACTTGCAGCGCCCTTCGCCGAGGTGATCGGTTTCCTTACCGGCCGCTGAACCGCAGTAGCCGGCGAAGACCTTCTCGCCCTTCGGCCCCTCCGTTCGCCGACCCCGGCACTTGCCGTCCGCGGCGATCTTCGGAACGTCCTCGAGGCGCTCGCCGACCAGGGCGTCCTCGTCGACGTCGTCGATGGTCAGGTCAGTCATATGGAGTCAGTCCTCCCGGTCGTCGTCTCGAGGCTGGCCACCGTCGGTCGTCACGCGGATGTTGGTGACCGCGTTGAGGACACGTTCGACCTCGAGGCCCCACTGCCGGCCGATCACCAGCCAGACGATTGCCGTCGTTCCGAGCATGAGCCAGTCTGGTGCGGGTTCAGCGCGTGGAAAGAACATCGGCGCAATAACGATCACCGACCAGACTGCGAACAGGATTAGCGTCGCAACCGTCCGGTCGAACGACTCTTTGTCAGGCATCAGTGCTCTCCCCAAACAGATGAGTTCGACTTTCGCGCGTTCCAGCGGATCGTCAAGTGGCGATTTAACAGACATGGCATCGCTCACGCTAGGCCCGCTTCACCGCGAGCTTCACACTCCGGCGGAAGATCTCGGTGTCGTACCCCTGGGCGTCCTCGTGCTCTTTGAACAGTCGGACCGCTCGACGGAGTACCGACCGGTCGAACTCGAGGCCGGCCTCCTCGAGGCGATCGGCGAGTGGCGTCGTCAGTCGGAGCGCCTGGACCTTCGACAGCGTCTCGTCGTCGGCCCAGCAGCCGATCCGCGAGCAGCTGCGGCAGGTCGTCCGAGCGATGGACGTCCGCTGCTGGCCGGGGCGCGACTGGGCGTCGCCGGCGTCGCCGCGGCGGGTCGATCCCGAGCCACCGTCGACGTCGGTAAGGATTCGGTCGTCCGGCTCGAGGGTCGCCGCTGGTGTGCGGTGGTGCTCCTGGACGTCGTGATCATCGACGCCGCCGCTGAACGTTGCCTCCTCGATCTCTTTGACGAGTTCGAAGCAGCCGTTACAGCAGCGACTATTCTGCCAGACGATACGGTCGAACGCCCGTTGTGGGGAGACGTGGTCGTCTCCGCTCGGTGAATCCGTTGTTGACATGGCTGGAGAAAAGCATCGCTGCAGGGCGGACGTGATCATCGTCGACGACGTCGGCGGTCGTCGACTCGACGCCCTGTAGCGATCGTATTACCTTTTGATAAGTCGTTGGGAGATAATAAGCCCGTGTGTAAGCGCCAGAATGGCGATTGTTACTCTGAAAGGGGTGGTTTTGCAGGTTGAAGCGTGTTAGGAAAGGCTCAACCGTCCAAGTGCGTAACCAATAATCATCAATAAGGCACCTACAAGAAGCAGCCAGCGAAGGGAAAGATCAAGAGATTGTAATCCAGTCAGAGTTTGACCAAGCGCTCCTACTGCTAGAACAACGGTCAATAAAGCAATAAGACTGTTATTTCGGAGTTCTCGTTCGTTCATCTCCCGTTCATGTGCGACGTCAAATCCTTTTGGAGTAAGTTCAAAAAACCCAGCCCCATCATCTTCGATTAAATTTTGTTTTTCAAGGAATGACAGCGCTGACTTCACTTGCGAACGAGTGAGGTTTGTTCTTTCGACTAAGGGATGATCAGATCGAATAATAGCCGGGTCTCCACGACCGAATGTCTCCCACTTTTCTTCCCGGGAATATAAAAACAGTAGGAGCTCTACCCAATTCTGTTGCTCAATTCTCCTTCCTGGGAGTCGTTCTTTCCACATATCATTCATGAATTCAAGATATCCGAACAATGTTTTGGTATTGACCGTTAGGAGTTTCGGTCAAAAAGCCGAACACGAACACACCGAAGGTCCTTCGTGTCACGAACTCGCTCGGCGATTCTTTTGCTTTCAAGTTGATCGAGTGCCCTATCGACTGTTCGCTCAGATAGTCCTGTTCGGTTCTGGAGCTTTCTTCGAGAAAGCGATTCGTCGGCGTCTTCAAGCACGAATACAACGTACTTCGCACTCGGGGAAAGATCTTCGTCGACGTCGGTGGTATGTTCGGGGAGGCTCATGGGCTTCGTTTCGTGGAGAGTGCTGCGGCTGGTTGCAGACGGGCAATCGTGGCCTCGAGACGCCGGTTGAAGGCGTCAGTCACTCCGATCAGGACCGGCTTTCCAGTCCCATTCACCAGCCGACTGATTACTCGAGTCGGTTGCGGGTCCTAGATCACCGTCGTCCGGGGTAGTTGGGTCGCGGATCGCCAACGTCCACCTACTAGTGTTCCAGTAGGGGTCAGTTGGCGATTCGTGAATGTCTACAACGCCTGCATTCGGTAGTCCTGAGTCGCTATACAGCGTCGCTCCGTTCGGACCGCTCTCCGGGATGGCTTGCACCGCGGGTTCACCGTGACCGTCGTCGCCGAGGCGCTCGAGCGTCTGGCGAACGTGCTCCTTGCTGCAGTCGACGACGTCGGCGATCTCTCGTGTCGTCTTCGCACCAGTACTCGAGCGGAGTTCCTCGACGATCGCCTCCTGGTAGTCGGTGAAGACCCACTCGACGCCCGGTGTCTGGACGTCGGCGAACCCGGCGGGCATCGCATCCGTACGAACGAACACCGTCGCCGTGACGTCGGGATCGGTCGGGTCTCGAGCGTATCGGCCGGCGGCCTGGGCGATGTGGTTCTCGCGAACACTGGCGAGGATCTCCTGGGCGGTTTCAGCGTCGTTGCCCTCGAAGCCGCGACCGCGGGCTCGGTATTCCTCACCGGCATCGTCGACGGCGGTCTCCACCTCGGCCTCGAGGTCAAGTTCGGCCAGCAAGTCGAGGACGTAGTCGTCGCCGGGATCCATGCAGCCGTTGACGAGGCCGACACGCTCGTGCTCGAAGTCGTTCCGTGACTTCTCTTCGCCGAAGTGCATCAACTCGGGACGGTGGCAACCGGACTCTTCCATCAGCTCCTCGAGGCGGTCTTCGACTTGCCCCGTTGTGATCGCCGTGCGGAACTGGGTGCCGTACTCCTCGACGAGCTGTTCGAGCAGGACCTCGAGTTTGTCTTCGTTCAGCCACTCGAGCGCTTTGTCACCAGACAGTGGACGGGTTGCGTCGCCGACCTGGACGACACGGAGCCCACGCTCGTAGCGTCGCCACAGCTGGCGGGCTTCGGGCTCGAGAACGTTGGTCGTCTTGATCCACGGGGCGGTGTTGGCTTGCCACAGCGGCACTGCGGGGTGGGCATCGAGTCCGACAACCGAGCGAGCAGCGCCGAAGTCGGGAACAGTTCGGACAGTCTGGATGTCGTTGTTCTCGTCGAGGACGACCGAAACCCATTCGCGGTTCCAGTCATCGTCATCGCTCACGCCGGCCTCGAGGCGAGGCGGTTCGTGTCCCGTCTTCCCGAATCGACGTCCGTTGGCTCGCTCTTCGGCTCGGAAGATAGCTCTCGCGAGCGCAGGTGCGAGCGTGTGTGCATCGGGATCCTCGAAGTACCAGTCTCGGTCGGGCTCTTCGTAGAGGACGTCCTCGAGGGCATCGCGCTCTTTCGCAGCGTCGCCCTGGTAGTCGTCGTGCAGCGAGAGTTGGATGAACGCCTCCCAGGTCGTAACCGGGGCGTCGATCTCGCGGAGGTAGGCACCGACGGCGTCGCGGATCCGTTCGGTGGTGAGGTCCTCCTGTGCGTAGCTGGGTTGTTCGTCGACGATGACGTTGTTGTGTGATCGGAGCCCGGGTGCGAACGCGAAGTTGTGCGTCGCGATGACGAGCGGCCAGTAGTCGAGCTCACCGTCGGGTCCCTCGCGGTAGGTCTCCCACTGTGTGATCGCCGAGCAGCGGTCACCGCCGCAGGGTAGTTCGACGCCCTGGTCGTTGTGTTCCTCGAGGTAGCGATGGGCCGCCGAGAAGGGCATTCCCTTGCCGTCAGTGTTACACTGGGTGTCGAGCCACTCACTGGCGGGCTCGCCGTTGATCGAGATTTCGTCGTCGTGGTCACCCGCACAGACGGGGCAGGCCTCGTGGCGTCCAAGAAGGACGTGGTACTGCCCGCCGTGCTCTTCGGCGACGTCGACGGCTTCGTCGCGGGCGTCGCGTGTCTCGAGTAGGTGAACGACCGGCCGGTCACCGGTGATGTCTTCGCGAGCGCCCCATCGCGTCGACGCGGTCGTGTAGGACTTGCCTAGCGACGTCGGGGCATCGACGATCCGCTCGTCTTCGTTCCGGATCACGTCGGCAATCGTCTCGAAGAGCTCTTCGCGAGCGTCCTCGGTTGACGGCCACTCGAGCCCCCGCTTCTTGGCGTAGCGCCGGCGTTCATCCGGCTCGAGAGCATCGAGAAGGCCAATTGGGAGTGCCGAGACGGCACGGCCGTCGCCTGATCCATCGCTTGGGGGTTCGTATTTCGGGATTGGTGCACCGGCGTTTCGTGCCCGCTCGACAGCATCCCGGAACTTGCTCTTTTTAAGGTCATCCCACGGGTTGGAGATGATGTTCTGTTCCGCAGCGAACAGTCGGAGCACACCAAAGGCGGTGTGCATCTTTTTCATGTCGATGAACTGGCCGTCTCCGACGTGTTTCAGCGACCGTCCGCTGCTCGAGTTGCGGTAACCTGGATCCCACGACTCAAAGTCGTTGTTCTCGTCTGCGACGTACGTCGACGACAGCGGGAGGTCGCTCGGCTTGAGCTGGTTGACCGCGTCGATAACGTCGTCATAGTCGTGCGTGATCTCGATGCCCGCGAGTTCCTCTCGAGACTTCGCTGGTGTGTAGTCGGTATGGTGAACGCCATCACTCGAACTCTCTTCCTCGACGGCGTCGGGATGTTCGTCGACGAGCGCGTCGATCACTACCTGGACGTCCTCGATGTCGTCGGCGGAACCGGGGATCTTGTCGCCGGTGACCGTCGTGTAGCGCCGTCCGGGGTAGACTTCGATCTCTGCGTCGAGCCACTCGTCATCGGAAACGTCGATGTGGAGTTCCTTCGCATCCTCTGGGAGCGTGAACGACCCGAGAGCGTGTGCACCAGTTCCAGAAGGCGACCACTCGCAGAACGTCACACCGAACCGCTCGAGCCATGGGACGGCTTTCGGGGCGATCTCGCCGGTCTCCGGATCGCGGATGTTATCGAAGTCGGCGAGTCCGACGTGGCGCGTGTCGGGGACGTCTTCGTCGACGTCAACCCAGTCGTACTTCTCATCATCATCCCAGTCGTCGCGATCGGGGGAAACGAGGTAGTACGCGAGTCCAAGCGACCCATCGTGGTCGGTCCAGCGTTCCGCACCACTGAATTCGAACCACGCTCGAGGGTCTTTCGCACCGGCGAGTGACCATTCACCTGCCGTCGCCTCGTCGTCTTCGGAGTGTCCCCAGCGTGGGTTTCGCGGGATCTTCCGGTCGTCGCGGTACTGCCAGAGCAGCCAGCGCTGTCCGTCTTCGCGAAGGCTCGTCGGGTGCCCCTCGCTGCTCGAGGAGAGTTCAAGGTCAACACGCTCGAGGTCGTCACTCGAGGTGGACGAAGACGACCGGTCGTCGGTAGAATCGCCGCCGATATCGCTCGTAGAGGGAGCGTCGTCCGTCTCGACAGAGTCGTCAGTGTCGACGAACTGCAGGCCGCTGCCGACACCATTCGCGAATTCGACAGCATCAGTTGCACTCAGCGCTTTGCGGAATTCGCTTTCACTCCACCCGTTGGCCTTCGCCGTCTCGAGGAGTTCCGTTCGTGGAACAGGCTCGTCGTCCTCGAGGCCGAGGAAGCCCCGTGTCTCCCAGAAGATCGACTCCCAGTCGATGCCAGGACTCACGCCGTCTCACCTCGCACAGCGCCGCGGACTTTGCGAGAGTCTGCTTTCGAGCAGTCAAAGCAGAGTGTGTTGTGTGGGTGTTCCTCGTCACGACCGATTGCATAGAGTTCGCGATCAACGGCCTCAGGATCGAACGTCCGTCCGCAGTAGGTGAGTCCTACCAGGCTCTCGAAGCAGTAGCCGTTGTGGCCATTGTCGAGGTTGACCACGTAGCCGGTCGTCACGCTGACCACCCCCAGTCTTCAAGCGTCGTCTGGCCGTCGACGTCAGGACGTTCGACGTCGTCTCCCTCGGAGTCAATTTCCGGAACGCCCTCGGTTCGCTCTTCTCCTTGTGGTTCTGGGTCGCTAGCGTATTCGACCTTCTCGGCCTGCTTCTCGAGCTCGGGACGCTCGGTGATCGACTGGTAGGTGGCGTCGATTGAAACGCCACGGGCCTCGCGACGGCCAGCTACCATGCCGCCACACCTCCGTTAGCCGAAGATATCGCTGTATGTAGTTGATCGGTGTCACTACCGAGAGTGACGAAACCCGCGCTTTCACCCCAATAGGGAGGGGTACTTACGCGGGCATGTAAAGAATTTGATGAGTGCCCGGGGAGGGCTCCGAACCCTCGATCTCCGCATGTCCCAGGTCCGAGGCTCGGCATGAGTCCTCGTGGGGACACGGAGGCTTCCAAGGCGAAACCGCACCGAATCTCTGAACCCTATGAGTGCGGCGCTATGTCCAGCTAAGCCACCCGGGCTCAGTTTTTGGTAGTGCCGACTCTCTCTTTAACCTTCTCATTCGAATTCCGCGTGTAACGCGGACCCACGGATTTATCACAGGGCCATACGAACAACCGCGACATACATGAGCGTTCCCGGTATCGTCCACTCTACCCTCGAGGGCGAAGATATCGCCGCCCGCGTCTCACTCGGTGGCGAAGACGAACTCTTCATCACCGCTTCGAGCACCTTCGTCTATCGATCCGACGGTCTCCTGCGAGACGAATCAGTCGACGAATATCCCCACAACGCCGACCGACTCACCCTCTCGGAAGGCCGGCGCAAAACCAAATTCAGCCTCGAGTACTCACTCGAGGGCGAAAACGAGTTTAGTGTTCCTTCGAGCAAGACGGACACCGTTCTCCATCCGGTTCTCGCAGGCGTCCTCAACGGCAATGGAATCACGAATCCCGGTGAAACCGTTGTCAAGACCTACCGCTTTAGCGAACTCACGATCATCATCACGAGCGAGCGCCTGGTCAAACACATCGGCAGCGCCGTTTGGGATGAGGACTACGAGGAGTACCACTACGAAGACGTCACGAACCTCTCGTTCGAAGACGGTAGTGTCGCCACGCAAGTCGTCCTCGCGGTCGATGGTCGCCCACAGCGGATCAAAGCGCCAAACGATGAGGCCAACGACCTTCGCGAACGACTCCAACGCGCACTGTTTGACTACCACGGCGTCGGGGACCTCGAAGAACTCAACGACGCTATCGGCGATGATGAGGACGATGTGGACGAGGATTCGTCCGGGAGCACGATGGAGTTCGGTAGCGGCGTCGACCCACTCGATGCGAACCCGCCGGAGCTAGACGACCACGAGTCAGTCGGCGACGTGGACACAGCACCAACGCCAGAACCGGAACTCGAGCGCGAGGCACCAGCCACAGACGAGCGCGACGACGCCTCAGCTGACACAGCAGCGGCGGATTCGGCCGTTCCAGCGTCCATTGACGCTCGACGAGAGGACAGCGACGACTCGGCCAGCGCACAGACATCGGCCACTGGTGACACGCCAGAGACGAATTCTCAGCCTACAGCGCCCACAACTGACTCGGCTGATGAGAGCGAGCCCACCGAAACCGGATCCTTCTTTGAGGACTCCGACAGCACAGCGTCCGCGTGGGATACCGACGACTCGAGCGCAGACCCAGACTCGGAGTCGAGTTCGACGACCGAGGAACCAGCAGTCGTTTCGACTGAGACCGCTGGAGAGTCCTCACCGACCGACTCCACGTCTTCAACAGCAGATCCGGCCGTTCTCGAGCGACTCGACGCACTCGAGACGACCGTCGAGCAACAGAACGAACTACTCGAGCAACAACAACAGACAATCGAGCAGTTGATCGAAGAACTCCGACACGGCCGATAGCACGCTGAAACCCCGAGAGCCGCTATTCTCTGCCGGTGACCTTCCGAATACACGACGAGCCAAACGGCCCCAGTTCACCCGCCTCGAGGTTAATGAAGTGGCCTGTCGAGAGTCCCGAGCCACAGCGCTGACACGAGAAGTCTCCCTCTTTCGTGATGACGTCCTGTTCGAAACTGACGTACTGGCGGCTTTTCGGACGGACAATACCATCGTCGCGTTCGATAATCCCGCGCAGTTCGGCCTGATCGAGGATCGTCCGCGTCACTGTCGGATCGCTCGTCACCGTCTCGATTCGGTCGACGACGTCAGCAAGCGACAGCGACTCGTGCTCGAGGCGCTCGAGGAGTGCAAGGCCGAGTACAACGCGGTCGTCGTCGGCTGCAGTGGCTCCGCTCGCCTCGCTTGCTGTGCGTGTCTCATTGGGATCGGTGCGGTCATCCTCGCCCGTACCGTCGCCGTCGCGCCCGGGATCGCTCCCCATCGATGAGTGCTGTCGTGGCGTGACGAATAAACGTTGCGCCGCACCGTCGCCAGCAACGAGGCACAAAAGATTCATTACTCGAGGCGAAACTGCGCTCGATGTCCGTACTGGGGTCAACAGTGTCGACGCGCGTCCTCGCCGGAGTCGTCGTCGCCGCTGCGCTCGTCACCGCCGGACTGATCGTCTCCCCCAGTGTCGTCATGGGCACGCTCGAGTCCCTTGCGGCTGATCCAGTGGTGTTTGGATTCGTCGTTGCTGGACTGTATGCGATTCGGCCGCTGCTCGCCTGGCCGACAACCCCGCTCGCGGTCGTCGTCGGCTACGGCTTCGGTGTGACACTCGGCATTCCAATTGCACTCGTCGGGCTAACCGCGACCGTGTTGCCGGTCTTTCTTGTGGCACGGTGGGTAACCAGCAGCGACGAAGCCACCCCAACAGACGAAAATGAGACATCACCGACTGAATCGACGCCGACACAGCCATCCTGCTCGAGTAACGCGACCAACGGCTTCGCCGACCGAACACTCGAGCGGGCGGGCGTTGTTGTTGTCCGGTATTTCGAGACGGCTGGCCCAATTCGCGGGGTAACGGCCGCACGACTCGCGCCGATTCCCTCCGATATCTCGACGTGTGCGGCAGCAGTGAGCGGCGTCCGACTCCGGCACTTTCTCGCCGGGACGATACTCGGCGAACTCCCATGGACGGTCGCAGCAGTCGTCGTGGGTGCCTCAGCCGCGACCGTCACGACGAACGGCCTCGGCGAACTCGGCGTCGCCCTGTCGGTCGCCTGTGGCCTCGCCGCGGCTGTCTTGCTCGCTGGGCCAGCCTATCGACTCCTCCAGAAACGAACTCACGCCGCCTCGAGTCGGTCGACCGACGGCTAATCGAACGTCAGTACGATATCAAAACTGGTGTCGAGTTACTCTGACCCGTCGTCGCTCTCGTCACTGTCACTCGAGTCGCCAGACAGTGACCGCGAGACGGATTCACGGATCGCCCGGTGACGACGTCGTTTTGGACTCTCGCGCTCGAGGAACGTCGGTCGTTGAACCCGTTCCGTACTATCGGCTGGCAACGTGTCCGCTCGAAACCCCTGTAACGAATCCGGCAGTCCTGTCTCGTCTTCGCCGTCAGTCGTCGGGTCGACTGTCGACTCCGGCTCAGCCCAGAGATCCAGTTCCGACTGCTCTTCGACTACCTCCTGCCAGATCTGGGCCGACCCCTTACCCTCGAGTTGGCGAACACGCTGGCGTCCTTTTTGATAGGCCAGTTCGGTAAAACTCCGGTCGTAGGTCGTCTCTGTCTCATCAGCAAGTCGCTCGAGTTCGTCGGGGTGGTCTGCACCCAGACACTCTGCAACTCCGAGCGCGAACGCCCGCCAGAGGATTTCATCGCGATTCTCGAGGTGCTCCCAGTCGGTTCCGAACGTCCGTTCGTACATCATTAGGTCTGGACCGTTTCGTTCGGATGCACGTGCAGTCCGCGCTCGGAGAACTCGACCGGGCGAATATTACAGTCGATTTTCGTCCCCCGCATCTTGATGATCTGGACGCCACGGGTCATGCCACCCGACTCGAGGTAGTTGTGCATGAAGATCACGCCGTGGGCGAGATAGTGGCCATCCGAGTAGGAGGTCGGATCGGTCATCTCCGAAATCAGGAGAATCGTCGCATTGGCGCGTTTCAGCCGCGTGAGAAACGTAATCAGTTGTTCGACCTCGCTCGAGAAGAAGTACTCGAGCAACATCGTCGAGTCGATGACGACGCGGTCGATGTTGTTCGACTCGATAAACGAGACGAGTTTGTTCGAGAGGTTCTCGACGCTATCGGGCGAGTCACCAGTGCCTCTCGAGGAGGCGAGGAATCGTTTGGTCTCGCTCTCGAAGACGTCCATGAACTTCAGTTTCCCCGAGTTCACCGCCTGATCGAAGCCGAACTCGAAGTTCGTCATGTCGCGGACGATTTCGCTTTCGGATTCGTGCATGCTGACGTACAGCGCCGTCTCGCCCTCGAAGATTCCCTTCGTGAGAAACTGCGAGCAAAACGTCGTCTTGCCGCTGCCGGGCGGCCCGCTGACGATGTAGAGACGGTCTCGTAAGAGCCCGCCGTCGACCAATTCGTCGAAGCCCGGAACGCCCGTAGACAGTCGCATCGTTCAATGCAGGGGTACTGGCGGATAAATAGGTTCTGGCAGATCTGACGGCTCGCTACCAGAACGTATCCGCACAGTCGTAAATTACGCCGTGTTGCGGGCAGACGTACTTGCAGTGGCGCTTGAACATCGGCTGCTCACACCGTGGACACGGCCGCCCGCCAACGTCGTCCGACATACATCTCTCTCGAGCGGGACGGATGCTAAGTTCTTCGTTGACGCGTGCTGTTACGCTCGGAAATAAAACGCAGTTCGGACGACAAACGCAGTCGCCGTCAGTGGTCGTTCTCAGTCGTCTTGCTCAGCACTCGCTCCAGCCACAGCTCTCGCACGTCTTGCAGCCTTCAGAGAAGTACAGCGAGAGCGATCCACAGTCGGGACACTCCGGCGACTCACCGGCGTCAATGAGGTCCTGTGTTGCGTCGTCGTCGGCGTTAGCGCCGCCCTGTGCGGCGGCCGCGCCACCATCAGTCTGTGGTCCGTCGAAGTCGGCTTCAGTGCTTGCGTCTGCCGCATCCTCGAGTGTCTGCTGAGTCGGGTACGGCTTGTCGATCTCGTTATCAAGGTACCGGCGCATTGCGGTGCCGATGGCGTCCGGAATCGACTGGATCTGTTCGCCCTTGTCCCAGGCGACTTTCGGACTGCGCGTCCCACAGAGTTCGTCGACGATCTCCTCGGGGTCGACACCGGAGCGCAGCGAGGTCGAGATAACCTTCGCGAGCGCCTCGGTAAAGGAGTTCGTAAAGCCACCGGAGTGGCCGATGTTCGCGAACAGCTCGAACGGCTGTCCCGTCTCTGGATCCTCGTTAATCGTCACGTAGACCTTGCCGTAGCCGGTGTCGATGCGCTGGCTGACACCCTGCAGCGCGTCGGGTCGCTCGCGCTTCTCGGTGAAGTCGACCATAACCTGATCGTTGTCGAGCAGTCCGCCGACGTCCTCCTCGAGGACGTCTCGGACTTCATCGCTCTCGAGGAACTGCTCGAGACCGCCGAAGATATCGTCGATCTGTTCGACGAGTGTTTCCGCGGCTTCGGTCTCGTCGGCGAAGTCGGCGTTGTCCGCACGCGTCGTCAGCACCTGCTTCGAGCGGGTGCCGTCGCGGTAGTAGGTGACGCCCTTGCCGCCGTTCTCGTAGACCCACTCGAAGACTTCCTTTGCATCCTCGAGCGTGGAGTCATTCGGTGCGTTGACCGTTTTCGAAATGGCGGAGTCGACGCCGGCCTGTGCGGCACACTGCACTGCAGCGTGTTGTTTGGCCGAGAGGTCGCTCGTGATGACGAACAGTTCACCGATGGCGTCCGGCACGGTCGAGAGGCCTTCGACGCCGTCGAACTGGTTGGTGGCCATCTGCTCTTGAGCCTCCTCTTTGACAGCGTCGACGTCGATGTCGTTGTCCTCTAAGGTACGCAGGAAGTAGTCGTCGAACTCGACGAGCATCTCGTCGCCCTGGACGTCGTCAGTGACGTTCTTGTAGTAGGCAACGTTGTAAATCGGCTCACAGCCGCCGGTCGTATTGCCGACCATCGAGGTCGTCCCGGTCGGGGCGATTGTGGTGACGTTGTGGTTCCGAATTGGGAAGCCACCTTCCCAGTCATCGGCGTCCTCACCGGTCTGGTGTTCGAACCACTCGCGGTACTCGGTCGGGTTTGCGTACTTGGACTCGTCCCAGTCAGCAAAGGAGCCGCGCTCGGTCGCGAGTTCGTGGCTCTTGGCCTTCGCGCCGTGGTTAATATGAGTCATCAGCTGGCGGGCGACTTCGTTCCCTTCGTCGCTGCCGTACTTGATGCCCAGTTGGATGTACAGCTGGGCAAGACCCATGATACCCAGTCCGATCTTACGCATGTCACGGACCGTCTGCTCGATTTCCTCGACCGGGAAATCGGACATCGTGACGACGTTCTCGAGGAATCGAGTCCCGTACTCGATGCGCTCGTCGAACTCGGCGTAATCGATTGCCTCCTCGAGGAAGGCGTCGACGGCATCCTCGAAGGTGTCGTACTCGTCTGCGTGTTCCTCGGACCAGACACGCCAGTCAGGAGCGCCCTGATCCGCAAGCGTCGAGAGATTGATGTGGCCGAGGTTGCAGGCTTCGTTCTCCTCGAGTGGCTGCTCGCCACACGGGTTGGTCGCCAGAATGCGGTGGTCCGGCTCAGCCTCGACGTCAAAGGAGTGCTGTTTGTTCACTCGCTCGAGGTAGATGACGCCGGGTTCGCCGTTTTCGTGGGCGCCCTCGACGATACGCTCGAAGATGAGTTCGGCGGGAATCGACAGCGGCTCGCCGACCTCGACGTGTTCGCCGAGGTCGTAGCGGCTGTACATCTCTTTGGTCTCTTCGGTGGCGATATGTGGTTCCTCGGTGCGTGGGTTCGTGAAGGTGAACTCCTCGCCGTTCTGGACGGCTTCCATGAACGCGTCCGTGACGCCGACAGAGATATTGAAATTAGAGAGATGGCCTTCGACGGCGTTCCGGAGGTGCTTTGGAACACGTCCGTCCTCGTCGATGAGGCTGCGTGACTCCTCGAGTGCTTCGCTGAAGGAGGTGTAAGTGTAGTCGTCTGGGTCGTTCAGACGCAGCGTGTGGGCGAGCGAGACGTCCTTGTTCTTGGCGTGGATAAACTCGATGACGTCGGGGTGAGAGACACGCATGATGCCCATCTGGGCACCGCGTCGGGTGCCACCCTGGGCGATAGTCTCACAGAGCTGGTCGTAGGTCCGCATGAAGGTGATTGGTCCAGAGGCGATGCCGCCGGTCGAACCGACTGCGTCGCCAAAGGGGCGGAGTTGCCAGAAGCCGTAGCCGACGCCGCCGCCGGACTGGAAGACCTCGGCGGCCTTCTTGGCGGTCTCGTGAATATCCGAGAGGTCGTCGTCGGGAGACATCACGAAACACGCCGAGAGCTGCTGAAGCTCGTCGCCAGCGTTCATCAGCGTCGGCGAGTTCGGCATAAAGGACAGCTCCGACATGCCCTCAGTAAACGTCTCGGCGACGTCTTCGACATGGTCGCGGACTGTGTCCGGAAGTTCGGGGACGACAGTCTCGTAGGCGAACTTGTTGACGTTGTGTTCCGTCAGTACCGTCTCAACGTCGTCGTCTGCCGTTGTCCCCTCGCCGAAGACCTCCGCGGCGAGTTCGTCGCGGCGCGGGTGATCCGGCTTGAGCTGGTCCGGCGTGACCGTGACCTCGAGGTCCTGTTTCTCGGCCTCGTAGACGGCTTCGGCGAGTGCAATGTTCTTGCCGACGCGGTCGAAGAGATCTTCCTGTTCCTCGATCAGGTCGCCAGTGGCGTCCTTGCGCAGATAGCGCGCCGGGAGAATGTTGTGATAGGCATTATCGGTCATGCGCTCCTCGAGCGTGTCGCCATCGGTACGCTTGATGGGGAGGGTCAGGTCCTCCGCGGAAAGGTCGTGTTTGCTCATGCGCGGCGCACCTCGCAATACTCAGGGCGTCGTCCGACGGTTTGGCGTCGATATGGAGTCGTGGCTCTCATCATTCGTGACGAAGGTTCGGTATTCAGGCATCACCCATAAAACGTGGTGTTGTAGTCCTCTTTTTCTTGGAATAACGCAACCAGAGTTGTATAGATGGGTCTGAACAGTTGGTCCGGGCGACGGCCTCGAGACGGCCGTCTCGGCGTCTAACAATCACTACGAGCGCACCCATCTTAACGATTATCAGAGCAGACTGAAAGTGACGCAAAACACAGGAGAATCGCCGTCTCCGCAGGGGATTTTCTCTTTCAGACGGCGTGCTGTACCGATGGTTCGGTACAGCTGCGAGCCGTCTTGCGGTCGCGGTGCTATTGCGTACCGTACTCTGTCTCAGACGGGCCGAACACAGACCGAATGATAACTATCTGTGGTTGTCAGGATATCCAGAAAGATTACGTCCTTCCAGTACAGGGACTGGTATATGCTCGAACCATTCACGGGGTCGACGGTGTTGCTTGCCCTCGCTGCCCTCGCCGCATTTGCGGTCGCCGTTATCGCCATCCGCATCGCAATCAAACTCGCCGTCCGCGTCGGACTCGTCGCAGCAGTCGTCCTCGCCGCACTGTATGCGACCGGGATGCTCGAGCTTATCCCCGGCGTCTAAGCTGTTGGGCGAATCCAGTTGAACAGTACCCAAGCGCGATACACTTCTCGAGGAACGTCAGACGAATACAGTCTGGGAGCGCCCGCTTACAGACTCGAGAGGAAGTTCTCAATAATGTCGTGGCCGGCCGCCGTGAGCACGCTCTCGGGATGGAACTGAACCGCTTCGATAGGGTGCTCGCGATGGCGTACGCCCATGACGAGCGTTTCAGTACCATGTTCGGCCGTCGCCGTCACTTCGAAGCAGTCGGGGACCTCAAGCGCGACCAACGAGTGATACCGCCCGGCGCGAAAGCCCTGCTCGAGGCCGGCGAACACACCTGAGTCGTCGTGCTCGACTGCCGAGGCCTTCCCATGGATCGGATCGGGTGCCCGACCAATCGAGCCGCCGTACTCGTAGACTGCGGCCTCGAGGCCGAGACAGACACCGAGCGTCGGGACCTCGGGGCTAACCTCTCGCAGGACGTCCATCGTCACGCCGACATCGCGGTCGTTTTTCGGATGCCCGGGGCCGGGGCTGATCACGATTGCGTCGGGGTCTGCAGCGCGAACGTCTGCGAGCGAAGCGGTGTTTTTCACTACGGCAGTCTCAGTGCCGGGAAGTTGGCTCACGTACTCGACGAGATTGTAGGTAAAGGAGTCGTAATTGTCGACGAACAGGACATGCGTCATCTCTTGCTCGTCGGTCGTCTCGTCCGTCGTTTCAGCACTTGTCGCGCTCATTGGCTCACCTCCGGTGTTTCAGTGTCACGGTCATCGTCTGTGCGCTCCCCGGATGGGACGTCAATCTCCTCAAGGGCTGCAAGGACGCCACCCATCTTCTTCTCGGTTTCCTCGTACTCGGATTCGGGGTCGCTGTCTGCGACTAATCCTGCACCCGCCTGGACGGTGATTCGATCCAGGTCGGTCTCGAGGCCGGTGACATCCGCAGGCGGTGTCACGCCTGATTCGACGGTCGCCGTGCGAATCACAATCGCGAAATCGGCGTCGCCGGTCCAGGAGTAGTAGCCCACCCCGCCGCCGTAGAGACCGCGTGGCTGGGCCTCGAGGTCGTCGATGATCTCCATCGCGCGGATTTTCGGCGCGCCCGAAAGCGTGCCAGCCGGGAATGACGCGCGGGTTGCGTCGAACGCATCCGCGTCCGCAGCCAACTCGCCAGTCACCGTCGACTCGATGTGCTGGACGTGGCTGTACTTGAGGACGTTCATGAACTCATCGACGCGCACCGAACCGGCTTCGGAGACGCGTCGCACGTCGTTTCGAGCCAGATCCACGAGCATCGTATGCTCGGCGCGTTCTTTCTCGTCGGCCAGCATCTCGCCAGCCAATCGACGGTCCTCGACCGGACTCGAGCCACGGTCGCAGGTGCCGGCAATCGGGTTCGACATGACCTCGCGTCCGCGCACCGAAATGAGCGTCTCCGGGCTCGCGCCAACGACGGTCAGCTCGTCGTGCTCGAGGAGGTACATATACGGCGAGGGGTTGACCTCGCGCATCGCCTCGTAGAAGCCGATGGGGTCGATATCGCCGTACAGTTCGCGTTTCCGTGAGATGACTCCCTGGTAGATGTCGCCATTGAGGACGTGTTCTTTGGCCGTACGAACGCTCTCTTCGTAGTCGGCTTTCGAACCCGCGGTTTCGGCCGATTTGTTGAAGCCACCAGTTTCTGGGCGGTCGGCATCAGCGAGTCGGTTGGCTACCGCGGCGGCTTCCTCACGCAGGGCGTCGTAGACCGCCTCGGGATCGTCGCCAGCCTCGAGAATCGGCGTACAGACCAGCGAAACGGTGCCGTCGCGCTCGTCGAACGCGAGCGTCTTCGTCGTCAGGATAAACTGCGCGTCGGGGAACCGTGACTCAGGCCGCTCGAGGCCAACCTCCTCGAGCCAGAGGTCGTAGACGGCGTCGTAGGCCAGAAAGCCGACGAGTCCGCCCTCGAGATGCTGGCGGTCGTGGTCGGGGAAGTTCGCAAGTCGAACGTCGGGCATGGCGGCCCGAAGCGCGTCGACGGTGTCGCCGTCGGAGTCGGTCTCGACCGACGTCAGCGGTGTGTCCTCAACCAGCGTTTCGACGCTTGCGTCGCCGGATTCGACCGTGATGACGGCCTCGGGATCGTAGCCGACGTACGAAAAGCGTGCGTGACGATCCGGCTCCGCTGAACTCGGCCGGAACGCGCCGTCGGGATCGCTCGAGGCCGTCTTTTCGGCGCTCTCGAGCAAGAACGCGTACGACGAGCGCTCGTGATCACTGTCTGCGGAGCGGCCAGTCAGCGCCATATAGGCTGCAAGCGGCGTCGTCTCGACGTCGAGAGTCGCCACCGTTCGAACGACGGCGGGCGTCTCGCCGTCGCGTGCGTGTTCACAGAACTCGTCTCGCTCGAGGTCGAACTCGACGGACGGTGCGTCAGATGTGTCGGATGGAATGTTAGAATTACTCATAGCGTCACAGTATCGGGTCCGTCGGTGTGTGCGGTCGTCGCTCGAGTCACGAACGCCTGAACCGCGTCGGCGTCTTTGCGTCCGCCCTCGGCTTCGACCCCGCTTGCCACGTCGACCGCGAACGGCTCGACCGTCCGAACGGCGTCAGCGACGTTGTCCGGCGTAAGTCCGCCAGCGAGGATGAGCGGCGACTCGAGCGACTCGGCTGCGTCGCGTGTGCGTTCCCAGTCGTGGGTTTTTCCGGTGCCACCACCACCAGACTCGTCGACCGTATCGACGAGCAGTGCGTCAACGAGGTGATCGTAGTCCTCGGCGGCTGTCACCTCGTCGGAATCGAGTGCGACCAGGATATCCGCGTCGAGAGCCGATACGATGGACTCGAGTACGGCTGGCTCTATGCCGCCGTGAAGTTGGACGGCATCTGGGCCAACGCGCTCAACCAACTCGACCACGCGCTCGGCATCGCTCGCCATCGTCACGAGAACACTCGTCACGAACGGCGGCACGCTCGAGACCAGCGCCGTTGCCTCCTGGCGTGAGACCTCTCGTGGCGTCTCGACTGGCACGTCACAGATGAATCCGACTGCGTCCGCACCGGCAGCGATGGTCGTCTCGAGGTCGGCCTCGTTCGTGAGTCCGCAGACTTTCACACGCGTCGCGTCCATCGTGTTAGACCTCCGGCTCTGGTTCGGGAACGGCACAGAGATCATCGAGTTTCGTCGCCGCATCGCCGGACTCGATTGCCTCGAGTGCGGCGTCGGCACCGTCCTCGAGCGAGTCCGCGTTGCCGGCAACATAGATCGCTGCGCCTGCGTTCGCGAGGATCACGTCCCGTTTTGCGCCCGTGACGTCTCCCTCGACAATGCCGCGCATGTCGGCGGCGTTGTCCGCAGGAGAACCGCCCGAGATGTCCGCGATTGCGTGTTGCTCGAGACCGAGATCGGCTGGCTCGAGGGTGTACTCCTCGACAGTCGTGTCGCTAACTTCAGCGACCTGCGTCTCGCCGTGGATGGCAATTTCGTCGGTTCCCGCGCCGTGGACAACCAGCGCGCGTTCGACGTCCATTCGGGCGAGTGCGTCCGCGAGGACGGGAACGAGGTCAGGATCGTAGACGCCGATAACCTGTGCGTCCGCGCCTGCAGGGTTCGTCAGCGGCCCAAGCACGTTGAACACCGTCCGCATGCCGAGTTCCTTTCGCGGGCCGATGACGGCCTTCATCGCGGGGTGGAACACGGGTGCGAGCATGAAGCCGATCCCGTCGTCTTCGATTGCGCCCTCGACAGCCGGGGGTTCGGCCTCGACGTTCACGCCGACTTCCTCGAGGACGTCCGCGCTGCCCGAGGAGGACGACACGGAGTAGTTACCGTGCTTGGCGATGGGGACTCCAGCGCCGGCCGCGACGATTGCACTCGTCGTCGAGACGTTGATCGTATCGTAGTCGTCTCCGCCGGTTCCGCAGGTATCAACCAGTGGCTCGCGGTCAGGCGAAATCGTCCGTGCGGCCTCGCGCATTCCCTCTGCGAAGCCAGCGATTTCGGCTTCCGTCTCGCCTTTCGCACGCAGCGCCGCGAGTAACGCGCCGATCTGTGCCTCTGTTGCCTCCTCGAAAACGGCTGTCGACGCCGCTCGAGCCTCGTTCTGTGTGAGATCCTCGCCGTCTGTGACGCGTTCGACGTACTCCTTCATAGTGAACACCAATGTACGTAGTTGTCTTACAATGTTCAAATAAGTACATCAACTTAAGCGTGTCGGAGGTCCGTGCGGCTAACTCTCGTACGGCGTCCGATTCGAAACCTTCAATTACACCCGTGGGCAACAAATGAGTGCAGACAACGTGACGGCGGACGTCACAATGCACGCAACACAAGGCGGGTTGGTGGTCTAGTCTGGTTATGACACCTCCTTGACATGGAGGAGGCCGGCAGTTCAAATCTGCCCCAACCCACTATTTCTGTCGCGAACAACTTCGTGAGCGACAGAATCGTTACGTTGGGCAGATTTGAACCAGACGAGTCGCGCACAGCGAACACCGTGAGCGAGCACGTCTCGGCGGGGTTCAAATCTGCTCAACCCCTCTCACACCTCGAGTATCGTGTGAGAGTTATTACCATCGCCGGTGGCCGTCACCCTGCATGTCGACTTACATTACACTCTGGGAGTTCACCGAGCAAGGGGCAGCGACCATCAGAGACAGCCCCGACCGCATAGACGATATCACGGAGCACTTCGAGGAGATGGGTGGCGAACTGCGCGAGTTCTACATGCTGCTGGGCCAGTACGATACGATCACGATTAGTGAATTTCCCGACGACGAGACAGCAGCGCAAGCGGTACTATCGGTCACCGAGCAGGGAAACGTGACCGCTGAAACCAGCACGGCGTTCTCGAGAGAGGAGACACGGGCGATTATCGACGGCCTCGAGTAAGCGTGACTCAGTGGCGGCAATAGCACGGCGATGGGCGGTGTGACGGCCTCGCAAACGCGTCGGGAACCGAACAGTAGAAACCCGCGAGTCGATTGGGCCGGGGTATGGAGGTGCTTGGCCGGTTGCTGGCGCTGCTCGTACTCTTACTGCTCGGGACGGGGCTGCGCACGACCGGCGTGTTGAACACGCAGCGGACAGCGCGACTGAACGCGGCGGCCTACTACGTCGCACTGCCGGCGCTGATTTTCGTCTCGACGTACGATCAGGCCATTGGCGATCTGCTCTCACTCGAGTTGCTCGGTGGACTCCTGTTCGTGCTCTTTTCGACGGCTGGAATCGCCTGGGTGGTTCACCGCGGTCGGTCCTCGACGCCGCGACGGAGCGTCGCGATTGTCCAGTCGTATCATTCGAATCTCGGCTATCTCGGACTGCCACTGGTCGCGGCGACGTTCGGCGCGGACGTGACGGCAATCGCGAGCGTCGTCCTCGGCGTCGTGACGCTGACGCAACTGCCGCTGACGATTATTATTCTCTCGACGCTCAACGGCGCGGACGCGGCGATGAGCGATGAACTTCACAGACTCGCGACGAATCCGGTGTTGCTGGCATTGCTTGCGGGCCTCACCATTGGCTCGATTGGCGTGACGATGCCACCGGTTGCCGCAACCGGGCTCGACGTCGTCGGCGCGCTCGCACTCCCGCTTGCGCTGTTGTGCGTCGGCGCGTCGTTACAGACGAGTGCTCGCTCACTCGAGTTGGGTGCAGCGGGGTCGGTGATCGCGCTCAAAATCGGCTGCATGCCCCTGCTCGCGTGGCTCGTGTTCTCGCTGCTCAGCGTCGATTCGGCGACGTTCACCGCAACGGTCGTCATGCTCGGAACGCCAACCGCCGTCTCGACGTTTGTCTTCGCGACCGAACTCGGCGGCGACGAGGAGTTCGCCTCGCTGAACGTCTTTCTCACGACGCTTGTCTCGATTGGGACGCTGTTCGTACTCATCACGCTCGTCAGTTGAACCGGCTCGCAGTTAGGAAAAGAAGCGTTTGATTCGACCAAGCAGCCCCGGAGAGTCCTCGCCGCTCGAGTCGTCTTCGCCAGCCTCAGCATCTGTTTCCACCGGTGCGTCGACCGTGTCAGCGAGTGGTCCTGCGTCTGCGTCCATGGCCGACGATTCGGTTGCAGCTCCAGTCGCCGATGTCGACGCTCCGCTTACCTCGAGGTCGTCCACCGAGAGGTCGATTTCGTCGATTTCGGGCGTCGATTCGCGGCCGTCGCCGGCTTCGGCGGCGCGGACGTCTGCGCCGGAGATGTCGCCGCGTTCGGCGCGCGCGGCGAGGTCGGCATCGATATCAGTGCCTATATCGGTCGCGTCGGGCGTGTTGTTGGTCGCCTCGGTTGTGTCGGAGTCTGCTGTCGCGTCCGAGGGCTGCTCCTCGGTCGTCACCTCGGAATCTGCCGATGCGTCCGGTGCCGTCGGCGTACTCGAGAGCGCAGCGGCCGCGTCATCGACGGACGAGCCACCATCGCCGGCGTCAGACGCAGAGTCGGCTTCGGCTTCCTCGACAAGGGGCGACTCGAGTTCGGACGCAGACTTAGACTCGGACTCGGTCGCCAAATCGACGGACGGTTCGGACTCTGGCTCGGACTCAGTTGCTGCCTCCGAGTCAGGAATGTCAGCCTCGTCGAACTCGGTCGTGATGGCGTCGGTTTCAGTGTCCGTGGCTGGTTCGGGTGCAGCGGCGCTGGTGTCAGGTGTCGCGTCGTCGGTGTCTGCAGCCGATGTCGATGCTGGCTCCGTCTCAGCAGTATCGTCATCCGAATCGGAATCTGATTCCGAGTCCGGCCCGGTGTCATCGAGCGAGGCCAAAATATCGTCGACGCTGGTCTCGGAGACGACGCGTCGCGGGCCACCACCCGGCTCGAGATCATCCGATTCGGTCCCATCCCCAGTTCCCTGTGACGACTCGTCGCTCATAGAGGGGTCTGGCGCTCCCGAGACCATAATCTTTCTCCCGTGGGATCGTGAAATTGAGTTAGTTGGGCATCGACCTCGAGCACTGAGAGGCTGTGTCACCAGGCACGACAGAAGTTATGCGAGGCGTAGACCGATCCGTCATCGGCGATGTAGACGCCGACGCCGCCGCGGTCCCAGCCGGGGCCGCCATGTTCCTCGAGAATCGCCTCTCGATGCGACGTGGAGTTCATCCACTGGTCGACGAGTCCGGTTGCAAGGCGTTCTGCGGTCTGGTACTGAATCGTCTCGTCGCCGCCAGGTTCTTCGATTGGTCTGTCGACCCACGTCAGCGCGATGTTCTCGCCGTAGGCGCGACAGTAGCTGTCGACGTCTTCGAACCGGTCGTAGGGTCCCTCGTCGTCCGGGTTGACGTGTGCGAAGTAGTCCCGTTGTGCCATATCGACGCTGTGGGCGCGCGAGACGGAGGCCACGGTCCCGTCCCACTCGAGGGCCTCGAGGCCGTGGTCGGCGCGCCGGTCGTTGACCTCGGCGTGGACAAAGTCCTCGACAGTCGCTGATGAGACGGTCTCGACCTCGGTTTCGTACGTCGAGTCACCGGGATCTCCCGGATCGGTGACGTCGGGGGTTCGCTCGCCAGCCGGTGGTGGCTCGGAACTCGGGTCCGGCAGCGGTCCGGTGTCGATGATGACGTCGTCGAGATCGTCGAGACTGTCGATGTCTTTGACCTCCTCGAGAGACATCGGCGAGAGCATCACTGCGCCGATGAGTATTCCAGCGAGCAGGAGCACGACGAGCAACAGATTGAGAAGACCGCGCAGGAGCCCGCGGTCATCGCGCTGGCCCGATGAAGACGTGCGAGAAGCAGTTTTGCGGACCGGTCGCTGACTCGAGGAGGGCTGGTCGTCGGCTCCGTGTTCGTCCGTCTCGGACGATGGCCCGCGTGCCATTTGTCGAAGTATCGGGCGGCTCAGATAAGGGCACGACGGTCGATTGCAGGAGCTGATACTCGAGTTCGAGGCAGATCAATGACGTTTCGAGCGAGTCTTCTCGTCCCACGACGGGAGCCAGTCGACGTTTGCGACGACGAGCGACCAGCAGTAGATGCAGACAGGAAGCAAGACGGCGACAGTGGCGAGGGACCACCAGTCGACGTTGCCGGGAGTGCCGACGAAGATGCCAGTGTAGTGAAAGACCGCAAGGAGCACAACGACCGTTACAGTTGTATTGAGATACTCGAGCCCATCGGGTCGCGGAAACTCCATACGAGTTGTTGGTCTAGACGTCACCTAACCGTTTCGACGGCCGGGTCGTCACCGCTTTCTGTGCTCCCGAAAATCGTCTCGTGGAAGCCGATCACTAATCCGGGGACGACGGCCATGAAGATGTGTTCCTCGAGTGGAATCCCAGCGATTTCGATGCCGGTCCGCAGTTTGATGTCGAAGACGCCGACGGCGAGGGTATAGCGGTCCCAGACGTATGCGATGGGATACAGCGCGATGATCGTCACAGCGGCTTTTCGGAGCGCGTTCGCGCGGTAGAGCAGTGCAGCGGCGATTGCGCCCCAGAACAGTTCGGTTGCCAAATAGGTGTATCGACCAAACACACTAATGTCGCGCATTGGTCGCGTTTCAACGCCATCCTCAAAAACCCCACTTGCAATGACCACTTGGATACAACGGGCAGTACGTTAAATACCTCCGACGCACAATACACACTCGGAACGATGAATATCGCTGATATCGCCACCCCGGAATATGTCGAAGTCGATGTTGGGACGCGAATGGGGAAGGTCCGTTCAATGTTTGAAGGCGGCACCCCCAAAGGAATTATCGTCACCGATGACGGCGACTACGAGGGCGTCATCAGCGAACGGGAGGTCCTCCAGTCACACGTCGAAGACGATGCCAAAGTCGCAGCGCTGATCAAACCCAGCCGAAACGATCCAGCGCCTAAAATCGACCGCGAGGAGGACGTTCGCGAAACTGCACGCGTCTTAGTCGAGAGCAACGCCAAGGTCGCCCCCGTCTTCGAACACGGCGACCTCTGGGGCGTCATCTCCGACGATGCCATCCTCGAGGCCGTCCTCGAGAACCTCGATGCACTGAGCGTCGAGGACATTTACACGGCAGAGCCAGTGACGCTGCAAGAAGACGACGGCGTCGGCAAGGCGATCAACCACCTACGCGAGTACGGCATCTCGCGACTGCCAATCCTCAACGACAACGGCTACCTCACGGGTGTCGTGACGACCCACGACATCGCCGACTTCGTCATCCGCGAGAACCACAAGACGACGACTGGCGACCGCGTCGGCGACTCAGATCGCCTCCTTGATGTCCCGATATACGACATTATGAACAGCCCGGTCCGGACGACCACGCTCGATACGACCGCCAAGGAGGCCGTCGAGACGATGGTCGAAGACGACTACGCGGGCCTGATGGTTACGCCCGAGGACGACGACCGCGTCGTAATCGGCGTCATCACCAAGACCGACGTCCTACGTGCGCTCACGTTCACCGAAGAAGAGCGCATGGACGTCCAGATTTCGAACATCTCGATGCTGGATACGATCTCCCGCGACGGCGTCGTCGAGGGCATCGAAGACGTCGCGGATAAGTACGCCGACATGCAGGTCCATCACGCCAACGTTCGGTTCAAAGAACACAAAGAGAAACTGCGTGGGACCCCACTTATCCACTGTCAGATCCGCCTGCGGACGAACAAAGACCAGGTCGCTGGCACCGGCGAAGGCTACGGCGCAGAGAACGCCTTCCGCGTCGCACTCGACAAACTCGAGCGCAACGTCCTCGAGATGAAAGGCGTTGTCAGCGACGAGGAGTACCGCGGTCAACTCCTGCGAAAGCTGAACGAACTGTAACGAGTACAGTGGCTGTCCACCGGTGACAGCCAACACTCGCACTCGTTTTACGTCTCAAAAACTACCGAGAGCAGCGTCTGTTCTGCAGAGCGACGGTGTTCGTGAAAAGTCGGTGGCGAAACGTCCATCTCTGCAGCGAGTTCTTCGCCGGTCGCTTTCCGCGGCCAGTCGTAAAATCCGCTCATATACGCCAGAAAGAGCGCCTCGTGTTGGCGAGGCGTGAGTGCACTGAGTAATGACTCATACAGTTCCTGTTGTCGAAAGAGTGAGACGGAGTAATCCTTTTGCCGGCGAGCGACGATTTCGACGGCGGGATAGGCCGCTTGAAACTCCTCAATGACAGTTGATGCGGAGTAAATCGCCGGGATTTCGGCAACGATCCGTGCAGTCCCATCGCGACTGCTCAGTTCCGTCGGAATCGCACCTGCATCAGTCAGACTAATCGTAAAGAAATTGCCGTCCTCGTCGATCCGTACCTCGAGCACCGCATCCGTGTCGGTTTCGCTGACCACGCACGCCTCGAGTTTGTCGTAGGACTCGAGAATCGACAGGACCTGTTCGACTGGACAGCCAGTAACGCGCTGAAACACGGTATAGGAGCCGTTGCTTCGCGGGAGCAGTTGAATGAGTTCGACGACACACGACGTCTCAGCCGAGAGTGCAACCAGCGGATACTGCGGATCCGAGACCGTGAACTCGACTTCGACGACAGTATCGTCCCCCGATTGCTCCTGTGTCTTGTTCACAGATGCCATTCGTGGCCGGACCACTTCTGCATTGGCGTGGCTATGTACGAGTTAATAATTATAATTTGCCCGGAACCAGTGACGTGATCCTGGCCATCCACCGCAGGGACACGCAAACGGTCTGTCGTCCGTATTAGTGTCGCTGCTGGTCGCCACTCTCGAGTCCAGTATCCGTAATCCGGAATTTTGCGGACTCGCCGACCGATTTCGAGCGGTGCTTTTCGAGCGTTGCCCGTCGATTGCCGCCGCGGAATCGCTCGAGGCGCACGACAACGCCGGTCCAGTGTTCCAAGGTATTCCCGCCAAGTGCACGCGTCCGGTCCGAGTCGGGGTCGGAAAACACCTGATTAGTCAGGACAACCGCGAGGTCGTGTTTGCGCGCGAGTGAGAGTAAATGCGTGACCTGGCGTGCCACCGAGCGCAGGGCCTCGCCCTCGTCGCCGTCACCAGTTCGCTCGAGGCGGTAGAATCCGGTTGCGCTGTCGAGGACGATCAGGTCCGCGCGTTCTGCGAACTCTTCCGTATCTCGGACTGCTTCAGCCTGTTCGTCGAAATCGAGCGCGTCCTCGATAACGATCCGCGAGGCGACGGTTTCGATGTCCAGTGTCGATGACTCCTCATCAGCTGCCGGACTCGAGTCGACTCGAGCCGACAGCAGTTGCTCGAAGCGATCAACCGAGACGCCCTCCGTATCGATGTAGACGGCAGTACCGCCTCGAGCAGCCGTTTCAACAGCAGCTGAGAGGGCAACGTTCGTTTTCCCTGCGGCCGGAGCGCCGTACACTTGTGTCACGGTCCCCCGTTCGAACCCCCCACCAAGCAGGTCGTCGACCGATCCACAGCCGGTCGGAATCGACTCGTCGTTCACGGATTAACTTGGACTGGTTCGCGCAAAAAGCCCCCGAAATGCGTTCGTTCGCTGGCAGTGCGGTGCAGTTCGCCTCGCACCGTCTCGAGGCTGTCGTCCGTGTCCGTCCTGGGTGATCCCACGGCTGGTGGTGCGGTCACAGTCATCGATCAAACCGTAAAAACGATCCTCGAGTCCCTAGAGGAAGCGGAACGTCTCCAAGTTCTTCGGTGCGAACGTCCGCATGTTGTAATCGTGATAGAGCGCCGAGGACAGATCCTGCGTCGAGCGCTCGTCGCCGTGGACACAGAGCACTTTCTCGGGGCGTGGATTCATCGTTTTGACGAAGTTCTCGAGGCCGGCACGGTCGGCGTGGCCGGAGAACCCGTCGACGGTTTTGACATCGACGTTCAGATCAAGGGTGCCGCGGCCGCCGCCGTTGCCCATTGCGCCGACTTCGCTGGTCGGGATTTCGTCCCAGCCGTTCTGGATGCGCCGACCGAGCGTTCCCTGTGCCTGGTAGCCGACGAAGACCAGCGACGAATCTGGGTCGGGACCGATGTGGCCGAGCCAGGACATAATCGGGCCGCCGGTAACCATCCCTGATGTCGAGAGGATGATACAGGGGCCGCCATCGGCGACATCCTGTCGTTCTTCCTCGCCGCCGTCGATGTGGTTGAACTCGTCGGCGAGGAACGGGTTCTCGTCGTCGTGGAAGATCCGGTCGCGCAGGTCATCACGCAGGTACTCTGGGTAGGTCGTATGGATCGCCGTGGCCTCCCAGATCATTCCGTCTAAGTGGACTGGCATCTCGGGGATATCGCCGCTTCGCATCGCCTCCTCGATGACGAGCATGATCTCCTGTGACCGGCCGACTGCGAACGCCGGAATCAGGACCTTCCCACCCTTGTCGTAGGCCTCGTTGATGACTTCCTTGAGTTTCTCCTCGGAGTCCTGTTGATCCGTCTGGTAGTCGTTTCGACCACCGTAGGTCGACTCGAGGACGAGTGTCTCAACGCGCGGGAAGTCGTTGACTGCGCCGTTAAACAGGCGGGTATCGTCGTAGTGGATGTCACCGGAGAAGGCAACGTTGTAGAGGCCATCGCCGATGTGGAAGTGCGAGACGGCCGAGCCCAGAATGTGGCCCGCGTTGTGGAACGTGAGCTTGATATCGGGTGCGATGTCAGTGACGTCGCCGTACTCGAGTGGGATGCAGTGTTTGATCGCCTCACGGACCTGTTCGGAGTCGTATGGAGGCGTGCGGCCTTCCTTGGCTGCGACGTCGAGGTAGTCGAGCGTGAGCAGCCCCATCAGGTCACGCGTCGGTTCGGTACAGTAAATCGGACCGTCGTAGCCGTATTTGAACAGCAGCGGAATCAGCGCGGAGTGGTCGAGGTGAGCGTGCGTGAGGACGACGGCGTCAATCGTCTGTGGCCCGGCACCGAACGCTTCGGGTGCGTGAAGGTATGGAACTTCACCTTCGGCACCCGGCTTGTCGCCACAGTCGACGAGAATCCGCGTCTCGGACGTCGAGAGGATAAAGGAGGCGCGACCGACTTCTCGACAGCAGCCAAGCGTTGTGATCCGAACGTACTCGTCGTCGGACATCTCCTCGCGGTGGATCTGCCGGCCAACGCGCTCTAAAATGTCCCGGCGCTCGTCGCGTTCCTGTTTCAGAAAGCTTCGGACGTTCGAGACAGTCGAGGACTCGATTGGCGGCGTGCGGACGACTTCGGGCGTCCAGCCGACGTTTTTCGTAATATCGCGCAGCGTCGAGCCGTGGCGGCCGATGACCATCCCGGGCTTTTCGGCTTCGATGACGACCTCGCCAGTATCGGCGTGGAAATCGAGATCGGTGACGCCGGCTTCCTCCGGAATGACGCCCATCACTTCCTCGCGTGCCTCCTCCGGCCGCGAGAGGACGCTCGGGTCCGGACGGACGGTGATCCGCTTTCGAAGCTTACTCGCGAGTTTCCGAATCAAATCGCCCTGATTGGCGAATTTCTTCGGATCGCGCGTATAGACCACCAGTTCGGGGCCTTCGTACTTCACCGAGGAGACCGAGATATCGCTCGGTAACTCGCTCGTGATCTCTGCTTGCAAATCGTCGAGTTGCTGCTCTACAGTGCTCATATGTCGCCAGATGTGGCTTGCGTGAACTCGTCGCCTGGGAACACGTCCGACCGATCAACGTCTCGGTTACAGACGGAACGAACTGACACCGCTCGAGACGAAACGGCCACCGACAGTCGAGTACGTCGGTAGAATCGACAGGTGATGTCGTCGTCAGACGACAATCGCTGTCTCCAGTCTTGTCTCATGCTGTGTACTCTCGTACCGTGACGAACACGCTCCCAGATCGGTTATCCTGGTCCGTGCGGGAAGATTCCAGGGAGAACCCGCTTACCCGAGCCTATTCTTTGCGTGGTATAAAAGCCTTCGCAAAAGACAGGGATCTGGGCGAAAAACGGGGTGTATGCACCTGACTCCGGCCCGTGTCGCCGCCGAACGTGACTGGATTGTCGACCACGACGAGACCATCGTCCCGATTATCAACGACGTGCGCGATGATCTGAGCGCGACGTTCGACACGACTGTTGATCACGTCACCACCGAGCAGTATCGGGATGAAGTCGCCGTTGTCTTCGCCGACGGCGATCTGGCAGTCAACGTCGCCGCGATGACTGCCATCCTGCGCGATCTCGACGTCGAAGGCGACTATCCCGGCTTCATCGTCGACGAACTGCTCGGGCGCGAACTCGCCGCGACCATCGCTGGCACCCAACCACTGCGGACCCTCGGCGAAGCGACCTTCCACTACGCCGATCTGCAAGTCCACGGCGGTCCCGAGGAAAACGCCGGCGTTGACGACCTCGAGGCCGCACTCGCGGCTGGCTTTCAGGAGCGCCTCCCCGGATGGGACTGGACAGCGAGAGAAAGTCCGTTCAGCCTCGAGTAGCGTTACTCGTCGGCGTCTTCGTCGCCATCGTCCGCTTCGTCGCCAGCATCCGCGTCGCCATCAGCATCGTCCTCGACAGGCTCTTCACCGCCGTTGTCTGGCTCGACCGGTGGCTGTTGTTGCTGTTGCTGCTCGAGCATGCGGCCGTACTCCTCGCCGGGCATCAGTCCCGAGACCTCGCTGTTTCGAAGGAGTTCCATGAATCGCTCGTCAGGCCCATCGAGCAGCAGTGCACCCTCCTGGGCAACGCCTGCTTCGACCGAAATATCGTCGTCAGCGGCCATCTCCGACTCGAACTCGACAGCGTGGGAACTGATCAGTTCGACCTGGCGCTGCTGGAACTCCATCTGGGCTTCCTGTTGGTCGAGTTCACCCTCCTCGAGTTCCGCCATGACCTCCTGTTGGAGCTGCTGGAGGGCTTCAGGATCTGGCTGGACGATTGCGGTAATACCGTCTTCAGGATCGCTGTCGGGTTCGGTGTCGGCCTCGAGTTCGGCCTCGCTCTCGGTTTGGGGGTCGGCCCCGTTATCGTCTTGGCTGCCAGGGATGTCGAACTGGCTACAGCCGGCAAGCGACGCTGTCGCACCGACGCCGCTCAACTGGAGGAGACGACGACGAGTTGGATTGGATTCCATTCGCTCCGGATTCAGGGCTGAATAGAAATAAAAGCATCTCACTCTACTGCCCGCACGTACCGGATTCGACCGCAGTCGGGACGGGGCGTTTTTATCCACAGGCTCGCTACCAGCAGGCAGTGACCCGTTCCGAGGATGAGACCCGCGTCGACACACTCGAGCGCCCCTCACTCGAGGCCGCTCGCGAGACAATCGCCAGCGGAATCGCCCGCGAGGCGCTCGTGACGGCGTTCGGACGCTGTCGCGTCGAGTACGACGGCCGCGCCGCGAGTTCACTCGCGGCCGGCGACCGACACGTCATGTGCAAACCCGACGGCACAATACTGGTCCACACCGACGAGGGCCAAAAGCCGGTCAACTGGCAGCCGCCGGGCTGTGAGCACACCGTCGAGTTAGTTGAGGGCGAGGCCGACACGACCGAAAGCGCACTCATCCTCGAGAGCACTCGTTCGACACCCGAGGAACGCCTTCGCGTGACCTTCGAAACCGTCCTGTGCGTCTCGGTGTTCGCGGGTACCGACGACACCGACCTCTCGCTCGTCGGCACCGAAGAAGACCTCCGAGAGCGGATCCTCGAGACGCCCGACCTGCTCGAGTCCGGTTTCACCCCGCTTGCAACCGAGCGCGCGACACCCGCGGGAGCCGTTGACATCTACGGCGAGGATTCGGCGGGCCGCGCGGTTGTCATCGAACTCAAACGTCGCCGCGTCGGCCCCGACGCCGTGAGCCAACTCCGCCGATACGTCGACGCCCTCGAGCGCGATCTCCACGCCGACGCCGCAGTTCGGGGCATTCTCGTGGCTCCGTCCGTCACCGACCGCGCCAGCCGCCTGCTCAGCGATCACGGCCTCGAATTTGTCTCGCTCGAGCCGCCTGCAGAGTGAACTGGGTGGTGTATGGGTGCGGTTCGCTCGAGATCGTGTTGGCTCGGAGTGTGCCCACGTGTACTCGTTTCCAGTAAAGCACACTCAAAAATTGTCAGTATAACCCTAAATTTGTAACTGAGGAAATACTTTCAGCATATGGGTGAAAATCTGTCCGTTCGGCGCTTTCGACCAGCCAATGCGTCTCGAGTTCGTACCCTTCACGAAGCGGCGATGCGCGATATCGGCGCGTACATCGAAGACGTGCCGGACGACGACCTCGAGAACGTTACAGAAACGTTCCTCGAGCGCGACGGCGAGTTCCTCGTGGGTGAAGTCGACGGTCGAATCGTCGCAATGGGTGGGTTTCAACTCCTCAAGGGAGATCATTACATTACAAACTTCCTGCCCGAATTGCCTGAGACGACAGTCGTGTTGACTCGTATGCGCGTCGACCCAGCCCACCAGCGCCAGGGGTACGGCCAGCGAATCTACGAAGCACTCGAGAAGCGTGCTCGAAATCGCGGATACACAACTATCGTTCTCGACACGATGGCGTCGCAGGCTGCAGCGCGAGGGTTGTACGAAACGAACGGCTTCGAGAAGGTCGGTCGCGAGCGACTCGAGGTGTTCGACGACGACTTCGAGATGTACGTCTACCGAAAGTCGCTGTGAGACGGTAACCGCGTATCGAGAAATCGTTCCGGACTACGCCATCGGAAACAGCTGCGACATGATGAACGTCACGGCAAAGCCTGCGATCGAAACGATCGTCGTCAGTGCGGTCCAGATTTTGAACGTCTCCTCCTGGGTCAGTCCGCCAATCTCCTTGACGATCCAGAAGCCGCTGTCGTTGTACCACGAGAAGATCGTCCCGCCGGCACCGATTGCCATGACCATGTACACTGGGTGGACGGTGAGATCGCCGACGAGCGGTGCCACGATCCCCGCCGCCGTAAGCAACGCGACCGTTGCCGACCCCTGTGCAATGCGGATCGTCGCAGCGATCACGAAGCCAGCGGCCAGCAGCGGAATGCCGAGCCCCTCGAGCGTCGTCGCGATGAAGTCGCCGATACCCGAAGCGGCGAGCATGCCACCGAACGCGCCGCCGGCCGCGGTGATCGCTGCGATGTGACCGCCACTTTGTAGCGAGTCGACGAGTTCGTCCGACCACACCTCGCGCTCCAGCGATTCCCAGCGAAGGTAGGTGATCGCGGCTGCGAGAGCGGCGGCAGTCAGCGCGATGTTTGCGTCACCAACAAAGCTCGAGACGGTGTCGGCGACACCGCCTTCTACGAGGAAGCCAACGTCAATGAGCGAGTCGACCGTTGTGTTCGACGCGATTAGCATCACAGCCAGGATGATGGGAAGCGCTGCCTCGAAGACACCCGGCAGTTTTGATGTCGGTCGATCAGCCAGTTCTTCGACGCGTTCGACGGACGATCCCATTGTCTCGCGCAGGGGAACGTCCAGTCGACTGTTAATCCATTTTCCGTAGAGAACGCCGGAGACGAACACTGTCGGAAGCGCGACCGCGATCCCGACCAGGATGGTCGCTCCAAGATCGACACCAAGCTCGAGCGCGACCGCAAGCGGACCGGGTGTCGGCGGAACGAAACCGTGGGCCGTCACCCCAGCCGCGCCGACGATGGTGATAAACAAGGCGTAGTCGCGCCCTGTTCTGGCCCGCATCGACCGGGCCAGCGGTGCCAGCAAGAAGAAAACGTTATCGAAGAACACAGGGATCGCGAGGACGCCGCTCGCGCCGCCGAGTGCGAGGTACGACTTGTCGTCGGGCGTAAACGACTGGAACCAGCGGACGATGCGTTCGGCGGCCCCGCTTTCCATCATCGTTTTCCCGATTACCGCGGCCATCAGGATCGGGATCCCGACGCTGGTCATGGTTTCACCGAATCCGCCTGCAGTCTCCGCTGGAACGTCGGCCAACGGGACTTCGGCCGTCGCAGCGCCAACGACGACCGTTGCGATGATGAGTCCGATGAACGCGGGCACACGCAACCAGACCAGTAACGCAACGACGACGACCAATCCGATACCAAAGACTATTACCGGATTCTCAAACGCCATGCCTCCGATAACCCCACCCTGCTCAAAGTAGCCTTTTGATGAATCCGTGAGATTCGTCAGTAAGTTCAATCCAGCGGATTTTTTGTTTCATGAACAGTTCTGCGTAGAGTCCTCGAACGCAAGCGAGAAACGAGTAGAGGCGTGGCTCAGTTGGGGCCAACTTCTAGTGTGATCGGTAACACCCGTATGAATGCGCGCGTGGTACCTGGCACAACCCTCCTCGAGCGATTACTGCAAAATCGTCAGAACGGGGCAATCCGAATCAAGCAACACTGACTGGGTGACGCTGCCGAATAGTGCCTTACCGACGGGCGATCGTGATCGCCCGCCGATGACGATATACCTGGCATCCACGCCACCGGCGTGTTTCAGTATCTCTTCAGCCGGATCGCCGACTTTTCCGATTGCCTCGTACTCATCAATGGCGTCCGAGACAACGTCGTCGATGCGCTTTTCGGCTAGTGTAACTGCCTCCTCGTCAGACGGATCGCTCGTGATCTCCATGTACTGATTGGTGAGGTAAGCGTGACTGGCCGGTTCGTAGACGAAGATGATCTGCAGGGATTCGTCGAACTGGCGAGCTAGCTTCTCACCCTCTTCGAGAACGCGGTTTGACCCCTCTTCGCCGTCTATTGCGGTAACGACGACCATAGACCGTTCCTACGACAGAGAGATGAATATCGTTTGGGGGTCATCAGATTGCGCTCGACCCGGCGCACTCGAGTACCCGTCCGAAGAGCTCTCATTTCTCGAGCAACTGTTTCAACCGATCCAATTCCGTCAGCGCCTCGACGGGCGTCAGGTGTGCTAGATCGAGCGCGCGGAGTTCCGCTGCAACGTCAGTCGGAATATCGCCCCCATCAGCAGTCGCCGACGGCGAGAGTGTGGGGTCGCTCACAGCGGCCGAACGGGAACCGATTGAGTCGTCCTCGAGCGCACCCGACTCCAACGGTTCAGCGGCGGCAACCAATTCTCGCGAGCGTTCGACGACGTCTTCGGGCACACCCGCCGCGGTCGCGACCTCGACACCGTACGACCCCGACGCCGCACCCGGGACGATTTCGTGGTGGAACACGACCTCGCCGTCGACTTGCTCGACCTCGAAATGGAGCGTGAACGCACCCTCGAGCGCGTCCGTGAGTTCGGTCAGCGGGTGGTGGTGAGTCGCAAAGAGCGTCGTCGCACCGACCGCGTCGTGGAGGTGTTCGGTGATCGCCTGCGCGATGGCCATGCCATCTGCGGTCGAGGTTCCCCGACCCACTTCATCAAGGAGGACCAGCGAGCGCTCGTCGGCCTCGCCCAAAATCGTCGCGAGTTCGTCCATCTCGACCATAAAGGTCGAGCGCCCGCCCGCGATGTCGTCGCTCGCGCCCACGCGCGTGAAGATTCGGTTGACCGGCGTCAGTCGCGCCGACTGTGCCGGGACGAAACTCCCGACCTGTGCGAGCAGGACGATCTGGGCGACCTGTCGCATGTACGTCGACTTTCCGGACATATTCGGCCCCGTGATGACCGCCAACCGCCGGTCGTCAGTGAATCGGGCGTTGTTCGGCACGAACGACTCCTGTGTCCGCTCGACAACCGGGTGTCGACCGCCCTCGATCTCGAGGATGCGGTCGCCGTCGCCTCCGCTGGCCTGTCCGCTCCCATCGCGGGCAACAATTGCCGGTCGGCAGTAATCGTACTGCGCCGCGGCCGTGGCGAGCGAGACGAGCCCATCGAGCGTCGCGAGCGCGTCGGCCAGGGCCTGGACGCGTTCGACTTCGGCCGCGATATCGCGGCGAACGTTACAGAAGAGTTCGTACTCGAGGTCATCCGCGCGTTCCTGCGCGCCGACGATTTCGTCCTCGCGATCCTTGAGTTCCGGCGTGACGAAGCGCTCGGAGTTTTTCAGCGTCTGGCGGCGCTGGTAGTTCTCAGGGACGGCCTCGAGATTTGCGTTCGTCACCTCGATGTAGTAGCCGTGGACCGAGTTGTGGCCGACCTTCAGCGAGTCGATGCCAGTGCGTTCGCGTTCGCGCGCCTCGAGGTCGTCGATCCACTGCTTGCCGTCCCGCGCCGTGGCGCGCAGCCTGTCTAAATCCTCGTCGTAGCCCTCGGCGATGATTCCGCCTTCCGTGATCTCGATTGGTGGCTCGTCGACGATTGCGTCCGCGAGTAATTCGCGGACGTCGGCCAGTGGGTCGAGACTCTCGTGTAAACTCGCGAGTCGCTCGCAGTCAGCGTCGGCGACCTGCTCGCGAATCTCGGGCACCACTGCGAGCGTCTCGTGTAGCGAGCGCAGGTCTCGTGCGTTCGCTCGCTCGCGAGAGATGCGGCCGATCAGTCGCTCGAGGTCGTAGACGTTCCGAAGCAGGTCGTGCAGTCGCTCGCGAGTCCGGACCGCGTTCGTCAGTTCCTCGACCGCGTCCAGTCGCGCCTCGATCCGTGCGGGCTCGAGCAGCGGTCGCCGGAGCCAATCGCGGAGTTTGCGCCCGCCGAGCGCGCTCGCGGTCTCGTCGAGGACGCCCACGAGTGTTGCATCGTCCCGGCCGTAGACCCCGCGCGGGTCGAACAACTCGAGGCTGCGCAGGGCGACGGCATCGAGCAGGAGGTACTCCCGCGGGTCGTAGCGCGTGAGGTGAGTGAGATACTCGAGGTGGGTGCCATCTGCGGGGGCCTCGAGCGAGTCGTCGCTGGGTTCGGTCGCGTCGGTGCTGTCGGCATCGTCGCTCCCGCTCTCGCCGCGTTCGCCCTCGTGTGCGCCGCCGCGAACGTACTCTGCGTAGGCGAGGACGGCTCCGCAGGCGCGGATTTCGGCGTCGCTCGCGAGCAGGGCGTCTGGGTTTCGGAAGTACGTCGCGAGTTTCTCGCCTGCCAGTTCGCGGTCGAACGCGCGCTCGTCGTAGGGCGTGACCATGCAGCCGTCGGGACAGAGGTCCGTCGGGGCGTCGGGTCCAACGACGGCCTCGGCGGGCGCGAACCGACTGATTTCGTCCGCGATTGCCTCCCTCGAGTCCGAACTCGTCGCGAGGAAATCACCCGTCGACACGTCGAGCAAGGCGAGTGCGAGTTCCGCATCGGCTGTGGTCGCGGGGTCGGCGTCTCCGGAGCCGCGAGCGACCGCCGCGACGAAGTTGTTGTCGTCGCTCGCGAGCAGTTCGTCCTCCGTGAGCGTCCCCGGCGTAATCACGCGGGTAACGGCTCGTTCGACCACGCCGGAGGTCTCGCCCGGCTCCTCAACCTGATCCGCGACCGCGACGCGGTAACCGGCCTCGAGCAAGTCCTCGATGTACGACTCGGCGCTGTCGATTGGAATGCCGGCCATCGGGTACTCGCCGGTGGAGTCCTCGCGGCTGGTGAGGGCAATCTCGAGGATGCGTGCGGATCGTTCAGCTGCACCGCAGAAGGTTTCGTAGAAGTCTCCGACCTGAAAGAGGACGATAGCGTCGTCGTAGCGGGCACAGAGGTCGTGATACTGTGCCATCATCGGCGTCAACTCGTCGCGTTTCTCGGCCATCGCGTCGGGCGGGCCAAGCGCCGGATCCATACCCAAATCGGGGCACTGAACGCGGAAATACCTTGCTGGATTCGCGCTCACGATGTCGAGACAGCTCTAGACGAATCGAAACAGCACTGCAAGCATGACCACGAGCAAGAGAACCGGAACCACCCGGAGCGCCACGTTTCGAACCGGGAGCAGTCGCGCCTTGTTCGACCAGTTGACGAACGAACTGCCGACCTGTACGGGACCGAACAGGTCGCGACGCCGCAGCGGCACAGAGTCATCGACGAGCGTTTCTACCCAGTCGAAAAACGGCCGCAAATCCGGATGATCCGTCCTCTCTCGAGTCATCTCGAGGCCGAGTTCGACGTTGTACTCGAACGCGACTTGGGTGATGTTTGCGGAGCCGATAATACAGTTCGGCCGGGGTCCGTCGCGGATGTAAAGCTTCGCGTGCAGCCCTCGTGACTGCTTGTAGAGTTTGATCTGGTCGTGTTCGTCGAGTGCCCAGAGATCGTAGGCGATACGCGCCGAGAACTGATCGGAGGCAGGACCGACGACAAGAATCAACTCGTTGTCTCGGGCGCGCTCGAGAAAGGAGACGATGTCGTCGCGGATTGAGCGATAGCCCTGGTAGGTAAAGTAGCCGCTGACGATGTAGATTGTTCCGTCGCCGGAAAACAGGTCGGAGAGGGCTGCTTGCACGCGTCGGTCGTCATCGTTCGTTCCCAACAGTCCGATGGAGGGGTCTCGCTCGAGGACGCTCATTACCATACGTATACTGTCATGTGTAATGAAAGCGGCGTGTTCGCGCCGAGGGTTGATCAGTGGCCCATCTCTAAGACGACGGGTCGGTGATCGGAGAGTTGGACGTCGAGCACGTCACAGCGTTCGACCGTCAGCGAGGGCGAGCACAGAAACAGATCGAGGCTACGCGAGTCGACGAAGAGGTCGTCAAACGGCCGGGCGGGAACGGTCTCGCCGGGAACGCGTGTCTCGAGGCCGGTCCGCTCGGTGAACGTCGACAGTTCCGTGGGGCCCTCGAACGTGTTGAAGTCGCCGGTGACGACGACGTCGCGGCCGTTCGCGCGCTCTGCGATTAGCTCTGCGAGTTCGCTGAGTTGCCGTTTTCGACTGCTGGCGCGAAGCGAGAGGTGGACCGCAAAGAGCACTACGTCGGCGGCCAGCTCGAGTTCCATAACGAGTCGCTTGCGACCGGCCGAGAGGTAGTGTGTGAGCGGTTTTCGGTCGGCCCGCGAGAGGACGGCATTTCCGAGATGGCCCCAGAACGGCATCGACTCGAGGAGGCCGCCATCGGTGTACTTGTTTGCCACGTCGCCGCCGTAGGATAGGCCGCGGTCGCGAAGCGACTCGAGGAGCGTGCGGAACTGGCCGTCGGTGACGGTGCGATGGGAGCCGCGGTCGACCTCGAGCAGCGAGACCACGTCCGGGCGTTCGCGTTCGATGACCGAGACCAGTTGCTCGAGTGTTTCGCGTTCGACGGCGGCGTCGCCAACCACCGAGCCGAGTGGCGGCGGGACGTATCCCCAGAGGATGTTCTGATAGCCAAGCAGGTAGCCAGCGTTACAGGTAAGAATCTTCATGCAGCTTCGAGTGGTCACCACAACTCAGTAGGTATCGCGTATAACTATTGCCCCGACTTGTCGGGGAAGAAGGATTTCTATCGCGCTCACTCGCGGCGCATCGGCTGGCGCTCGCCGTAGGTCAGCGTGCGCCAGCACCACTCGACGGGGCCGAATCGGTATCGCTGCAGCCAGGCGACCGACAGCGGCACCTGAATCGCCCAGATGAGGACGACAACGCCGAGTAACTCGAGTCGGGAAAGCGTCGCGAACAGGCCGAGTCCGTAGCCGTAGAAGATCGACGTGGCGAGGACCGTCTGTAACAGGTAGTTCGAAAACGCCGTTCGGCCGACGGCTGCAAGCGCGGTTTCGATGCGCCCGCCGGCTGCGGCCCGACAGAGGAGCATGATGCCGGCGACGTACGCAAGCGCCAGCAAGAGCGATCCCCAGTAGTTGAACAGGTACGCGAGCAACAACACTTGCGCCGTGTCCCACGCGACCAGTTCGCGATACCAGACGCCGGTGAGGATCAGGGCCAAGCCGGTCGTCCCACCGGCGACGAGCAAGCGCCGGTAAAACGCCCTCGAGCGCCCGTTCGAGAGCACGTCCCACTTGAACAGCGCCATGCCGATGAGCATCAGCCCACCGAGTTGCCAGAACGTCTCCGAGATGAACCCGACCGTCTGTTGCGTGAACACCGTCGAAGCACGGAACTCGACCTGCTCGAGCCAGCCACCCTGATAGGCGGCGATCTCCTGATCGATTTCGTCGGGCCCAGCGCCGAAACTCCCCAGAATCTGACTCTCTATTTCGGCCTGCGTGCCCGCATCCGACACGACGTAGCCAACGCCGCTGAGCAGGTAGATGAGCGCCGGGAACGCAAACATGATGAGACCGAGTGCGAGCAGGCGCTTTGGCCCCCACTTGCGGACGAAAACGACGAGGAAGCCACAGCAGGCGTAGGCGACGAGAATGTCGCCGTACCAGAGCAGATAGGCGTGTGCCAACCCGATCACGAGCAGCCAGAACGTCCGTGTGAAATGAAGGCGGCGAGCAGGCTGGTCGCTCCGTTCTTTTGACTGCATAAACAGGACGATGCCGGCCCCGAACAGGAACGTAAACAGTGTCACGAACTTCTGCTCGAAGAAGACGTGACTGACGAACCAGGCGGCGTAATTGCCACCGGAAAGATCACCGTAGAGGGTCGGATCGAGCCAGCCGACCATCGGCAGGGCAAACAGCCAGATGTTGATGACGAGAATGCCAAGCAGTGCAAATCCCCTGAGCACGTCGAGACTGACGATTCGGTCATCGGGATCGGTCGGTCCCCGCGTCGCGGTGGCGGCGGCGGGAGCCGTTTCGGTGACACCATCGTCGATCTCGCTCGAGGACTCGGACTTCATATTTTCTATCCGCATTTCAGCTGTTCAACACATATACGTTGATGAAACAGATCGAGTCGCGGTGGCGGTCGATGGTGGGCAGTCACTCCGAGTCCGTCTCGAAGTACAGCGCCGCGTGGTTTCCACAGCCGGGATTGAACGGTGCGTTACACGACGGACAGCGATAGTCGGCCTCGAGATACGCCGGAACGGGCAGTTCTGCCTCGCAGACGCCACACAGCACCGAGGACTCGTCGAACCGCTCGCGGGGCCACGGGACTGCCTCGTGGTCAGTCAGTTCCTCATGGCAGCGAAAACACGGAAAATACGCGTCACAGCAGGCGAACCGAAAGGCGACGACATCGCGGTCGTTGTGGTAGTGTGCACAGCGAGTATCGGGGTCGACCTCGAGGCCGCGAACCGGGAGCGACACGGCATCGAACGCGGGCGTCTCGGTCACAGGTACTCGAGACGTGGCGTGGCTGGCCCTTCGCTGTTGTGGTCGTCAGGGCCGCCCGCTCGAGCGCGGCAGCCGGGTTGGGGCGAAAATATGTTGCCCACGGAACAACAAAATAGGGTCGACGAGAGAGTGGGTGACAGCCAGCGGCCGGCGACGATTACTCGAAGTCGCCAGTGTCGCCGCGTCGGTAGCGGTCGAGTCGTCGGTAGCCGTGAACGGTCGCGTTCTCGTCGAGTTCGATCTCGTAGCGGCCGATGATATCCTGCGTGTCGGGGACGGATCGACGTTCGACGACTTCGACGACCGCACGCCAGCCGTCGTCGGTCGGGGAGATTTCACTGACGGCGTCGAACTCGCGGCCGATAAGTTCGCCGGCTGTCGATTGGACAGTTTGCCGAACGGCAAGCACGCCCTGGATCTCTTCGGTGTCGGTCTCGACGTCCGCATCGACCGACTCGGGGTCGGTCTTTTCCTCAGCCGTCATATCGGTGCTGAGATCGCGACTTCGGCTCTCGTCGCTCGAGTCGTCCTGTTGGTCGGCCTGTTCGTCCTGTTCGGTGTCTGCTGTTTGACTGTCACTCACGGTTGGATCACTCTCGTCGTGTTGGTAGCAAAACCCGCCCTCTTTGGCTGGCCGTGAACAGCGCTCACCGTCCGCAGTTTTCGCTTTGCACTGGTCGTTTGCTCTCTGGCTGTCGGCTTCGGCCATAGTGTAGACGGAACGGGTTGTGCCTTCGTTTTGCAGTGCTTATCAATCGATGCGAGTCAGGCGGTCTTAGACCGCCTTGCGAATCTGTGTCTGTAACTCGTCGATGGTTTCGATTCCCTCACCGACGACCTTCGGCGCGAGCACGTCAGTGAACACCTCGGTCAGCAAGTCTTCATCGAACTGCCCCTCGTCGGCCTCCTCGTCATCGCCATTGCGTTCGCCGTTGAAGACTGTCAGCCCCTTCGCGGCCGTAATCGCCGCTCGCGTCCCGACGACGACCTCGAGGTCGTCGCGGAGTTGCCGGGTCGCATCGACGACGGTCGCGATGTCTTCGTCGGCGAGGTCGACGTGTTCGCGAACGATTTCGCGTTCGGTTTCGTCGTCGTAGTAGTCGAGGTGAACGCCGACGAAGCGGTCGAGCAAGGCATCCTGTTGCTGGTGGACGCCCGCATACTCGACGTCGTTCGAGGTGAGGATTGCCCGGAACTCGGGATGGACCTCGATGGATCGATCCTCGCCGCGTTTGCCCGGCCGCTCGAGGACGCCTTCCTCGAGCACCGAGAGCAAGACGTTGTGTGCGGCGGGGTCGCTGCGCGAGAACTCGTTGTAGACGAGCGTCGCGCCCTCGCGGACGGCCACCGAAAGCGGGTTATCGACCCAGCGTTCGCGAACGATTTCGGTTTTCTTGCTCACGCCGCCGACGAAGTTGTCGGTCTCTTTGTATCGCTCACCACCCGAGTGCGTCCCAACGAGCGCTGCGGTGTCGACCGCGTCATCGCCGTTGAGCCACACGACTGGGCGTCCTCGCTGTGCCGCTGCCGACAGCGCAAGGGCCGTCTTCCCACAGCCTGTCGGCCCGATCAGGTGAACCGGCTGATCGGCCTCGAGCCAGCCGGTGACGCGATCCCGAACCGACCGGACGGCGTCGGTTTCGACGAACGGCTCCGGTTCGACGTCGGCCGGGTCGGCCATCGGACTGTCGCCGTTGCCGGTGGGTGCAGGCGAACTGCCGTTCGTGTTCGACTGGCCGTTTGACGACTGGCGTGCAAGTTTCTTCTTCGCGTTCCGAGCTTCCTTCTGTGATCGGTCGCTTCTGATCTTCCGACCGCGAACCTTGCGCTTTCGCGAGGAATCGTCCGCCATGTGGATTATTCGGTGGCAGACTGTGGCGATGATTCCGGACGCTGTTCGACCTCGAGTTCCTCTAGGTCCTCGAGATCGCCCTCTGCGGTGGCTTGCTCAATTTTTGCAATCTCCTCCGCGTAGTGCAGGAAGGTGTCGACGGAGGCGACGACGACACGCGCCTCAATCGTGAGCAGTTCGATCCCAACGACTGAGACACGCGCCCAAACGTCGATGACGACACCCTTATCGAGGATGCGGTCAAGGACTTCCGCGAGACTCGAGGCATCGGGTCGCCGGCTTGCTGTTGGTGCCATAATACATCTTGTCGTTCACGCCGGTGTCGTAACACGGCTGGCGCTGCGACTGCAAGCCACGTGCGACGCCGTCTCGACTTCGTCTGATTGGCCTGTTCGGTCACTGTTTCTTCTCTCACTCTCGCCCATGGGATGTGCACACACTGCGACTGCAAGCATCACGATAACCGGCTGGCGGGCCGAATCCTCCCCTGACGAGTTCCTCGAGTACCTGTGAACCGACTATCGTGGTTCACAGCCCTGTGACAGCTAACAGCGACCATGTCGAGTTCCATGATGACCGTTCCCACTGCCGAGCGCCCGCGCGACTCGCGTGCCGGCTCGAAACCGAGCGTGATCGACCAATGAGCAAGACGAGTACGAACCGCTACGTCTACGGCATTATCGACGGCGACGAACCCGTCGAGTTCGAGACGGATGCCGTCGCCGGAGCCGACGAGATCTACACCGTCTCGCATCGTCGGATCGGTGCTGTCGTCTCGGATATCGATACGACCGATCCCGAGGAGACTGACGAGGACGCCCAGCGCCACGACGACGTGTTGCGCGAGATTATGGAGACAGACGGCGGGCGCTCAATCGTCCCGATGCAGTTCGGGATGGCATTCGAGAGCGACCGCACGCTGAAGAACGTCCTGCGAGGCGCACGCCCGGCCTTTCGGCGCGCGATAAACGATATCGACGGCCGCGTCGAACTCGGCCTAAAAGTCGTCCGCGACGAAGACGCCGAGGTCGACGATGCGGCAATCGACGACGCCGTCGCCGACGCACTCGAGCCGATTGCTGCTCAGTCGGTACCGAACGATCTGTTCAGTGACCGGCTCGTGCTCAATCGCTCGTATCTCGTCGACCGTGACGAACGCGAGACGTTCGACGACGCGGTTGCCGACCTCGAGGAGGAGTACGACGACCTCACGTTCCGGTACACGGGGCCGTTCGCACCGTACAGTTTCGTCGACGTGAAAATCGGAGCCAACCAGTAACCATGTTCGTTCTCGATGACCTCCTGTTCCGGCCGTTCGTCGGTATCGTCGACACACTGCATACGATGGCGCTCAGCGAGATGTACGACATCGAGGCGCTCGAGGCCGATCTCAAGGAGAATCAGTTGCTGTACGAACTGGGCGAACTGTCGGAGACGGAGTATCAAGACCGCAAAGAAGAACTCGAGGAAGAGATCGAAATCGCACAAGAGGTCCACGAGCGGCTCACGAGCGGCCGTGTCGAGGTAAAATCGTAATGACTGGAAATTTCCACCCAAGCGAACCGGATGACCGTGATGACTCGAGTGACGACCATTGGCTTTCGACGCTGCTGTCAGCCCTCGCCGCGCTCGATAGCGACGACAAGACGGGGCGGCGAACGACCGGACGTCGGCAGAACAACCGCTCGGTCATCGATTACGACATCTCGATGCGGTCGATTGATGATCTCGAGGAGGGAGGTCGCGACACGGGTGCATCACCCGGAAAGCGGGGGCCGCACAGCGGGCGGTCACCAGCACACAGTGGAGTCGATTCCAGCGACTCGAGTCGGTCTCGAACCCGACGAACAACCACGAGTGACCATCGCGTCACGAAGCGGGAGTACGACGACGAACTGCTCGTCACCGCCGATATCAACGGTATCGAGCCCGATGACGTGACGGTCGGCTTCGACGAGTCCATGCTGGTGATCGGCGTCTCCGGCCAGGAACTCGAGCGGATCGAGATTCCCTGGGCGGACGGGCAGCGGACATCCAACGCGACGATCAAAAACGGCGTGCTCACGGTGCAGATCGAACCGATATCCGGGGACGATGGCGCGACGGGAGGCGGAGACCCGCCGACGGAGGACAACGATGAGTGACCTCGAGATCGACGACCTCGATAGCGTTCTCGAGGACGGCGAGGAGGCACTGACCACGCTCGAAACCGCCCTCGGCGACGTTGACAGCCTCGACGAACTCGAGGACAGCGCACTCGAGGACGTCGTCGGCGATGTCGAGACGCTCGCAACGCTCGCCTCGAGCATGGAGACGGTCCTCGAGACGATTGACCTGACGGAGGTGCCCGATGCCATCGAGGCTGACGAGTTGCTCGAGGCGCTCGAGGTTGGCGAGATTCCGGCCGCGCTGGCGGACGAAGATACCGGCGCGACCGACGTCGTGGATTTTACGCAGGTGTTTCGGGCGATTGACCTGCTCAACGCCTGGGATGCGACGGATCTGGGCGACCTCTGGGAGGAGAAACGCGATCTCGAGGATGCAGTCGACGACCTCGGCGATGGCGAGGACGGATTGGTCGGTGAGGCCGTCTCGTCGGTCACGGACGACGACGGTGACGGCGAGTTGCTCGATGACGTGGGGGACGGAGACCTCCTCGACGATGCGGACATGACTGAGACGCTTGGCGACATCGACGTGATGGACGACCCCGAAGCCTACCAGGTCGCCATCCAGCAGGGCGCAATGGAGGGTATCGACGCCTTTCGGTCTGCCCTGCTCGAGACGCATGCGAAGTTTGACCGCCTCTATGAGTTCAACCGCGAGAAGATGCGCCGGCAGGATACGAGTACGAACTCGCGGAATCCAACGGCGGTGTCGACGCTCCCGACCGAACGGGCAGCCGTCGGCAGCGGCGTCAAACACTCGACCGTGCCACAGGAGGTGCGCTACTCGACTGCACCCACTCGAAAACGAATCTACGGGAGGCGATTCGAACAGGAGCGCAAGAAGCGGAGGGATGACAATGACTGAGACAACGCGACACCAGACAGCCAAACAGGTATTGCCCGCAGTGATCGACTCGGCACCGGATGCCGGTGCCTCCGGAGGTGAGGCCAATGGTCGATGAGTTCCAGCCGAGCCGCCAGAAGGCGGATCTCGCAGAAGTCGTCGAAATGCTGCTCGACAAAGGGATCGTCATCAACGCGGATATCGCGGTCTCAATCGGCGACACGCAACTGCTTGGCGTCCAGTTGCGCGCCGCCATCGCCTCCTTCGAAACCGCAGCGAAGTACGGCCTCGAGTTCCCCGAAGGAACCGATATGCGCCGCGTCGCTGAAGCCGCGGGCGAGCCGGAACTGGCCGAAATGAGAGACGCGAGGCCGGTGGTTGATCCGACTCGAGGCGTCAACGTAACGCCCGAACCCGAAGCGGATGGTGACGAACAGCACTCCGAAGGCGAAGACACCGGCGACGCCGAGAGCGAAAGCGACGCTGGCGACGACGAAGACGGGGGACTGCTCTCGGACGAATCCGGCGAGCGCGGAACCGAGCACGTGAGCGCGCGCCCAGACCCGGACGAACCGACGAGTGGCGGGTTCGATCTGGTCAGCGGCGACGGCGGAATTGGCGAGTCCCTGACCGAGATCGGTGATGAATCGGACGACGACACCGACGGCGACGAGTCGGAGGGTGAGTCACAGTGACGCAGATCGACGTCGGCGACGGAGAGGACGCCCGCCAGGGACTCGTGACGCTCGTCGTCACCGTCGTCGAGATCCTGATCGAGGCCTTAGAGCGCGAGGCCGTCCGCCGCATGGAATCGGGCGATCTGGCGGACGAGGAAATCGAACGCCTCGGGGCCCAACTCGAGACCATCGAAGCCGAGATCGAACAGCTCAAAGACGACGAGGAAATCGACGAGAGCGTCGATGATCTCCGTGGCGACCTTGACGGACTCGTCGGTGACGCAATCGAACAACTGCAGGGCGATCCGACCACCATGCAACCCAGCCAGCCCGGCTACTCCGTCTTCGGAGGTGACGACCAGTGAGCTTCGACGAACAGACCGGCGAGGCTGCCGACGCCCTCGAGAACGCCGATCCGACGATTTCCGAAACCGACGGAGAGGTCCCCGAAATCGACGACGGGCGCTATCTGTACTGTCTCGTGCAGGTTCCGGACGAGGAGCCATCGCTCGAGGCAACCGGCGTCGACGGCGAATCCGTCTCCGTCGTCGTCGAGGACGGCATCGGCGCGGTCTGTCACGCCTGCGACGGCATCTACGATTCGGCGGATCTGGCCCAGGTTCGGCGCTGGCTCGTCCGCCATCAGACCGTCGTCGACGACGCTGGCGAGGCGTTCGGCACGCCGATCCCCTTCCAGTTCGATACGATCTTGCGCGGCGACGACGAGCGCGTCCGCGAGTGGCTCCGACAGGAACGGGAGTTGCTCGAGCACGTCCTCTCGGAACTGGCCGGCCACTGGGAGTACCGCGTCGAAGTCGTCGAAACCGACCCCATCAGCGACGATGCCCTAATCGAGCGCGACGAGCGACTGCGCGAACTCGAGGCGAAGATCGGCGACTCCGAGTCTGGAACCGCCTTCCTCCTCGAGAAGAAACGCAACCAGCGACTTGCCGAACTCCGGGCACACCGCCGGGAGTCATTGACTGCCGACCTCGAGACACGACTCGACGAGGTCGCACGCGAAGTTCACAGCCTCGAGCGGTCGCCGACGGCGACACTCGATGACGATGCGGTTGCCAAAGATGCGAGCGACGGTGAGACGCTGTGTCGACTTACCCTGCTCGCTCACGAAGATGATCAGGGCGAGATTGGGGCTATTCTCGACGATGTCGCCTCAGCGGACGGTCTCGAGGTTCGCTTTACTGGCCCGTGGCCACCGTATACGTTTGCGCCGGAACTCGGCGGTGGGGACGAGAGCGAGACGAACGAAGCGGGAGGGACCACTCACCAGCGAACGCAGCGAGAACCATGAAACCGCGCAAAGACGACGAGGCACTCGTCGATCTGCTCGACGTGGTGTTACGCGATGGCGCGATTCTCCGGGCAGACGTGATCGTCTCGGTCGCAGATATCCCACTCGTTGGCGTCAAGCTCACCGCCGCGATTGCGGGAATGGAGACGATGACGGAGTACGGCCTCTTCGAGCAGTGGGACCTCGAGCATAGACGCTCGGCGATTACCCGGCGTGGCAAACGAAATCCGAATCGCGAGGAAGCACTGGGAAGTATCAACTCGAGCAATCCAGGAACCAGACCAATTCCGCGTCGGAACCGAGAGTAGGCAAGACTCGAGGCGGTGTGGAACGAAATTCGGAACGAAAACGAGCACAGGCTGATAAATTACGGCAGCAGACACAACCGGGTAGAGCCGAGCGACGGACTCTGGGGGCCGGTCACGCGAACTTCGGCCGTTCAGTCGTGCGCTCGACGTCGCCGGTGACGGTCTCTTCGTCGTGGTCCTCATCGTAGATGTACTGCCCAGTTGAGCCACAGAGGGTGCACTCGTAGGACTCAGAGATCTCGTTGATGTCTTCGCCATCTTCGAAGTAGACACGGCTCTGCGTGATCTGCAGGAACTGGGGCGTCTCGCAGTTAGTGCAGGTGATCATATCTCAGCGGTCGGCTGCACCAGTTGTAGTTATCCGGCTTGTAACCGAAAGCCAGCCGCTCCTACGGCCAAATTACCGCATTCTCAGTCGGTCTCTCAGTCTGCGAATGGTATGGTAACAAGACGCATACAGTAGTGTCTGCCAGCGGTCAGTAACACGTGCGTACTCGGCCGTCAACAGCGATTGCAGCGTTCATCACGCGGGTAGTAGGCATCGAAAACTGTTCGATAACCACCACCAGAAAGCCGTTAGCACCTGCTTACTCGCAGTCTCTGAGCGGGCTGTCGCGAGGGATACTCTACCAACAAGTTGGTCGGCGAGAGCAACAACGCAGTCACCGCTCGCACTCGAGGACGGTCGCTCGAGTGCGCCCTCGAGTCCGTTCCGGGTGCAACGCAGTCGACGTCTGTCAGATGTGGTTCTCGAGGCCAGCAGCGGACGGGGTTGTCGTATATTCGGGCTATACAGCCGATATTCGGTTCCTGTGTGCAGTTTGGACTCGCTACGGTTGCTCAACTCGATCCATAACAAAGATGCACCCGGTCCTGAGACTACATGCGGGGTTTTCCCCGTCGGGTACGCGCTTTGCCAGCGACTGTGCTGACCAGCCGATTGCGTGGTTCGTGCCCGGTTGCTCGACTGTGGACTCGCCCCCGCGTCGAGTCACTACGGACTGCTGTACCGGATCCCCGGTGATCGCCGAACCTGGCGTTGACCGGAGATTGACGACAGGAGGCCGTAACGCTCATGTCTCTCATCGGGCGGCACTCCCCCGCCCCGCCCGGTTCCGTTATGCTCCACGCAGTCGCCAGAGTGCGCGGTACAGCGTCCACATCTCACACTCGAGGCGCTGACAGAGATCTCGACAGCACGCGAGATAGCGCTCGTAGTCGGCCGGTGTCGGTGGATTGGGATAGTCACCGGCCAACTCGCCAGCCGCGACGAGTGCCTGCCACTCGCGCTCGCCCACCACGATGTATCGCTCCGGCTCGAGGACAAACAGAAACGCCGAGGCAACCGGCACGTCGACACCCTTGAGAGCCGTCAGTCGCTCGAGTCGCGCGCCAACGTTTGCTGGTTCGGTGGCGATGACTGCCTCGAGTGCTGCCTGAACGCTCTCGAAGTCGTTCCGCCTGAATGCTGCCTCGGCCGCTCTGCGTTCGGTGTGCGCCACGTCGCCGAGCGACCGGCGATAGTACCACCTGACGATCCACTCGAGGTCGCGCCAGCCGTACGTGCCTGACTCGAGTGCGGCTGGGAGCGTCTCGAGTTGTTCCTGTTCGACCGGATACAGTGGCTCGTGCTCGCGGTAGTCGGCTGCCGTTGCCCTGACAGTCGAGGCCGTCAACGCCATGGGCGAACGCACGACGGCCCCAGTCGTAGTCGTTACGCAGACCAGAATCAATCGCCAGCCGATTCTCGCCCATCGGGAATCGGCTTGACCGTTAGTAGCATCGCACCCCTGCTCACACAGTGATGGAACTGAGCGAATTCCTCGACGGGGAGGAACTGACTGGACAGCACGCTGCGATCATCTTTAGCGTCTGGATTTGCCTCGTGCTAACCGGCGCGTTCGTGTTGACGTTCGTCGTCTGATTTTCGCCGTCTGAGTTGCGCCGGCAATGGGAGCACAGTAGAGTGTCACTCGAGGGCGCCGACGAGCGCCGACAGACTGCCAATAGCTGGTTATCGAAACTCACAGTGTGTGGGAGAAACACTCATGCACGTTGGCGTCGACATCCGTCCTGACACGAGAGCGGTCGATCTCGGAGGTACCCATGTCAGGAGATACGCACGAGCCGGTCAAGACGATCTGTCCGTACTGTGGCGTCGGCTGCGGGATTCAGGTCCAACAGGGCGACGGACCCGGTGACGTCCAGTTCATGCCGTGGGGTGGTGCCCCGGTCAACCAAGGTCGAATCTGCATCAAAGGCGGGGCCGCGACGGAGGTCGTCGACCACGAAGACCGACTCACCGACCCACTCATTAGAGACGACAGCGGCGAGTTCCGCGAGGCCACTTGGGAGGAGTGTTACGAGTTCGTTGTCGACGAACTCGAGCGTATTCACGAGTCCTACGGCCCGGACTCGATGGGCTTTTTCGGCTCCTCGAAGACCATGAACGAGGAGAACTACCTCCTCCAGAAACTCGCCCGACGCTACGGCACGAACAACGTCGATAACTGCACGCGGATGTGCCATGCCTCGACAGTCTGGGCGCTGCGGACGAGCCTCGGCGCGGGGGCGATGACCAACAGCATGACAGACCTCCGCGAGGAGTGCGACCTGTTCTGGATTCAAGGGGCAAATCCCGGCGAACAACACCCCATCGCGAACAGCCAGTACTTCCGGCAAGCAGTGCTCGAGGGTGCGACAGTCATCCAAATCGACCCCCACGCGAACAAGACCACGCGATCCTTCCAGATCGACGACACGGAGCGCCACCAGCATCTCCAGTTGAATCCAGGCACTGACATCCCACTGCTCACTATCGTCCTGCAGACCATCCTCGAGCACCACGAGGCCAATCCCGAAGACGGCTGGATCGACGAGGCGTTCGTCGAAGCCCGCACTGAGGGGTTCGAAGACCTCAAAGAGACGCTCGCAGACGTCGACAAGGAAGCCGCTGCCGAGGAGTGTGGCCTTCCGCTCGAGAAGATCGAACTCGCCGCCGAAAAGTACGCAAGCGCGGACAACGCGGCCATCTTCACCGGCATGGGAATGAGCCAGCACGCCTGCGGCGTCGACAACGTCCAAAACGAGATTAATCTGGCGCTGATCACAGGGAACCTCGGCCGTCCTGGCACGGGGGTCAACCCGCTTCGCGGCCAGAACAACGTCCAGGGAACCTGCGACGTCGGCGCAATGCCGAACGTCCTGCCGGGCTACCAACTCGTCGATGACGACGAGGCCCGCACTCGAGTCGAAAACGTCTGGGGATTCGAGATTCCGGACGAACCGGGCCTGACGAACGTCGAAATCTCACATCAGTTCGGTAATGCGGTCCGCGGGCTGTACGTCATGGGAGAAAATCCCGTGATGAGCGAACCGGACGCCACCAGCGTCATCGAGCGGATTCAGGACCTCGAGTTCATGGTCGTCCAGGATATCTTCATGACTGAAACCGCCGAATACGCCGACGTCGTGTTGCCCGCAACCACCTGGGCCGAGCGCGACGGCACCGTCACCAACACCGACCGGCGTGTCCAGCGTATGCGCGGTGTCGACAAGGTTCACGAGAACACGAAACACGACCTCGAGATTCTCTCGACAGTAGGAATGCGACTGTTCGACGACGGCGCGAAGCACTTCGACTTCGACGACCCCGAAGCCGTCTTCGAGGAACTCCGGCAGGTCTGTCCGAGCTATCACGGCATGAGCTACGACCGCCTCGGCGAAGACGGTATCCAGTGGCCCTGCTATGAACCCGGCGACGAAGGCGATCCGTTCCTCTACGAACACGAGTTCGACACCGAGAGCGGGAAGGGCCACATCGAGGGCATCAGCCACACCCCACCCGCAGAAACGCCCGACGACGAGTACCCACTGATTCTGACGACGGCGCGACTCGAGGAACACTACAATACGGGGACGATGAGTCGGCGCTCGCCGACGCTTAATCGCCAGACACCCGAGAACTTTGTTGACGTCCACCCGAACGACGCCGAGCGATACGGGATCGAAGACGGCGACGAGGTCGTCCTCACATCGCGTCGTGGCGAAATTACTGTCGAGGCACAGGTCACCGACGACATCAAAGAGGGCGTCGTCTGGACGACTCCTCACTTCGCGGCGGCCTCAGCGAACGTCCTGACAAATGACGTGCTCGACGAACGGGCGAAAATCCCCGAATACAAAGCTGCAGCGGCGGATATCGAGGTCGGAATTACGCGGGCAGACTCACCGATGGAGTCTGCCGGAGAGTAGCAGCGTCGCTACTCGAGTGCTGATTAAATGAAGAAGTGGTTGCGTAAGTCGCCTTACGGCGATCCTACGAAACCGTAGTTGTACGCGTTGAAACCGGAGTTATACGCGTTCGACGTTGGTCGCGCGGGGACCCTTGGGGGCCTGCTCGATGTCGAATTCGATCTCGGTACCTTCCGTGAGGTCCTCACCGCCAACGTCTTCCATGTGGAAGAAGACGTCCTCGTCTGCGTCGTCAGTATCGATGAAACCGTAGCCGCCTGTGTCGTTGAAGAAATCAACCTTACCGTTTGCCATTGCAATTACACCGAATCGCGCCTGACGGATAAGGGTTCCCATTTGTATTTTAATCTCGTCCGTTTGAAAACGATTGTTTTCCAAACAGACTCTCTTATAGAGATTTGGCCACAATATTTGGTGTTTTTGATGAAACAGTGCCCAAACTAGCACATGGACAAGCTACTTCTGGTGAACCCACAGTTCCGCCTCGAGTCGATGAGAGGCTCCTCGAGTGCGATGTCAGACTGAAACCGAGGTCGCATGCGCCAGCCCACCACGGGGGGTACGTCGCGTTTGTAAGTCGCGGCCGGAGCACAGCACTCGGTGGTTGAACCGACCTGCGCAGAGACAGACCAGACGCTCATCGGTCAGTATCGCTAAAAAAGACGGCGTGAGCGGACGGTGTTAGCCGTGAATGCCCATCGCTTCGATCTGTTCTTGGTACCGGTTCCGGATCGTCACTTCAGTCACCTGTGCGACGTCAGCGACTTCGCGCTGGGTTTTCTTCTCGTTACAGAGCAACGAGGCGGCGTAGATCGCCGCTGCAGCGTACCCGGTCGGGGACTTGCCCGAGAGCAATCCTTCCTCAGCCGTTTTCTCGATGATTTCGTTGGCTTTGGTCTGGACTTCTTCGGACAGTTCGAGTTCAGAACAGAAGCGCGGGACGTACTTTTTCGGGTCGACGGGTCGCATCTCGAGGCCGAGTTCCTGCGAGATGTACCGATACGTTCGACCGATTTCTTTGCGTTCAACACGTGAGACTTCCGAAATTTCCTCGAGACTGCGCGGAATGCCCTCTTTCCGGCAGGCGGCATAGAGCGCCGACGTTGCGACACCCTCGATAGAGCGCCCGCGGATGAGGTCTTCTTTGAGCGCGCGTCGATAGATGACCGACGCGACTTCCCGTACCGACCGCGGAACGCCGAGTGCAGATGCCATCCGGTCGATTTCGGAGAGGGCAAACTGCAGGTTTCGCTCGCCGGCGTCTTTCGTTCGGATGCGTTCTTGCCACTTGCGCAGTCGGTGCATCTGACTGCGCTTTTTCGAGGAAATAGAGCGCCCGTAGGCGTCTTTGTCCTTCCAGTCAATCGTCGTCGTCAGTCCCTTGTCGTGCATCGTCTGTGTCGTCGGTGCACCGACACGGGACTTCTCCTGACGTTCCTGGTGGTTAAACGCCCGCCACTCAGGGCCTGGATCGATCTTTTCTTCCTCCACGACGAGCCCACAGTCTTCACAGATGAGCTCACCCCGGTCAGAGTCCTTAACGAGATTATCCGATTCACACTCGGGGCAGGCACGTACCCCTTCCTGATCCTCGGTCTCGTCCGTCTCACGCGTTCGCTCCCGCTGGCGGGTGGACCGTGTCATCGCACTTTTATAGTAGTATCACCACAATATATAAACCCTTCGCCGGTGTTTTGAGTAGGTGAAGCGAACCTGCCGAAATCAACCGCAAGGCGGACTCAAACGGTGTATTTACTATCTGGAACCGGAAAGCATTTATCCGGAACTGGCCGACCACAGGAACGAATGCCGGTTATCGAATGTGACGTTGGGACAGCCCGAAATCGCCTCGAGGACGCCGGAGTCGCCGTTGAAAGCGGAAATACGGACCACGAGCGCTGGCGAGCGAGTCACGCTGGCGCGACAGCGGTCGCCTACGACGACAAAGTCGTCATCCAAGGCGGGACCCCGCAGCGACTCGAGGCGCTGCTCCGAGAGAGCAGTGGCCGCGCATACGCCTATTTCGACGGCGGCTCGCGCGGGAATCCGGGGCCAGCCGGCATCGGCTGGCTACTCGTCTCGAGTAATGGCATCGTCGCCGAGGGCAGCGACACTATCGGTCGCGCGACGAACAACCAGGCCGAGTACGAGGCACTCATTGCCGCCCTCAAGGCCGCCCGGGACTACGGCTACGACGAACTCCACATCCGTGGGGACTCTGAGCTCATCGTCAAGCAGGTTCGGGGCGAGTACAACACTAACAACCCGGAACTGCGCGAAAAGCGCGTGACGGTCCACGAACTCCTTTCTGCGTTCGACGAGTGGACACTCGAGCACGTTCCCCGCGAGGTCAACGACCGCGCGGACGAGTTGGCCAACGAAGCGATGGATCAGGCCTGAGAGTGGCGACTCCAGACAGAGCCTCGAGGTCGGATCAGCAAGGGCAAAACCGTTCGACACGTACCGACTGCCATGAGCGACCAGAGTCACAGGACCGACGAGTCCGGTGATGGGCACGCACCAGCCAGCGAGTCGGACGACGACGAACTGCCGGACGATATCGTCGAGGACGCTGAGCGTCTCACGCACCTCGAGCGCGAGGCCCACGACCCGGACGAGGCCACAGCCTACGCCGACCACCGCGAGGACCTCCTCGAGGAGCACGACTTTACATCGCGAATCCGCGACGACGACGGCGATGATGTGCTCGTGTTACACCCCGAGGAGTGGCACGACGCTGCCGAGGGTGTTATCCGAACCGACCGGATTGACGACATTTCACGCGCCGTCGAGATCCAACTCGAGGGGGCGGAAGATCCCGATGACTGGGATGCAGTCGAGACACACAATCGCGACCTTGCCGAACGCGTCCGAGAGTCCGACGGCGATGTCCACGGGGACAACGCTGAGACGTTCGTGGATTTCGTCAGTAATCACTACGCAAAACAGATCGAGTCAGTGACTGGCGAGGAACTCACGGAGTTTCGCACGGAGTACTTCGTTCGAAACGCATGGCCGTCAGAGAGACAGCGAGCGGTGATCGACGACTCGATCAGGCTCGTCTACGAGACGGCCAACAAATCAGTGCCCGAATACGACCGGCCGCGTTAGTTGTCGTAGCTGTCGTCGATGATCTCGCTGATCTCGTCAGCGCGGTCGTCGCCCGTGACGACCTTCGAGAGCGACCAGCGGAGGCCGTCGAGGACGGCCTCGTAGCCGTCGTCGGTCAGCGAGTACTGGTTGGTTCGCTTGTCGAGTTCGCTTTTCTCGACCAGACCCAGTTCGACGAGCTCGTCGAGGTTGGGGTAGAGTCGGCCGTGATTGACTTCGGTTCCGTAGTACTCCTCGAGTTCTCGCTTGATAGCCAGTCCGTACATTGGCTCCTTTGCGAGGATGGTGAGGATGTTTGTCTGGAACGCGGTTAGTTCGCGTGCGATGCCCTGTTCGCCGGTGATTGATTGTGCCTCTGACATACTTGTGTAAATGTCACCAGACTATTTAAGACTTGCCAACTATTCGGTGTCGGTGGTGGTGGCGTATCGCTATCCGACGGTGTCGGATCGACTGAATCGCGAGTTGCGATTCGTGTCCATCGGCTGTCTGGTAGCCGTCGATTACACATGACACTCGATTACGAAAGTACTTTTTGATCGACCGTGGACTCTCAGGTACATGGTCAATCTCTGGGAAGACCTCGAGACTGGACCGAATCCGCCTGAAGAGATCTACGCCGTCGTCGAGTGTCTCAAAGGCGAGCGAAACAAGTACGAGTACGACAAGGACGTCCCCGGCGTCGTCCTTGATCGCGTACTCCACAGCAACGTCCACTACCCTTCCGACTACGGGTTCATCCCGCAGTCGTACTACGACGACGAGGACCCATTCGACGTCCTCGTCCTCGTTGAGGATCAGACGTTCCCCGGCTGTGTCATCGAAGCCCGCCCCGTCGCCCTGATGAAGATGGACGACGACGGCGAGCAAGACGACAAAGTCATCGCTGTCCCAAGCGAGGACCCTCGCTTCGATCACATCGAAGACCTCGAGGATATTACCCAACAGCAGCGAGACGAAATTGACGAGTTCTTCTCGACGTACAAGAACTTAGAGGAAGGCAAAGAAGTGGAAACCCTCGGTTGGGAAGACAAACAGGCCGCATACGACGCGATTGAACACGCACAGGATCTCTACGAAGAGAACTTCCAGTAATCCGTCATACGGTCCGTTGTAGTTCGTTACCGGTGATCGCCGACCCCATCCGAGCGATCACCGGTAAAACGCTCCAACGATCCGTATCACTCGACAGGTCGTTTCGACCGGAAGTCACCTTTCATCGTCTCGGTTTCGACCGCTGTCTCTGCCAGTGCTGCCAGCGAGTCAAATCGCTCGAGCATGTCAACAGTGCTGTCGTGAGCCGCCAGTGAGACGCCGTCTCGGTACGCGCGACGGAATGCAATCCGCTCGCGAATCCCCGGCCCCGGCGAGTCCTCGCGGTCGTACTGACTCGAGCGAGCAAAGTCCGGGAGATACTGCGCGAACTGGCTGTCCTCGAGGGCCTCGAGGACGCGCTGTTCTTCGGTGTCGCCTTTGACGCGATTTGGCACGATTGCGAGGATCTCGACTGGGTCGGGAAGTCGCCCGTTCAGTGGGAACAACTGGTTCGTGACGGTTCGAACGAGCGCGTCGGCGCTCGGTTTCGACAACTGGACGGGGAAGACGACACGGCGTGTCGCAACAAGCGCCGCGTTGGCGAGCGGGCCAATCGTCGGCGGAGAGTCAAAAATGATCCAGTCGTACTGGTCCGAGAGCGGCCGGACGAGTTCGTTGTGAATCAGTGCCTCGCCGTTGTCGGTCGTCTGAATCGTGGCGCTGACCTGGTGTAACGCCGCATTCGACGGCACGAGATCGATTCCCCACGATCCCGTCTCTGAGCGAACCAGGTCGGAGGCCGTCGTCGGATCATCTGGCTCGAGGAGGTGCTTGAGATGCGTCTGTGCTGCGTAGGCGTCTCCACAGCCGAGTGCTTCGGTTGCACTGCCCTGTGGATCGAGGTCGACGAGCAACACATCGTGTCCGCGCGCGGCGAGTCGCTCGGCTAGGTTCGTCGCAATCGTCGTCTTGCCAACGCCTCCTTTCTGGAGTGTGACGGTTAGTCCGTTCATCTCGAGTGACATCCCCACTATACCGGCGTCGCCCGACGGCGATCTTCGGTATGAATGACACTCCCGTATCGAGTAATAAAGGTGACCGCCAATCCGACTGGATACCTCCCAGTTATCCAGCGACCCATCGGCGATGCATTATGAGCATGGGTAATTTTATTGGGCGTGGTGTCGTCTAGTGAACTGTTATGGCAGCATCCACTCCCCCCGCCGACGAACCCCGTGAGCCGTCCGACGCCGGCGTTGGACTTGCCCACCTGACGGTCGTTCCAACCAACTTCGACCCGGATGCGGACGACAGCGAGGAGTGACTGCACTCAAGGCCCAGACGCAACCGGGGTCCTCCGAGACCTCGCCTCGAGACGGACCCGAGAAGACGAGTGTGCCCCACGGACGCGTTCATCCCTTCTCAAAAGTATGTCTCGAAACGAACCTTCTTGTATACGGTCGAACTACCACCGGCCATGGGTCTGTTCGACCGATTGCGGGGCGATGGCGCACCCCGCGTCGCATTTATCGGAGTCGATGGCGTGCCGTATAGTCTCCTCGCGGAGAACGAAGAATTGTTCCCGAACTTCGCGGCGATTGCCGAGGAGGGAACCGCCGGAGAAATCTCGAGTATCGTCCCGCCGGAGTCGAGTGCCTGCTGGCCGTCGCTGACGACCGGCGTCAACCCAGGCGAAACAGGCGTCTACGGCTTCCAAGACCGCGAAGTCGGTACCTACGACACCTACGTCCCGATGGGGCGAGAAGTCCAAGCCGACCGCGTCTGGGATCGCGTCCAAGAAGAAGGACGGAACGCGACCGTACTGAACGTCCCCGTCACCTTCCCTCCACAGCGCAACGTCCAACGAATGGTCTCTGGCTTTCTCTCACCCGACCTCGAGAAGGCAACTCACCCCGAATCGGTCCGTGAGTACCTCGAGGAGTTGGATTACCGGATCGACGTGAATCCGAAACTCGGTCACGAAGAGGACAAAGCCGACTTCATCGAGGATGCTCACGAAACCGTCGACGCTCGCTTTGAGGCGTTCAAACACTACATCGAGGAAGACGATTGGGACCTCTTTTTCGGCGTCTTCATGACGACCGACCGGGTCAATCACTTCCTCTTTAAAGACTACGAACGCGACGGCGAGTACAAAGACGAGTTCCTCGAGTTCTACCAGAAAATCGATGACTACATCGGCCGCCTGCGCGAGGGTCTGCCCGAAGACGTCACGCTGATCGTTGCCTCGGATCATGGCTTTACGAGCCTGGACTACGAGGTCCACTTCAACGAGTGGCTCCGCCAGGAAGGCTGGCTCTCCTTTGGCACCGATACCCCCGAAGAACTGGGCGACATTTCCGACGACACGAAAGCCTACTCGTTCATCCCCGGCCGCTTCTACATCAACCTCGAGGGCCGCGAACCCCGCGGTTCGGTTCCCGAGGAGGAGTACGACGACGTCCGCGACAAACTCAAAGCCGATCTGCTCGAACTCGAGGGACCGGACGGGAACCAGGTCGTCGAGCGCGTCGTCGAGAAAGAAGAGGCGTTCCGCGGCGACCACGACGACATCGCGCCGGATCTGGTCGCGATTCCGAACAAGGGCTTCGACCTCAAATCCGGCTTCAAGGCCAACTCGGACATCTTCACGACGGGGCCACGAAACGGCATGCACAGTTTCGATAACACATCGCTGTACATCGACCACCCCGACGCGACGATTGGCGACGCCGATCTGTTCGACATCACACCAACGGTCCTCGACTTGCTCGACGTCGAGTACAGTCGCGGGGACTTCGACGGCGCGAGCTTAGTGTAGGCTCCCAGAGTCGCTCCGTCTTGTGCGTCCGAATTCGAGTGCGTTTTCTGCCCGGCCGCGAACCGCCAGACGTGCACGAAGTCATCCACGCCCGCGGCCATGAGCACGTCAGCGCCGAGCACGCGAGCACGTTCGAAGTGACGACCGACGACTATCTCACCCCCGCTGGAGACTGTATTCTCGCAATCGACGCTGATCGCGCACCCACAGACTTCGATCCCGATTTCGTCGACGCCTGTCAGGACGAAACCGCAACGATCACCGTCGAACTCGAGGCCAACGGCTACACGGATTCGGTGACGGGACGCGGCGACCCCGAACTCGAGTTTACCAACGAGCGAAGCGCGGTTGGCCGAACCAGCGAGTACGTCGACGACCGGACGATCATGCTCGAGGCCGAGTTCGCTGCCGAGGGGTTCGACCGCGACCTCGTCGCGGCGCTGGCCGACGGTGCAGATGTGACGGTGACGATCACCGTCGAGTAGATCAAAAACGATTTTGCAGGACTACCGACGAAGCCGCGCGACCGGCTCACTTTCCGTCTCCATCTCGAGGTCGACTAACCCGTCATCCTCGAGATCCGAGAGCAAGCCGGTGAGCCACTCGCGGCCGTACTCACCATCGGGTGTGTAATCGACGCGGATGCGATGACCCAGTGTATCGATCTCGAGTTCGTCGTACTCGCGAAGGGTGCCGATAACGCGCCCGCGGAACTGGCGGCGACTCCCCTCGAAACTCGGCTGGGTCGGCACGTCGGGGGCCGTAAAGTCCCCGCTCGCGTAGGCGTCACACCACTCGCGCCAGGGACAACCGACTTCGTCGCAGTTGGGGGTTTGCTCGCAGGCGACGCCGCCCAGTTCCATGATGGCGTTATTCCAGACGCGTGACTCGCCCTCCGGCATGAGGTCGGCAGCAGCGTCTTCGAAGGCCGCGTCGTCGTCGGGAATCGAGAACGCGCGGTAGGCGACGCGTTTGACGTTCGTATCGACGACCGCGTCGCCGTTGTTGAACGCAAAACTCGCGACCGCGTTGGCGGTGTAGGGACCGACGCCCATCAGTTCCTGTAGCTCATCGGGCGTCGTCGGGAACTCGCCGTCGTACTCCTGTTCGACTTGCTGTGCAGACTCGTGGAGATACTTCGCCCGATTGTTGTAGCCGAGGCTGTGATCGATCCAGAAGCCGACCACGTCCGCTCGGTCAGCCTCCGCGAGCGCCGCCGTCGTCGGCCAGCGCTCCGTAAACTCCTCCCAGGCCTCGACGACGCGCCCGAGTTGGGTCTGCTGGCTCATCACCTCACTCACGAGAATCTCGTAGGGGTCCTCGGTCCGTCGCCACGGAAAGTCGCGATGGTCGCCCTCGTACCACTCGATCAGCGCCGTCTGGACGGCCTCGAGGTCATCGGGCAACGCCCAGTCGGCTCCCGACTCCGTGTCAGTCATCGACGGCAGTTAGGGAACGGGCGGTTTAGGGGTGGTGATCCACGCTGAAACCACAACCCAGTGTTCGTCGACTGGAACCGTACGCCTAAGCCCACCCAGCCACAGAGTACCAGTATACGCATGCCACCGCGCACGCCTGCCCAGAACGCACGATTGGCGCTCTTACTCGAGGTCGCGGGGACACCTAAACCGGGCAACGTCGACCGCCATCGAGACCTTCCAGACCTCCGATTCGATCACTTTCTCGCAGGTACCGTCGGCACCGAACGTGGCCTCGAGATGGCAGCCGAGGGTGCAGCCGTCGGCACGGCGTTCGAACGCGCCGTCAAGGGAATGGCCGCCCAGGGCGGCGGCAACACACAGTTCGGCGCACTGTTGTTGCTCACCCCCCTCGTGCGCGCTGCGCGTGAGGAGCTCGCTCAGCCGGTCGTTGAATCCGTCGTCGAGGAGACGACCGTCGCCGACGCCGCGAACTTCTATCGCGCGTTCGAACACGTTGACGTCTTCGTCGCCGACCCGCCCGAAGACATGGCTCCCCTCGACGTGCGCCGCGGCGGCGACGCCGTCCCGACGCTCGAGGAGCGCGGACTCACCCTGTTGGACGTAATGGATCGTAGCGTCCCCGGCGACGACGTGGCCCGGGAGTGGGTCACCGGCTTCGAGCGGTCGTTTGCCGCCGCACAGCGATTGACCGACGTCGACGGCACCCCACTCGAGCGCGCCGCAGCAGTCTTTCTCTCCTTGCTCGCCGAGCGACCCGATACACTCGTCGCGAAGCGCCACGGTGAAGACGTCGCTCGAGACGTCACTGAGCACGCCGCCGAATTGCACGACGCCAATGCACTCGAGGCCGACCCCGACGCCGTCGAAACCTTTGCAGATGAACTCGTCGAGCGCGGCGTCAACCCCGGAACGACCGCGGACGTGACTGCCGCCGGCCTGTTCATTGCCCTCGAGCACGGGGACCTCGAAGTATGACCGACGCTGGCGACGAGCCTCCAGCGGAGACGGACGCCGAGTGGCCCGTCGACCTCGCCGGCGTCACCGAAACCGTCGTCACGACGCGCGGCCCCAACGAGTTGTGGAACGCCGCTGCACTCGGCGTCTTCGCCGGCGCTGACGAGGCCAACGCTGCAACCGCAACAACGTGGGGGAACACCCGCACCCGACGCAACTTCCACCGCGAGGGCGAAGGCTACGTCCAGTTCGTCGACGACCCCATTACGTTCGTCAACGCCGCGCTCACAATCGATGAACACGACGACCCCGTCCTCGAGCACGCAGCCGCCTGGACCCGCGTCGCCGTCGAGCGAATCGACAGCGGCACCGAGAACGGAACCGAATGGGAACAGTGGCGACTCGAGCCACTCGAGACCACCATCAAGCGCGAAACCGTGCCGACGATTTCCCGCGGATTCGGGGCCGTCATCGAGGCTACCGTCGCTACCTCGAGACTCGGCGTTGCCGGCTACGACGACGCCGAACTGCGGGACCGACTCGCCTTTTTTGAATCGGTCGTCGAGCGGGCTGGCAGCCCCCGCGAGCAGGCCGCACTCGAGCGGGTGCGCGAACACGCTGAGTGGTGACCGCCACACAAACGGTGACAGTCGACTGGACACTCGAGTGCATCGGCTCGAACCGGTTCATGGCGGCGAAAAATCGGCTCGAAGCGTCTCGTCGACTCAGTCGGCTGGATCAAGCGCTTCGGCTGGCTTCCGGTCTTCTACGTGATCCTCGTCGAGTGGCTCGTCGTTCTCGGCTTTTTCCATCAGTTCGGAGAATCTATCGGATTTCTCCTCGAGCCACTCCATCGTCTCGCTGTCTGGCGTCTTATCCCGCTGTTCGATGAGGAAGGTCGTAATGACGACTGTCTTCACCCACGGCTTGACGATACCAGTGTGGAAAACGGCGACCATCCCGCCGACGAACACCCACGAAATGATTTGGAGCGATCCAGGAAGAATGTCAATCGCAACGGCGACTGGTGCGAGCATCGAAAGGAGGACGAACGAGAGGACGTACATCCCCAGTACGATCAACAGCGTCGAGCCGAGCACCATCTTCCAGGTCTTGCCATACAGCACGAGACCGTCACGAGCGGACTTCCAGCGGTTCTCGTTCCGGTCGACGAACATGTAGGCAATAATCGCATTGTCGAGATAGCGTGCAGCGAGTACAATCGACTTCTGGACGACTGCAATCAGCGTCCGGAGTTGTGAGGGAATCGGGAGCGGGATCATGTCTTCGACCCGTGCGACCGCTTTGTTGAACTGCTTGATCACCGCATCAACAACCTCACTGACCACCCATAGCCCGCTGGCCGACATGAAGTAGTCCCCGACCTGTGTCATGCCGTACTGGATCTGGTTTTCCGGAACCTCTCCCTTGTCTATGATGTGTGCAATGACGGCAACGTGACCAGTTTTCACCATATACAGGAAATATCGCTGTATCAGCCGCCAGACGTACGCAAAGGAGGCAAACCCAGCCACCATTATCGCCCCGACAATGAGCAGGCTCAGCCCCCCATCGCCAACAAAGAATCTGAATGCCAACCACGTAACGAGGCTGAGGTAAATAACACCAATCAGTGCGAATACGACCCCAATACCGAACTGCAAGAGTACGTACGGCAGCGTCTGCCGATACACGCTCGTTGCTTTCTTGAAGTGTAAGACCATCACTTTTGCTTGCCAATCCCTCCTATATAAATTGTAGTAATTCACTCTCTTATTTTACCATAACTGTCGAAACCGAATGGGTGGTGTAGAGAATAAGAAGTATGACTATGGGATAAGATACACCCTGAGTGCCAAGCGACACCCAACTGATGGCAGACGGATGCAGGCGGAAGAGAAAGGGATTAAGAGCCTCTGGACGGAACCTCCCTGTATGGCAATCAAACCGGCCTATGTCAAGAAGACCGGGAAGCTCCTCCTAGAGCGGTACCCGGATGCGTTTACGACCGATTTCGAGCAGAACAAAGACAGCGTCGAAAAGTTCACGAACGTCGAATCCAAGGGCGTCCGTAACCGTATCGCCGGCTACGTCACCCGGAAGAAAGGATCGCAGGCCGCGACGGCATAATCAACAGAGTACTCCGTACTTATCGCTACGTCTCTCGAGTGACAACGCTCGTTGTCGAGCGCACCAGCGAGTGAGTGTCCCATCGCCAGAAAATCAGTATCGCTCGAGACGACGGCAAGTCAAAACCCAAAACGTCGCTTACTGATCGAAGCCGGGTTCCATGTAGACCGCAATAACGAAAGCGACGAGACCGGCAAACCAGGTGACCATCAGGCCGGCCATCCCAGAGATGATGCTCATTTCGGTGCCAACAAGCAAGAGTTCATCGTCCTGATAGCCGGTCCATGCCATCAACAGGCCGATCAAAACGAACACGACCGCAACGGCGACCGCGCCGATGCTGAACGTCGAATCGAACAGGCCACCCTCGTTCGAGTCTGCGGTTGCGTTCGTCATCGAACTTCCTCCGTTGCACTCTCGGCTGATTGGCTGACCAATGTGGATGCCGACCGGTGGCGACCGGTCAGGACCGTCGCTCCGGAACCGGTCTCGGATCGGATCTGACGTGACTGCATAAGTCGATGTGTGCAACTCTGTTTTCTTAATCTCTTCTATCTTGGCAGTGGAAACGGCTCACTCCCACCATCGCTGAGACTGCTTACTCGTGCATGGTTGATCATGCGAATGAGACTGAAACCCAAACCGTTTTGCGGGCACAACTCCCACTGACGGAAAATGGCAGTACGAGTAGGCGTACTCGGTGCAACTGGCGCTGTCGGACAGCGATTAATTCAGCTCCTCGAGCCTCATCCAGAGTTCGAAATCGCTGCCCTGACCGCCAGTGAATCGAGTGCCGGACACACGTATCAAGAGGCAGCAAAGTGGCGCGTCGACAGCCCAATCCCCGATGAGATCGGCGAGATGACGGTGACCGCAACCGATCCCGACGACGTGCCGGACGACGTCGACCTCATCTTCTCGTCGCTCCCCTCGAGCGTCGGTGCCGAGGTCGAACCTGGCTTCTGTGAAGCCGGCTACATCGTCTCATCGAACTCCTCGAATAGCCGGATGGCAGCAGACGTCCCGCTCGTCATCCCCGAAGTCAACGCCGACCACCTCGACTTGCTCGAGGTCCAGCGCGACGAGCGGGGCTGGGACGGCGCACTGGTGAAAAACCCGAACTGCTCGACGATCACGTTCGTGCCAACACTCGCCGCGCTCACCGAGTTCGGCCTCGAGAAGGTCCACGTCTCGACCTTGCAGGCCGTCTCGGGTGCGGGCTACGACGGCGTCACCTCGATGGAGATCATCGACAACGCCATCCCCTACATCGGCAGCGAAGAGGACAAACTCGAGACCGAGTCCCGAAAACTCCTCGGCGAGTTCGACGGTGCGGAACTGAACCAGAACAGCATGGCCGTCTCCGCGTCGTGTAACCGCATTCCGACCATCGATGGCCACCTCGAGAACGTCTGGGTCGAGACCGAAGACGACCTGACGCCCGAGGCGGCCGCGGAGGCAATGGAGTCATACCCCTCCCTGGATCTTCGATCCTCGCCGGACCCGCTCATCCACGTCTTCGATGAACCGGACCGGCCACAGCCACGGATGGACCGCACGCTCGGTAACGGCATGGCCATCGCCGCGGGCGGCCTCCAAGAAACACCGTTCGGGCTACAGTACAACTGCCTCGCACACAACACGATTCGCGGCGCAGCCGGTGCAAGCGTCCTGAACGGGGAACTGTTGCTCGAGAACGGCTACCTCTAGGTCGCGCTCGAGACCTGTTGTAAGCAGTCCGCGCTCCGGATAGTCAGTCGAATCGGCCCTGCATGATTTGGCAGGGAACACATACCGAGTCACACCCAACAGCAGGTATGCTTCCCGTAGTGAGCGATCCTGAATCGCTGACGCCCATGTCTGGGACAGCTAGCGACGCTCAAGACGAATCTTCGGACGAGTCGACGGCGAATACGCACGCAGCCGACGCCGCCACCGATCCGCGCCGGCGAGCCATCCTCGAGTATCTCTCGGCACAAGCAGAGACGGAGTCAGTGCCAATTGCAGACCTCGCAGACCACCTGCTGTCGACGGACCACGCAGACGAGCGCGGGACGCTTGCGGCCTGTGGTGACGCACTGATCGGTACCAAACGCCGCATCCGCATCTCACTGCGCCATCACCACGTCCCGAAACTGGTCGAAGCCGGTCTCCTCGAGTTCGACCTCGAGCGGAATACGGTCTCGTTGCAGGCTGCAGGGAGCGACCACGTCGCATAGAGCCGGGGGTAATCCAAGGTCCGGTACTTGCAAGCCGAACGCCCAGCACTTACTGTCTCTATATAGGGGTATGCCCACAGCGGAGCAGGCAGTACAGCTCTTGATCGAACTGGGGCTGACCGAGTACGAAGCGCGGTGTTTCGTTGCGCTCTCACGAGTGTCGACAGCAACCGCCTCGGAGGTCGCAACACTCTCCGAAGTCCCACGCTCGCGGGTGTACGACGCCGTCGAACGACTCCATCGACGCGGACTCGTCGACATCCAACAGTCCGATCCGCGCGAATACCGCGCTATCTCGACTGACGCCGCTCTCGAGTCGCTGCGAAACCAGTACACGGACACGCTCGAGGCGACCGACGAGGCACTGTCGAACCTCCAACAGTCGAGCCACCCGGATGAGCAGGGTGCTTGGGCAATCGCGGATCACGATCACGTCAGCGACCGGGTCGAATCGTTCCTCAAGGAGGCAACCGAAGAAGTGTACGTGCTTGCCGCAGACGAGTCGACGTTCGGGCGCTCATTTCTCGATGCGCTCGAGTCAGCAAGCGACCGTGACGTCACCGTCTACATCGAGGTCTCGTCCGCCACGGCTGAAGAGACGATTCGTGATGCCGTGCCGACGGCCCACATTGCCAATACGGATCTAGCAGCTGACCCGGCATCACTCGCTGAAAAGCGACTCGGCCGGATCGTCATGGCTGACCGGCAATCCGTCCTCGTCAGTGGGATCACGGAAAGGGACCAAACGGCATCACTCGAGGAAACGGCACTGTGGGCGAGTGGGCCGGACCACGGGCTTGTCGTTGGACTTCGCCACATCCTCGTCAGCAGGATCGATTCCCAACCCGTCTTCAGCGAGTCCGACTAGCTGGGTTACTCCTGGGGTAGCGCCACGACCGGCACGGATGCCTCTTTGACCATGCGTCGAGCGACGTCACCAGTCAGCAGTTCAGCGAGTCGGTTCCCCTCTCGAGCAGTGAAGACAACGGCGTCAGCGTTCCGATCCTGGGCTTCCGCGAACGTGCGTTCGACGACATCGGTCCCGTAGAGAACGTCCGTCTCAATCGTCGCTGGTGAGTTCGCAAGCGCCTCGCGTGCCCGGTCGAACATGTCGGCGGCGTACTCCTCTCGTTGTGCCATCGATGCCTTATCGGGTGCGCCGCCAGCTTTCTCGATCACGTTAACGATGATTGCCGTGCTTCCCGCCTCGAGATGCGATGCAACCGCCGTTGCAGTTCGCTCGCTGTCATCGGGATCAGCAACGGGAACGACCACCGTTCCGTCGAAGGTCAGCGTCATTGCCCGCCCTCCATGCAGTCATCAGTCATCGGACGAGTCGCCGATCCAGAGTCGGCTGGCAGACTCGAGTGTGCGTCCATACGCCTACTGCGTGGTCGAAGCGAAAAAATACGGTGGGTATCGGCAGGCTGTGGAGCGACTGCTTGAGCGTGGCGCTTACAGCACCTGATTGCGGAGATCAGCGCCGTCTCCCGCATCGAAGCGCTCGACGTTTTCGGCAACGATGTCGGCCAGGCGGTCGTAGTACTTCGGCGTGTGACCCGCGTTGTGGGGCGTGATCTGGACGTTTCCGAAGTTCCAGAGCGGATGATCCTCGGGCAGTGGTTCCGGGTCGGTCACGTCGAGTGAGGCTCCGCGAATCTGATTCCCGCGAAGTGCCTCGAGCAGTGCATCGGTGTCGACGACCGGCCCGCGCGCGATGTTAACCAGCACTGCCTCGGGGTCGATGGTCAACAACTCCTCGCGACCGACGAGTCCACGCGTCGTCTCCGTTAGCGGACACGCAAGCACGAGGTAATCCGTCCGGGCGAGTGCCTCGTGGAACGCATCGCCATCGAAGCCGATGACCTCGTCCGTCGGCCCGCCCTTCTCAGGCGTGTACCGGACGCCAATCGTGTCCACACCGAAGGGCTCGAGGCGCTCGGTGATCGCCTGCCCAATCGCGCCCAACCCGACGATTGTCACCGTCGATCCCTGCAGTTCGTGGGCCTGGTAGTGGCGCCACTCCCGACGGTCCTGCTGGCGCTGGCCGACGTGGAACCGGCGAGTAAATCGGAGGATTGCACCCAGGACGTGCTCGCCGATATTCGGGCCGTGAACGCCCGAGGCATTCGTCACCGCAACGCCTCGCTCCTCGAGTTGATCCAGCGGAAGATGTCCTGTCCCCGCGTACGCGCAGGCGAACACCTCGAGATTCGTGGCCGCCTCGAGGACGTCATCAGAGAGGAGCATGCCGGTGACGAACTCGGCGTCGTCGATTAACTCGCGCTCCTGGGCTGGCGTGCGCGCTAGTCTGACGGTTCGGTCCGTCAATCGCTCGCGCAGTGCCGCAGCATACTGTTCGATTGGGATGCCGTGTGTCCCCTTTCGAAGCACCAGAACGTCGAACTCGTCGGTGTTGCCCTCGTTCATGTTCATCTGCTCGAGAGGGAGTCCTAAAAGCGTTCGTCCCGGCAGGAATTTCATGCGGTTTAATACGGGTGGCTGAGTCCCAAGGGAGTATGGAACGCGTTGATGTCGCAATCGTCGGCGGTGGGCCCGCGGGTACAACCGCAGCCGAACGGGCCGCATCCCATGGCGCAGAAACCGTGCTGTTCGAGCAGGGCGTGCCACGGGAAGACCGCGACGGACTCGGTCCCGACTCGACCGATGCCGCCGGCATGCTCGACTACTGGATCGACATCATGGACTTTGACTACCGGGAGATTCCCGACGAGGTAATCCACCGGGAACTCGAGGGCACTGAATTCATCGGCCCGAACAGCGCCGTCACAATGACGACGACTGGAATGGACGCCACCTATCCCAAGTTCGGCTACACCTTCCACCGTGCACGGATGGACGACTGGCTCCACGAGCGCGCGGCCGACGCCGGCGCAGACCTGCGCGTCGGTACCGGTGTCTCCGACCTCGAGACCGATCTCCGCTCCTCGAGCGAGAAGGGACCAACCCACACGCTCACGCTGTCGAACGGCGACCAGATCGAAGCGCAGTACGTCATCCTCGCCGACGGCCCACAGCGTCGAATCACACTCGACGCACTCGATCAGTTCACCGCCCCCGGCCGCAGCGTCTCGGATTACCTTTCACCACCAGAGGCAAACCACATCGCCTACCAGGAGTACCGGGAGTTCCCACCCGAACTGTTCGAGGAGTTCGAAGACATGCTCAAATTCTGGTGGGGCTACATGCCCGGCGAAACCGCCTACCCGTGGATCTTCCCGAACGACGGCACGGTCGCCCGCGTCGGCCTGACCATGCCAATCGGCATGGACCTCGAGGATGTCGAGAACCCTGCAGCCTACGCACTCCTTGAGTCCGATGATGAGCGGATTCCCTCGGGTTCAGAGTACATCCGCCGCCTGCTCGAACTCGAGTACGGCGACGAGTACGATATCGAGGAGGACATCCCGCTCGTCGAAGATCGTGGCAAGTCGAAGGGGACCGAAACGTATCCGATCTCTTCGACGCGCCCAATCGACTCCCCCGTCGGCGCAAACATCGCCGTGGCCGGCGGCGCAATGGGAACCACCTCTGCCTTCCACGAAGGTGGCTACCATGTCGCCGTCCGCACAGGCAAGATCGCCGGCCGACTCGCCGCAACTGACTCGCTCGAGCACTACAACGACGTTTGGAAGCGCGCGATTGGCGACGAGATCCTGCGAAACGTCTCCTTTGCGGACATCGTCAGAGACTACCAGCCCGACGACTGGGACTGGGCGTTCGACGTCGTCTCGGATATGCAAGGTAACGGCACTGACAACACCCTCATCTCAAAGAAGTACACCGCCGGGATTGATGCGATGAAAATCCTCGCGAGCTACAAGAAACGCAAGTACCAGTACCGAGACGGCAAGTACGTCCAACTTCCAGAAGACCAGTACCTCTACTGACCAGGCGTTAGACGAGCGATTGACTACGTTTCGAGCAGTTGTATACGAGGTGTCGAACAGCCACAAAAACTCGATTGGCCTACCGGCTGAATCGTCCCATCTTCCCAAACCCGGACGATTCCGATTTCGCCACAGGACCCACACGTTGCAGCGGCGCGTCGCTTCTCCGTCCCAGGACTCATCTCAGTCACCCACGCGACACTCATACACGACACAGTGTGGAAAACCCCTGTCCAGTTACGCCGATAGCTCACCAACTGACGACAGTAATCAGTCACAGTCTCTCACGACTCGAGGTGCGGAACCACTGCAACCGTATTTCTGACTCCGATCCGCCCATCTGGACGCTGGACACCACGAAACGTTTCCATGACGCCACACGTACTGCAGACACTACTGAACTATGTGCTAGATATCTATACACACATAGCTGATCGACCAAGCCAGCCTCGCGTCTTCACTCCACCCCAGCCTCGAGACGAGACGGCCACCGGAGAAAACAACAGAGCCACCACGGTATCGACTCTCCACCCAACCGAACCACCGAAATTTAACATCTGTGGAGACGAGACCAGCATATGGATCTCACTATGGACGACGTCGCGGTCCTGTTTTACAACTACGCAGTCATACTGACTGCCGCCTACGCACCGATTATGGCCGGGATCGAAGACCGATTCATGATCCTCGCACTGGGCCTCGTGTTTGCCCTCTTCTGGACCGGCTACTTCCGCTACAGCATCCAGCCACGATTCACCGACTCGAGTGATGAGTCTCCCCCACAGACTGAGCAATAATGTCTTAACGATGCCCCATCCTCGAGACAGCTACAAACGTTTAAACGGGCGACACTCCTAGAACAGGTGCGTGCCTTTAGTCCCCGTCCGAGTCTACCCACTTGGGTGCGATGACAGTACGGCGAACCCGGGCACGCAACATACGCCCGGCACGAGGGTTAGCCAGCTGACGCGGCATGCCGCCACGGGATGAGGCTGGACGTTAGTGTTCCGGGTGATATCTTCAACTCCATAGCGACGGGATCTGTGAAGTACGAGACAGCGATGTTGCTACTGGTATAAAATACAAAAAGCTCCACAGAGCACTGCCGTCGCTCTGTGAAGCAATATGAAAGTATGAATGGGGCGGCGAATCCGCGTTCCCAGAGGGTCGCCCACTCCAGTACTAACCGATACGCAGGCGAGCTTATCTTCCGTGTTCGGGATGGGTACGGGAGGCACCTCGCCGCTCTG